>CAUZJQ010000141.1:0-10321 GCA_963580095.1 Lentisphaeria bacterium | reverse complement strand
CCAGATGTCAGGGCAATGCCGAAATCACCCAGCTTCACGACGTTATCGGGACCGAGATAGACATTGTCGAGCTTGATATCGCGGTGCACAACCGCGTTGTCGTGTACGTACTTGAGTACTTCCGCCAGACCTTTGGCAACGGCCAGAATGGTCGCGCCCGGCACCTGACCGTCGTGAATCAGCCAACGCAGGTCCTTGCTCGCCAGATATTCCATGACATAAAACGGACAATCTCGATAGGTCCCGTGCTCATAGATCTGAATGAGATTCGGGTGATTGAGCTCGCTCATGATGCGCATTTCACGATCGAACCGTTTGTGCGCCTCCTCGTCGGCAGCCGTGTGTTCAGCCAGCAGTTTGATGACGAAGCCGTCGCCGTTGTCGTGTTCGGCCCGGTAGATGAGCGAGGTGCCGCTCCAGCCAAGCAGCTGGGTAATTGTGTACTCGCCGACGCGCTGCCCCGCATAAGGCCGCGCCAGATGCGTCATCGTCGCCGAATTCCCCGCAGCGCCTGCTTGCTGTGACCGACTGAGCAGCAACGTGATCTTGGCCAAGAGCTGTTCGGGCTGGAAAGGCTTCGATATGAAATCGTCGGCCCCCGCTTCAATCCCGGTAATATGATCTTCCACAGCATCGAGGCCGGTGAGCATGATGACCGGAAAAAACGGCGAGATGCGTTGCTTGATCTGGCGGCAAATCTCGAAACCGTCGATGTCCGGCAGCATAACGTCGAGTACGACCAAGGCGAAGCTTGGGTCTGGGGCGTCGAGGTCGACCTGGGACGGTGATGCCGTATCGCTGAGCCCGAGTAAGGCCAAAGCTTCGCTACCGCGCTGCGTGTCATGGACGTTCTTAAAGCCGGCTGCGTCCAGTTCGTCCTTGACAAGAAGAACGTCTGCCTCGTCATCGTCGACGACCAAAATCGGCATTTTCTTGTAGTCAGTCATTTTACTAACTCACACCGGTGTGTGGCCCGCCGTGGCTCATCTTGATTGCGGCAGGCTCGCGGTTTGCATCCAGAATAGTTCAATGGCGTTGACAAGGCGTTCGAAATCGGCCATTGCCGCGGGCTTCGAGACATAACAATTCGCGCCCAGCCGATAGGCCTGCTCGATTTCATCCTCCTCCTGCGACGTTGTCAATATGATCACCGGCAGGTGCAGCAACTGCTCAGTGGCTCGAATTTCCTGTAGGACTTCACGACCGTCTTTGCGGGGCATGTTTAGGTCGAGCAGGATCAGGTCAGGCAGGCCGACGACTGGCTCGTGAGTGCAACTGTGCAGGTAGTCTAGCGCATCGATACCATCGTGCACAGCATGAATTTCAACAACAGTAGCGCATTCCTCCAGCAGTTCCTGGATGATCTCGGCATCGGCCGGGTCGTCGTCAACGATGAGAATGCGAATCGTTCGTGCTGTCATCTCGTCTCTCTATGGTCTGCGTAAATGGTTGAGCCTACCGGGGAACGGCGCGTCTACAGTGACAACCTGCACGCTATACAGGTAGAGTCGCTACCATTCGTTGCAATTCAGTAAAATTCCAGTAACATTGCGCAGAAATCGGACCCACTTCACCTGCCCCTACCTTTCCCTGCCGACCCTTTGATGAATCAAGCCGTAGCAAATCATTGGTCACGGACACTCGCCGTGTGCGCCGGTGCCACCGTCGCCCTGATCGGCGTCCTGGTCATTGTCGGCTGGTACGTGGGCAATCATTTCCTGATCCAGGTGCAGCCCGGTTCCGCTCCGATGCAGTTTAACACGGCGCTGGCCCTGATTTTCGCCGGTGCGGGTATTCTCAATGCCGTCATGTGGGAGGTGCGGTTCGTCTCGCTGGGCGCCGGCCTCCTTTGTACGGCACTTGGCGGACTGACGATGGCGCAATACGCCGGGGGCGGCAATTTTGGCATCGACGAATTTTTCTTTGCCCACTACGTACTCGATCGCACCGGCCCCCCTGGTCGCATGGGACCAAACACCGCGCTGTGCTGCATCCTTGCCGGTTTGGCGCTTTTGCTTATCTGCCCGCCGCGGATTTCACAGCGAAAGATCAGCACCATCGGCCTGTTCGGAGCCTTGCAGATCGCCATTTCCGGTGTCGGCTTTTTCGGCTATGTCTCCAACCTCGGCTCAGCCTACGGCTACGGCGACGCCAACCGCATGGGGATCCACACCGCCATCGGTTTTATCGGTGTCGGGATCGGCACGCTGGCCTATGCCTGGAGCGTTACAGTTTCACGTGCCTGGGAGGTGCCTCGCTGGTTCTCAGCGCTCGCCGGCATCTCCAGCCTCACCGTGACACTTTGTCTGTGGCAGTCCCTGGCGATACAGGAGAAACAACAGATCGAACGCCTGATCACGACTACGGCCCAGCAACTCGGTGACGAACTGTCGTTGGAACTGCGGTCGCTGGTGCTGCCGATGCGCCGCAACGCCTGGCAGTGGCAGGACAAGAACGACATCGATCGCAACGAATGGGAAGCAAACTTGAGCGGCCAGCTCAAGCACTTGCACGCCTACGTTGCCGGCGGCCGTGTCGATGGGGATATGAACACGCGCTGGACGGTCGCGTTCAACACCGACAACGTCCGCCTGCCCGACGACCTCGCCGCACACCCCGTTATCCGCTTGGCACTGGGCACAGCACAACGCGACAAAGATGTGACGCTGTCCGTAGGCCTGCAACTGCCCGGCCTGGAGAGCGGTGTCATGGTCATCGCGCCAACCTCATCCAACGATGATACTCCCAACGGTTTCGTTGTCGGCCTGCTCGACATGAGCCCCTTTGCCAAAATCCTCGATCAAGCCGCTGATGGATTCGAATACACCGTCTTCGACGCAAAAAACAGGCTGCTTTACAGCCGTGGTCGGACGTTGCCGCACCTCGACGAAAAATGGGGCCGTAACGTTCAATTGACGCTACTCGGTACCACCTTCCGGATCCACGTGGCACCAGCACAATCGACCCTGCTCGCCGAACAGTCTCTGGTCACAGCATGGATATTGCTGGCAGGCATCGTTGTCAGCGTCCTGCTGTCGATGACCATCCATTTTGCCCAGACTTCCATTGATCAGACCGAAGCCCTGACCGCCAGCAACGACAAGCTGACGCTGGAAATCAACGTCCGTCGATCGGCCGAGCACCAGCTGCAGGAGGCACACCGCGACCTGCAGATGCGCGGACTGCAGTTGATCAGCATGACCGAAACCGCTAAATCCGTCAACAGCGCCGAGTCGCTCGAGGATGCCGTCCATATCACCTCCGTGCATACTCGGTCGATTATCGGCAGCCACTTGGCTTTTGTCTGCTGCCGAGAGGGTAACGACTGGGGCCATGCGATCCGGTCGCTCAATCTCTCCGAGAAATATGACGCCGGCACTGCCTACGACATGATCCCGCATGCCCAGGGCCTCTACGCCTATACCTGTGAGCAAAACCAGCCGGCGCGAGTGTCGGCCGCAGAACTCGACAGGCATCCACGCTGGCACGGTTGTGATGCGACCGCTGACCTCCCCAAAATGCGCGGCTGGCTGGCCGCGCCACTCATCGCTCACGACGGGGGCAACCTCGGGCTCATCCAGGTTTCCGACAAGTACCAAGGTGAATTCACCGAGGAAGACGAGATTGTCCTCATACAGTTGGCGCAGCTCGCATCCACCGCCATCGAAATGCAGATCGCCAGGCGCAACCTCGAACTTCAGGCGGAAGAGCTGACCCGCTCGAACACCGAGCTCGAGCAATTCGCCTATGTCGCCTCGCACGACCTGCAGGAACCTCTGCGCAAGATCATCGGATTTACCGACCGCCTCGAGAAAAAATACAAAAACCAGTTCGACCCCAAGGCCGATCGATATCTCCACTACATCAACGACGGCGCCGGCCGCATGCAGCAACTCATCAAAGATCTACTCGCCTTGTCGCGCGTCGGACGCCTTGGCCGGAAATTCGAAGTCACCGACTGTAGCGAGGTCGTCGCCCAGGCCGTCGACAACCTGGAGGCCGCTATCGCCGAACACAGCGGCAAGGTAGTTTTTGATGAACTGCCGGTCGTCATGGGCGACGCCACCCAGCTCACGCAGTTGTTTCAGAATCTCATCGGCAACGCGATCAAATTCCACGGTGACGAGCCGCCCGTCGTGAACGTCACTGCCGAACACATCGGCACTGAATGGCAGATCAAAGTTCGCGACAACGGCATCGGCATCGACCCGAAGTTTACCGATCGAATTTTCGTTATCTTCCAGCGACTCCACACGCGCACTGAGTATCCCGGAACAGGTATCGGCCTGGCGATCTGTAAGAAAATCGTCGAGCGGCATGGCGGCCGAATTGGAGTCGAGGCGGGAAGTGACGGTGGTAGTGTCTTTTATTTCACCATTTCGAAAATGGAATCACCGGACGAGACCAGAAAGACACAATTCTCGGTTACCGCCGTGCCATGACTACTGGAACACCATACGATGCAATCGTCCTAATTTCCTTTGGCGGTCCGGAAAAGCGTGCCGACGTTCTGCCTTTTCTGGACAACGTGTTGCGGGGGCGGCGTGTCCCCGAGGCACGCAAACTGGAAGTCGCTGAGCACTATTACCACTTCGACGGTGTCAGCCCCATCAATCAGCTCAATCGCGAGACTATATCAGCGCTGCGCCAAGTCCTCGCAGACCGAGAGGTTCGTTTGCCGATCTATTTCGGCAATCGCAACTGGGATCCGCTGCTGGCAGATACGTTGGTCAGCATGCGTGACGACGGTATCAAACGGGCGATGGCTCTGGTGACCTCTGCTTTTGGCTCTTATTCTGGTTGCCGGCAGTATCAGGAGGACATCGATGCTGCCCGTGCAACCGTGGACCGTGCTCCTGCGGTCGACAAGCTGCCCCTTTTCTGGAATAGTGACGGCTTCATCACTGCTGCTGCCGATCGTCTGCGGGAGGCACTCGACGCACTTCCTACAAGCGACGTCCGGGTTGCGTTCACGGCACACAGCATTCCACTTTCGATGTCGGAGGTGTCGCCCTACGAGGCCCAGCTGACCGCGGCGTGCGAAGCCGTCGCTGGCCGTTGCGCACAGCCTTCCTGGGATCTGGTTTATCAGAGCCGCAGCGGCCCGCCGTCGCAGTCCTGGCTGGAGCCGGACATTTGCGATCATCTCGAGGCGATAGCCGGCAATTGCAGCGCCGTGGTCATCCACCCGATCGGTTTCCTGTCTGATCATCTCGAGGTGCTTTATGATCTCGACACCGAGGCGCGCGAGGTCTGCGACCGACTGAATCTGAAGATGATCCGCGCCAGCACTGTCGGTGACCATCCGGCGCTGATCGGTGCCTTCGCCGACCTCATCCAGAACCACCTCGATCCCACCGTCCAAATCCCTTCCTGCCCGGTCGGCTGTTGCATGTGATCCACGACGTCGGATCAAAGCAGACACCCCTTTATTTGCGGATCGGGTCGACCAATCAGATACTTTTCGATGGCTAAACTAAACGCCCTGCACACACCGGCAAGATAGTTCTCGGTTCTATATTAAAGTGGGCCCCATTTAATGTGGGAATGGGAACAAAAGTCGTCCGATATAAACGGGTAGCCCTAATATAACTACCCCAAATAATGCGATATATGATTGCCTATTCGCTGAAGCGGCGCTCAAGGGCATCGAGACGCTTGAGCAGGTCGGGGAGTCGCTTGATGAGGGCGAGTTGACGCAGATACTCCATGCGAGGAGCGGCGGGGTCACCGACTACCTTGGTACCAGGCTCAACATCGTCCCACACGGCGGCACCGCCCATGACAACAGCACGGTCGCCAATAGTGACGTGACCGACGACCCCGGCCTGACCAGCCAGAATGGCATCGTCGCCGACGACCACACTACCGGACAAGCCAACCTGGGCAACGATGAAACAACGCTCGCCGATGACGACGTTGTGGGCCAGATGCACCAGATTGTCGATCTTGGCACCGGCCTTGATCCAGGTGCGGCCAAACCGGGCACGATCGACGCTGACATTCGAGCCGATCTCCACGTCGTCGTCGATCTGGACAATGCCGACCTGGGGGATCTTCTGGTGTACGGTGCCAGGGATAAATCCGTAGCCGTCGCTGCCAATCACGGTACCGCTATGAATGATTACCCGGTCGCCAAGTACGCAACGCTCGAGCACGACAGCATTGGGATGCAGCCGGCACCCGGCACCAATATTGACCTGCCAACCGACATAACAACCAGCACCAATGACGGCACCGGCGCCGATAATGACGCCAGCTTCAATGACCGCGTTTGGGCCGATATGCACATCGTCCGGCACCACGACACCGGGATCAACGACAGCGCCGCGATGAATACCGGGAGACGGCGAAAAGGCGGGGGGTGCGAACTCCGAAACGACGGTGCTGAAAGCGGCTGAGGCGTTTTCGACAACAACCCAACAACGGTTTTTCGGTGGCAGCTCATTGAAGTCCGACTCGACAATGACGACCCCAGCTTTCGACGGCAGGACCTGCGGCGTGTACTGGGAATTGCCAAGAAACGACAGATGATGGGACTCAGCTTCAGCAAGCGCCGCGACACCGGAAATGCGACACGATTCGTCACCGTCAATGGTACCATTGACGAGGGCTGCAACCTGGGTGGCGGAAAACTCTTTCATCCGAATATCCTGTCAAGAAACAACCAGATTACTCTTCTGGTTCATTGTCAACGGGTTCCACTTCATCTTCGCTTTCGGCACGCAACTCCCGCAGCTCGTCTTCATGGCCACGATTGAGCTCGGTGATAAGGGTGTCAGTGATAAGCTTGTTCTCGTCGTAATAGACAAACGGCGGGATGCCGTTGAGGGTCTTTCCAGAGATGTCAAAGACGACGTCGTAGCTTTCCTTCTTGGCGACGTTCTTGACGAGTAGTGCGATTTCCTCAATGATGCTGTTACGACGTTTTTCGTACTGCTTGCTAAGTTCTTCTTTACGATGCCGTTCGTAGTCCTGCAGCTGTCGTTTCTTGGTTTCATAATCGCGAAGTGTCAACTGTGCCTCCTGGCGTTTTCCTTCGCGAACCTCCTCGGCGAGGACGATATTCTGCGACGCTTCGAGCAGGTCCTCGAACCGGTCCTTGAGTCCATCGATCTGGGCAGCCAGGGTTTTGGCGTACTCCCGGTAGGTGTCGGTCTGTTCGCGCAGATATTTGTCGGCGCGGGCAGTCTTGTAGTATTCCTGGAAGACCTTTTCCATGTCGACGTAGGCGGGGTTTAAGGCAGACGCGGCAACGGTGGTGGACAACATTGCGGCGACGGCTAAGATAGATAATCTTTTCATCTTGGCGAGCTCCGGGCTGGTAGCGGGGTTGTGGGATCGATCGGGCAATTGCTCATCTAACGCAGGCCTTGTTTGAGAAACTCAACGACCTCCTTGAACTTGGGCACATTGGCCTCGTCGACGTCCATGAGGGCTTCATGCGCTTTGAGAATGGTCTGCTGCTGTTCGATACCATCGTCGGCGATGGTGTTGCATAGTGCGGTCCAATCTTCGGCCGCGGTCTCGGTGTGTGTGAAGGCGAAAAGCCTTGTGAGCCCCAGGGTATCGAGCAACATTTTGAGATTATCGTCGGCATTGACGATTTCGACACGGAATTTACTGTTGGCGCTACTACGCCGAGCGATCATCGCGAGGATCCCCATGAAGGTGCTGTCCATGCCCTCGCATTCACCGAGATTCACGAGCATCCTACTGACATTGGCGGCGATCATTTCGAGGCCGAAATCGCGCAGGCTCTGGCTGGCCTGAAGCGTCGCCCGTCCAATGACGCGTACCTGGGCAATATCGTTTCCGGAAGCGACGAGAACTTTTGCATCTGACATGCTGTGTACTGAACCCCATATGCGGTAAAGAGAAGCGGGTATAATAGACCGTGTGACTGGTTTTTCCAGTGGCTCGAGGCGCTCGACACGCTGGGCGCGCAAGCGGTAGTCAATTCGTCAGTCCCCGGGGCCCGCGGAGACCTGAAAATCGGTGGTGCCGGTGATTTCGATCCGACGCGTCCCGGCAGTCGCAGTGATATGAACTTGGATAGGATTTTCGGGGCAAAGGTTCCCGAGTCGCTCGGCCCACTCGATCACAGTGACCGCACCGGCATCGCCCAAGTATTCATCGATGCCGATACCGATAACGTTCTCCGGAGAATCGAGCCTGTACAGATCCATGTGGCAGAACCTCAGACTTTCTCCCTGGTATTCCTGTACCAGGGCAAATGTCGGGCTGGTCACCGGTTCGTCGATACCAAGGCCACGGGCCAGGCCGCGGGCGAAAACGGTTTTGCCGGCACCCAGGTCACCGTACAGGGCAACCACGTCGCCGCCGCGGAGAGTGGCCCCCAGGCGCTGGCCGAGCCCCTGAGTCTCGGCGTCGTTATCGGAATGAAACACGGACATATGGCAGCAGGTGCCGCAGCACTGATTACGATCGCGCCACAGCAATTGTTGAAGAATTCGATTTCCGCCGCAGGATGAGTGATGTATAATACGGCATGAACCTGCCGGAATCATTCGAAAACCAGAATGTCGTAGTCGACACCGACAGTCAATACACCTACATCGGGCGCCTGTCGGCGCAGCAGGACGGCGTAATCTGCCTGGAAGAGGCGGCGATGTACAATGCCGCGGAAGGCAAGGTCACGCTCGATCAGTATCTCGACGAGTGTGCGGCGCACGGCCATGCCGTTTCGCGGCAGCGGGTATGGGTGCAGACAAGGCGCATCATCTCGTCGTCGCTGCTCTGCGACATCGTCAAACCGGGCCGGGCCTCAGACTGATTCTTTGATGCCGCCGGCTATTACGCCTGCCTGCTTCGCCAGAAACCCGACAGGCGACCCGACACTCACCAGATCCATGCCGAGCTCACGGAACCGCCTGGCCGTGGCCACGTCGCCGGTCTGCACGGCCGCCAGTTTGCCGCTTTTTCGACAGGCCTCAACGATGACCGCAGCAGCTTCGAAGACACGCTCGTGCCCAGGCTGCCCGATCAACCCCAGGGCAACACTCAAATCGTTCGGGCCGAGCAGCAGCCCATCGACGCCGTCGACTGCGGCGAGGTCTTCGACAATCGCCAGGGCTTCCGCGGTTTCGACCTGCAGAATCGTCAGCAACGAGTCGTTACAGTCCTGCACGTACTGCTTGACATCGGTGAGTCGTGAAAACGATGTATGCGGCGATGTGGTATGCAAACCGCGGAGGCCGAGTGGCGGGTATTTGGTGCGCTCGACAACGAGACGGGCGTCGTCGAGCGTGCGGATCATCGGAATGACAACGCCCTGGGCGCCGGCATCGAGGGTACGGCTCATGCCGGCAGGTTCGGACAGAGGCACCCGGACGAGCGGGCACAGGCCGATGCTGGTGGCGCCAACAATCAGGTTGGCAGTATCAGATACGGTGAAACGACCGTGCTCTTCGTCGATAACCACGTAGTCAAAACCGGCATTGCCAAGGATGACCGGGACCCACGGCGAGCGCAACTCATTGAGAAACGTACCGCAAAGGGCTTCGCCCCCGGCAGCGCGTTGACGTAACTGCATAGCGAGATTCATCGGATCGTGTTCCATGGTGTCACGTGTTGAGTTATTCCGCGCCGCCGGCAGCGGACGGGTCGGAGGCAGGCAGAATACTGGCTAATTTGGCTTTTTCCAGCGATTCGAGAAACGCCTCTTCAGTCGCCTGCCGCATGTCGAGTGACGGCGCTTCGATGCGATCGTTGAGGTTTGCGATATAGGCACTGCAGGCGCCGTAGAGCGCCTTTTCGACGTCGCGCAGGGACAAGGTGGCGGGATCCCTGGCGGGCACCAGGCCCCCGCCTTCGACCTCGAGAAGGACATTGCCTTGGGTCAGATCATGGATCACGGTGCGCAGCAGGCGGATCGGTACATTGTATTGCTGCTGAAACGCCAGGGCATGCCAGGGGCCGTCGTCGTCTCGATAGACGCGGCAGACTTCATGAACGATGTAGTGGGCCAGATGCAGACGCGTGGAAAACGTCAGATTCCGCAATTGACTCTCATGCGCGTACGTCCGGATATTCTGGTATGCGAAACTGATTTCGGCTCCGAGCAGGACAATGACCCAGTTGACCTGCAGCCAGAACAATGAGATGGGCAATCCGGCAAAGGCGCCATAAATCGCGTTCATGTTGGTGATACCCAGCTGGAAACGAATGCACATCCACTGCCAGCCCAGCCACAACAGACCGCCGCAGGCACCGCCGACAATGGCGGACATGATCCGAACCTGGGTGTTCGGCAGGCATAAATACAACAGGGCGAAGGCCAGGATGATGACAAACGCCC
>CAUZJQ010000140.1:0-10339 GCA_963580095.1 Lentisphaeria bacterium | reverse complement strand
CGCATCTGCGGGATCGCCTCGGCAAACTTGGGCGTGCAATCCCAGTCGCAGCCTCGGTGCCGCATCATGGGCGGACGGTGGCAGAAGTGGACCTCGAAAAACATCAACGCCTCATTGTCCGGGTCCATCGTATTGCACATGCCATGGAGGGCCAGCTCACCCCGCTCGGCCAGGTCAAGCGTATCCGGTATAGTGTCACTGTAGTGTTCTTTTTCAGGCATGAGGTTTTCCCTGGTAGTGTACGACAACTTAATGCGACCTTTTCGGATGTGTAGCTTTCCGGTGTCAGGAAATTTGTCGGATGGTCGGATCGATTCGGTGGGTGACTGCCTGTTCAAGTTCTTGGGTCCAGAAGTTGTCGGCAAACCATGGCCTACCGTGCCTGTTGGTTCTCTTTCGAGCCGGAATCGATCGCGGAGGATCTGGAGTAGAGGCAATGGCTGCTGATTTTCAGTTGACCGGTTGCGACAGTCATACAACTCGATTCTTGCATTCCATCCCGTAACCGCAATGTTACCGACGTACTCAGACAGGACGCCAAGACGACCATAGAAATGATCCGCCTCAATTCGGAGACCTCGATGAAGAAGCTACTTTGTATTCCTTTGATTCTCTTGCTCGTGCTTCCGCTTGTTACTGCGGCTCCTACGGCTGATGACAGGGCACTCATCGCAGAGATTAAAGAAATATACAAGGAGAGAAACAAGCGGCTTGAGAGACTGGTGAAAGGCCTGGAAGAATTGCGTAAGAAGGCTGAAGCGGCATCGGCCACCGCTCTGTATTCGATGCACCGTCATCGTGCACCGTCATCGTGCACCGTCATCGTGCTCCGTTCCCTCCGCTTGTGGAATATCGCTGTCGGCCGCAACCGATTCATAAACTATTCAGTATAAATCGGTTAACTGACATTTCACTGAGAGCGGTTTCTGCGAAGCCTTCAATGGTTCACGAAAGTGCAAACAGCCCCTCTCGATTGTTGTCGGACGTCAAATCTGCTGGCCACTCTGCCAGGTACACGCCGTGCTTGGGGCCCGGCCAAGCGGCGTTGAAGATCACGCCGCTCTGATCGGGCAGCACGAAGGGATAGGCAAACGGGCCCCTAAGGCTGCCGCTGTCGCTCGTTGTCGGGTATGAGGCGATGATCTGTTCGTTCCATCCGTGCCGCAGTCCCTCGATTTCCACGGCGAGTAGGTGGTCGTATCCCGGTTCGCCGCCGCAGACGATGTAGCGCGAATCGGGCGTCACCTGCATGTGCCCTCCCCACCGGCCCGGCGGATACTTTGCCGCCAGGTCCTCACCGGTTCGCCAGTCCGTCGCGCTTAGCCACCACTCCACCTCGTAATGGTTGAAGTTCGGCCCCAGGTCGAACTTGTGTGGGGTCAGATAGCTGACGATGCGTTTGCCGTCGGGGGTCCACAGGTAATGGTCGCGGGCACCCTGCATCATGGCGGGTCGCAGGGCGTCCTCCGCCAGGGGCACTGGTTGATCGTGCCGACCGTCCAGCGTTCGCAGATGCAGGGCTTGGTCGATGTACCGTTCCGGTGATGGCCAGCGGTCATAAGCGTACAAGTCGGGGTCCGTCGGGCACCCCTGTATGTGGCTGCAGAAGTAGCCATCCGCCTCGAGCGTCAGGCGCGGTGGCTCATCGGCGCAGATCATGTAATGCCTTGACTGCACATGTTCGCCGTAGGGCTGGCCGCGAAAAAAGAAAACCATTGCCCGCCGGTCATCGCTGAGCAGGCTGGTGGCACAGCTTAGACGCCATCCGTCAACTTGCACCGATGCCACCTCAAGCCCCTGGCGGATATCCCACAGTATCGCGCGCTGCCCGGGGGTGTTGTTGTCGATCAGGCAGGCGAGCTGGGTATCGCCGCTGATTTCGGTCACTTCATGTCCGGACGGGAACGGATACTCGGTTTGTCCGGTTGTCAGGTCTAGCAGGAGATAAGCCGCCGCTCCCTGGTCCGGAATGTCACCTTGGCGGAGCAGGATTTTGCGACCGTTTTCGAGAAAGCATCGGAACTGATGGTACTGCGTTCCCCAGATACGCTCTTCGGCATCCTGGCCACGGGTGTAGATGCGCAGCACGCGCATGCCGGTGCCGGGATCGGTCCAGCCATCGAAAACCTTTGTTGCCTGCTCGAATAGCGATGGCGCAACCTTGCACGTTTTCGATTCCATCGCTATTCCCCCGTCGCGGTATCCAGCAGGGTGCAACTGAGCGCCGGCAGCGTCACTGACAGTTTGCCATTGCTGGTTTGGTGGCTTTGAGGATCCAAGTTTCGCGCTGATCCGTGCTGGGTCACCGTCGGTCCGAGCCGGCTATCCGATACGGTGATCTCCTGCGTTTCGGTCGTCCAGTTGGCAAGGACCAGGCCGAGGCGCCCGTCGGGCGCCTGCCACGCGGCGTGGAATACGGACGGGATCTGGTGATCCTTCCCATCGTGTTGCCAGCGCATGGTGCGGATTTCTCCAACCTGGGCGGGCTGCATCATGCGCCCGTAGACCAGGAAGTCTGCGGCCGGTCCGCGCCTCAGGGCTGCGGTTGCGGCGAGCATCTCCACGGCATCGTCGTTGCTGCCGACTTCTATATCCCACGGCGCCCAGTCGGTCGTGTCCAGGTTCAGGAGCGTGCCGTCGCTTTTCATCACTGCACCTGGGATTTCGCCGACGACCAGGTTGTACGCGTTGCGGATCGGCAGGTGATAGGGCTCCGGTCCCATCCCGAACCCGCCTTGGATCACGATGAACTCATGGTACAGGTAGTGAAAGAGAGGCACGAAATAGCACATGTTGTGGAAGGGCCTCGGAAAATGGCCCCTGGCATCGTGGCCCGGCGGTATGACGCGCACGTCGCAGCATTGGAAGTGCGGCAGGAAGTATTCGTTGACCGGCGTCTCGACGGAGAACACCATCTGGCGCTGGCCTTTGCTGCGCGCCAGCTGCTCCGTCTTCACTTCGGTGAAGTAATCGGCAAGCTGTTCCATGCGGTCGGTCATCCATCGGCCGGGGGCTGGGGGATGGTCGTGATCCGTCGCGAAGCAGGGGAACGTGCAGCAGCCAACGTTTTGATCCAGGAACTGGATCCAGTCCAGTCCCAGATCCGTCATGGTGCGGACGAACTCCTGCGCGATCTCCCGGGTCTGCGGCGCCCCGAGGCAGGCGGGGTGGCTGGGACGCCAGGTTGCATCCCATTGTTCGGACCAGAGGTCCCCCGTGTGTGTCCGGCACACCGACCGGTCACCGCCATGCTCCGCGAAGTAGTCGGCGCCGTCGTATCCACTCCAGAAGTGGCCGACCACCCATCGGGTCCCGTTGGCGAAAGTGCCGACACGCCAGCCGCGCTCTCGGGCCATTTCCGTGAACTCGCGCAGCGACTCCTCGCCGCCGACCGGCGGAAAGCAATCCGGGTAAACCCATGGGCCGGCCCGCTCCCACGACATGATGACGGGCACTATTGGCGCATCGATCCGCTCGGAGAGTTCGTCCAGCAGCGGGAGTGCTTTGCGGTACGGCAGGAACGCCTCGTTCGGCGCCGTCGGACCGATATCCAGTTCGCCCTGGATGCGCAGGATGATATGCGGTGGCGAGTCGAGCAGCCATTCCGGCACATCTGTCCGCTTGCTCAGCGGTGTGGCCGCCCATTTCTGCTGCAAGCTCCAATCGCGGTACATGTCGGCAGCGGTGTACCAGTCTCCGGTGAAGCTGCCGATCACCACGTCGTATTCCAACTGGCGTTCACCGTGCTGCGGCCAGTCGCCCACGTGAGAGATGCCGAGGCGCACGCCCGGTTCGCGGTGCACCGGCATGATCAACTTGATCATCCCGTTCGAATCCTGGCAGCTCACGAAGATGCCGGCTCGATCATTATAGTAAGCCAGGAACTGAGCCACGACCAAGCCGGGATAGTGGGAACAGTCGCCGTTCTCCGGGCGCATCTGCCAGGTGTGCGGGCAGTCGGGCTCCAGGTCCTGTGGCTTTGGCCCATTGAGCAACACGCCCGGCCCGAAGGGAAGAAGCATGGCTTCGGTGCCCGGCTTGCCGCCCAGGCTGTAGGGCGAGACCACGAAGGGGAACTGCACGTCTGTGATCGACAGGCCGGCACCGTTTCGCAGGGAGAGTGACCAGCGGCTGTAGCGGTCGTTGGCCGTGGCGCGAACCGTTACGGTCACGTCAAAATCCAGTCCCCCCAGCTGCCGGAAATGTGCGATGAGAGTCGTCGTGCCGCCGTCTTCCGACGAAGCCACGCTGCTGATCTCGACCTCCACGGCCTCATCCGATCCGATCTGGCGAAAGCGGTGCGCCTCATCCAGATATTGGATGACGAAGACGGGCTGACAGCTTCCTGGCAAAATGAATTCCTGGTCCGGCACAGCCTTGCTGCGGAATGACACCAACGCAGCCGAGGACGACTCGAACAGCAGTACATCCTGCGATGATTCCAAACGGATTGTGCTGCCTGCACTCATAGGTTTCCTTTCCTCCAATCACGGCCGGATAACAGTAGCCTGACTTTGTCCGGGTCGCCGAGTTCGGCGGTTGCCGATGTGTTCAGGTCCTTGATCTTGTGCGTCTGCCGACCAGCAGCCAGACTGCCGCGCTCAACGAGGAACGGGTAAAGTCCGGGGTCGGCTAAAACGGCGTCTGCCGTCGGCCCTGGTCGTTCAGGTCGCGGCCGCGCACGAGGAAAGCTTCGCGATCAAACGGTTCGCGTGTTATCGGGCAGACGTACGTTTTCTCACCGATCTGTGCGTCGGCAGCGATGTAGCGCAGGACGATGACGCGTCGCCAGCGTTCTGACCTGTTCGTCGTTGAGCTGTGCGGGATCATCGTGTGATGGGTCGCCATCTGGCCGCCTTTCAAACGGTAGGTAACCTTGATGTCATCAATATTCTCGGGCAGGGCGCCGGGTTCGATCTCTTCGTTAAACGCGTTGTTCGCACGGCTGTCGCGCCGGGGCAGGGTTCCTTTCGTGTGCCATCCGGGGAGGACGGACATGCTGCCGTTGCCTTCGTCGACGTCGTCGATCGCGAGCCAGACAGCGCCGGGCATGTTGCCGCTGACGTTCCAGTACGGGGCATCCTGGTGCCATGGCACATCTATTCCGGCACCCGGGCGCTTGGCCAGGATATGAATAGACCACAGCAGGATGTCTGGCCCGATCGTGCGCTCGATCATGTCGAGGATCTGTGGTTGCACAGCCAAATCCCATAGCCATCTCTCGCCGCGTTGGTGCACGCAGATGATTTCCTCGGGTATGCTGTCTGCATGGAGTGAAGCCACGATGCGTTCGATGTTCGACCGGCATGTGTCGACCCCTTGCGACGTCAGGCAGTTGTCGAAGATGTGATACCCATCTTCCCGGTAGTGCGCCTGCGCGGTGTCGTCATAAACGAAGTCTTGTGAGATCATCAGTTCCCCTGGTGTTTGTATTCCAGAATGACCTTGGACACTGGCTCGACACGAACTGCTCGTTCGCGGTGCTGCCTGTTCGGATGGGAAGCGGTGCGAGATTGATTCGGTCACGCGCCGCCCGTCGCGATCATTCGTGGTTCAGCTTATTTTGTTTGGTTATTATACTCCTAAACACAGAATAAAATCCCATGACTCACGAATAATCTATGTTCGTTGTGCCATACACTGGTTCAGTAGTTAAAAAGTCTTTTGGTCCATGTGTTCACCGTCTGCCTGCAAGGGCAGCACCGCGATAAATTAACACAGGCGTTGCAGTTAGTTGAGGGCAACTCGTTGTCATTGGAGCAGAGCTGGCGATAATTGATGAAAAGGAATCATTGGGCCGCCGGAAAACATACTTCGAGGTTACCAACGCTATTGCGACTTGGGATCGGCCGTCATGCGTTGACCGGCTTTCTCGAAGCACAGGCGCACAGGGCCAAAGAGGCCGGAGCGCAGCTTCTGCTTGTCGAGTGGATGGTAAAACATCTCGTAAGTGCCTTTGAACGCGCCTTGTGCTCTGAGTTTCTCGACTTTTTCCGGGTCGCCGAGCACGGCGTTTGCCAATGTGTTCAGAACCTTGATCTCAAGCGTGTGCCGACCCGCGTCCAGGCTGCCGAGTTCGGCGACGAACGGAGAAAACACCGTGCCTGCAATCTTCTGGCCATCGACATGAATGTCGGCCGCGTAGCAGAGTTCGCCGATCGTCAGGGTGCAGGCCGCGGTGTCCTCGGTTAATTCGAAGTCAGCAGTGTAACTCATGAAACCGGTGTAGCTGCCGTAACCCAGATCCTGCCAATCCGGGAACTCCCCGTCGATGGTCACGGCATCTCCATCCGGGAGTTTTAGGGTCCAATCGGTTATGTCCTGTGGCGCGGCAGCATCCGGTTTGTCACTGTCCGCCTCGAGCGTCTCGACCGGCTCGAAGAAGAGCAACTTCGACTGTGCGCGCTGAAAGTCGATCGTCAGAGAACTTCCCGCTGTGCCCTGGGCACAGCAGCTCATCTGGCCCGAATCCAATGCCATTTCGTGGACCCGAGCCTGGCGCACGAGCCTGAGCGTCAGGCTTTCGACCGTCGCGGATTCATTTAGAAAGAGGCAGATCGTCTCGCCGCTTTCCGCGGTTCGTCGACGCATGGCGACCGGCACATCTTCGGACACGATGTTGAGGAAACTGTCGCTCTCGCGAAGGGAACAGATCAATTCGCGCAGCGTATCTTCCTGAACCTGCTGAACAACGCCCCGGTCGTGGTCCAGTGCGTCCATCTGGCTTCGGATAGTATCCGATATCATGGCATCGGGGGGCACCAGGAGGTGGGTGTATGCCCGGCCGCCGGCTGCCGTGATGCCGTCTGCTGCGACCGTCATTCCGGTGATATCACCGTCCCAGACGTAATCGTAGTCGACCTGGTTGTAGGTGAGCTGTCGGGCAATGTCGTCTGTCGGCGCGGCGAAGGTAAAATCCGTGTTGTAAAGATTGTCCAGGGGCACATAAAGCGCCACGGCCCGGTCCGGTCGGCCGCCGTTCATCAGGCGTGCAGCACGTGAGATCATTTCACAGAACATGGGGCCGTAGTGCTTGATCATCGGGTTGAAATCGGACAGTTCCGGAGGATGAAAGTGAAGCGATCGTTCGCGGTTGTAGTTCGAGAGCTTCACAAAAAATGTGTTGACGCCGCGCAGAATTTGCTGAATGCAGACGTAGCGCATTTGATCGGGCGTGACGCCGTGGCCGTATACGGCAAACGATTCGCTCATCGCCCGGCGCTTGCCGAGAGAATTTGCAATGGAACCGGCGTATCTGGGGGAGTCGTCGAAACGGCCGGGTTTGATCTGGCCGGATATGGTGTCGACTCCGGGCATGTCGGAATGTGACAGGTTCTTAAAGAAAACGCCGCCACCGTATTTCATTTCCTCGAGGCTATTGTCTCCGAGCTGGTGGCCGGTGGCGATCACACCATGGCGGGAACACCACTGGTGGATCGGCTGGTAGAAACTCTCCGCCATCAGGGTGGTCCACACATCGTAATAGTCAGCGCGCGCGCGCTGGACCGCTTCCGGCCGGAGCCACTGGCCATGATCACCGCTGTCCATCAAATACTCGATGACAATCTCCGGCAGCAGGTCGGTGATGTCGTAGCCCATGTTTGCCTGGAAGCGTGCCGCAAAATCTGTCGTCCATGGTCGCGTAGTCGACACCTTGGGTTCGTCGTAGAAAAACCCTTTCAGGGTGACTCCGAAGTGCGACGACAGCCGTGCACGGTAGCGTTCGTGTATTCGGTCCAGGAATCCTTGTGTCGCCTCGGGATTGAGCATGTCGACAGACCAGGCAGTGCGATCGTCGTTGATGAAAATATTGCAATCTTCCGGGCTGATCGCCGGGTCTAAAAACCTGCAGTGGGACCGGGTCGAGTGGACAAAGCCGGACACGTATTGCCAGCAGACGACCACCAGGCGTGACCGTACTTTTGCTTCGAAGCGAATGATGTCGCCGGGTTCGTTTTTCTGTGGCACCGCCCGAGTGATGGGGCATCCGAACTTGTCGACGTCGAAAGTCGCGGCAGCGATTGTCCGCGGCGGGACCGGGATATCGAGAGCCTCGCCCGGCTCGATGATGAGGTCGATCGCTTTTTGCAGACCCTTCGCTCGGTACGCCGGGTTCTCGGTCAGCGTTCCACCGGCAGAGCCGCTGCCGAAGATCCAATCGTCCCAGATCCAGATTTCGAGGCCGAGGGTTGCGGCATGTTCGAGAATGCAGGAGACCGCATCGAGCCAGGCATCGTCCATGAAGTCATTTGGCAGCCCGCCCCACGGCATGATCATGACGCCGCCGTAGCCGCAGGCCGCGAATCCATCGAGCTGAGACCGCGATTCCTCGGGGTCGGTCCGGTCATTGATCGCCCATACGATGATTGGCCGATAAGAGATGGGGGTTTCATCTGACAGCGGGAAGAGTTCGGCGAGCTGGGCTGGATCGGGGATGGTTGTTTTCATGGTCGGACCGTAGCGTCCTGTAACTGGACAGTCAAGAGGAGGGTCAAGAATTGGGAATGGGACAGACGGGGAAGAAAGACGAGGAAAATATAAGCGCGTCAGGTTCATCGCATAGGGAGCCGGCTTCTGCCTTGGCCTGCGACTGCAAAAGCGGCTTGATACCCTTCCCGTAAACCGCGAAAAGTTTAGCCTGCTTTATCTTTCGCCCTTCGCTGCCTACTTGCATTTGGCATCAGCGGATTCCCCATCCTGTGGAGCGACACTTCTCAGCGGTCGCCCCAGTGGCGAATTTTGGGGTTTGCTACGCAGTTTGCCGCTCCATTTGCTTCATGTAACTGATGCCCTGTTCCACCACGGTCTTCCAGTCCGGTTTGGCCGGTACGCTGTCCAGGGAAAGGTAGGCGGTGAACTTCAATTCCTTGAGCGTCTGTACGATAGCAGCAAAGTCCAAGTGTCCCGTGCCAAGTATGTATCGGTTGCTTTCCGCGAGATGCACATGCATCAGCTTGCCTTCCATCAGCCTTAGCGTCTCGAGAAAATTACCGTCAGCCATGTTCATGTGATAGAAGTCGGCCTGAACCCCGAGATTATCGGCGGCGATCTCGTCGACGACACTCAACGCTTCCGGGATGGCGTTGAGGAATCCGGCCTGCCCTTCGAATTTATTGATTGGTTCGATAGCGATATTGACGCCTTTCGGCGCCGCGTATTCGACGATTTCCATGGTGGACTTGACGAACTGTTGCCGCAGCGTGTCGATCGGTGTCGAAGAAAGTGGATACTCGTTCTCTATCGGACAGGCGCAGAGTTGGAAGAGCGGCGGCTGTTCGAACTCGGCGGCCAAGTCGATGGCGCGCTTGCTGTATTCCACGCCGCGCATGCGAACGGTCTCGTCGGTTGAGCAAAGGTCGCGTTCCTCGCCGCAGTGCCATGGGGCCCATGCGCCAAGGAGCGCCGGGACCTTCAATCCCATGGAGAACGCCAGATCGCGAACTTCATTGAATCGATTGCGGTCGATCCGGTCCGGCTCCGCATCCATGTCAACGCCGTCGTAGCCGGCGTCTGCAATGGTCTGGAGCACCTCGTGCGGATGTTCCCAGACACTGCACCCGTTGTCGCCGGTATTCAACGTATTTAGAACGATGGAATACTTCATATCCATGATGAGATCTCACTGGTGGAATGTTTGATGTTCGGACACGCGGCAGGATAGCGTGTGCCGGGTGGGCTGCAAATAGGAAAGTGTGTAGCTCGCGCCCGCCAGATCGTTCGGGTCACGTCTAACCGACTACCGGGAAATTGCTGCTGGTGATGGGTTCGCCATGCTTGCCCTCGATAAGCGGGACGAGGGGATGATCCCCGGCCTGGGTGTTATCGAAACACATGTCCTCCGGCAGGTAGATAATCACAAAGGCGCGACGATGTGAATCCGTGGTGTTCTTCGGCGTTGAATGGAAGTTCAGGCTGTGATGAAACATGCATTCGCCCGACTTCAGCTCGACCGGCACGCCGAAGCTGGCGGGGTGTTCGCCCATAACAACCCGCTCCGTTCGGGCATCGGGATTCTCCGCCAGTTCCTCCAACTCCTCCTTTCTTGACGCCGGCAAAAAGCGCGGATCGCGATGGCTGCCGGGGACGACATGCATACAGCCGTTCGCCACGGTTGCGTCATCGAGAGCGATCCAGCACGTGAGGATGTTCGGATCGGCGAGGGGCCAGTTGTAGAAATCCTGATGGAACTGGAAACGGGCGTTTTCCCCTGGCGGCTTGGAAATGAGATGATCGTGCCACAGCCGCAGTGCCGGTGTCTTCAGCAGCCGCTTTGTGATACCGGTGACCAGCGGGTGACGCACGACTTTATCGTACGCCTCATCGCGCTTCCATAGATTGA
>CAUZJQ010000139.1:0-10360 GCA_963580095.1 Lentisphaeria bacterium | reverse complement strand
CGATCTGCGGAATTTCGGCCATTGGATTCTCGGGTCACTGGGCTCAGGTGTGCAACCAACCGGCGACAAATGAAGGAAACCCGATTTGGAGCCGTGACGTAAAGAACCGCAGTCCTGTGCAGAACGGTAGGCAGACCACAGATCCCCCATGAAACCAGAAACTTCGCAGAGCGCTAAGGATAGGCCGATTGATCCGGATTTGATTCCGGATAACCCGTACCTGTTGCTCACGCCCGGACCGCTGAGCACATCGAAGTCTGTTCGCGCCACGATGCTTCGGGACTGGTGCACTTGGGACGACGACTACAACCATGACGTCGTGCAGGATGTTCGTGCTCGTCTCGTCAACCTAGCCACATCGCGACCGGGTTACACGTCGGTGCTGATGCAGGGCAGCGGGACATTCGGCGTCGAGGCGACGGTTGGCAGCGCTGTGCCGGAAGACGGGAAACTTCTTGTCCTGGCCAACGGCGGCTATGGCGACCGTATCGTGCAAATTGCCGAGCGGTTGCGGATTTCCAACGTCGTTCTCGACAGCGGCGAGATCGCCCCACCGGACTGCGCTGCGCTCGAGGCGAAGTTGACTGACGATCCGGCGGTCACACATGTCGCCGTAGTCCACTGCGAGACAACGACGGGGATTCTCAATCCGCTTGCCGATATCGCGGCGGTCGTCAAAGGCTGCGGCAAGACGTTCATCGTCGATGCCATGAGCAGCTTCGGCGGCATCCCGATGGACGTTGAGGCGCTCGGCATTGATTTCCTGATCAGCAGCGCGAACAAGTGCATTGAGGGGGTGCCGGGTTTCTGCTTCGTCATCGCCAGAGAGGAATCGCTGGCGCGTTGCCGCGGTCGTGCCCGCTCGCTGAGCCTGGACCTCCACGAGCAGTGGCGAACGATGGAGGAGGGGCACGGCAAATGGCGCTATACGTCGCCGACGCACGTTGTCCGAGCCTTCCAGCAGGCGCTGCGCGAGTTGGACGCGGAGGGTGGTGTCGCGGCGCGGCACAAGCGCTACGCCGAGAACCAGCGGGTGCTGGTGAAAGGCATGGAGAGCCTCGGTTTCCGTTGCCTTCTGCCGGGGCAGAGCCAGTCGCCGATCATTACGGCTTTCTTCGAACCCGACGACGAGGCCTACGACTTTGTACGCTTCTATGAAGAGATCAAACGACAGGGCTTCGTCATCTATCCCGGAAAAGTGAGTGTCGCCGATACCTTCCGGATCGGTACCATCGGTCAGGTATTTCCGGATGACGTGCAGCGTCTTCTGCGTGCGATCGGAGCGGCGTGCTACTGGCATCCTGAACGTGATGATACGGTTTCAGGTCTCAGCGATTGACCGGCCCCATGCTTACGGAAGGCGTGCTCAATGCCGATGAAGAAGCCCGGAGACGGATCTTTCACTTGCCGGGTCGCGGCCTGGAGTCCGGTCGCGGCGCTTGATGTTCGCGGGGTTGCCAGCAGATTAACCGGAACTGGTTCTACTTTGCCGGAATGGAGTATCGGAGTCGTGCAGTTCTGGAGTAGACGGTCCAAATCCTTATACCCCAACTAACTCCAACACCCTGTACGGGATCACAAACCTCCTGCGGAAAGCTTTATGTCCGACTCATTCCACTTTGCTTTCATCACCGATCCCCAGATCGGTTGCAACAGTCCATTCGGCCTGAACGCACGTGTCAGCGATCGCTCACGCCTGGAAAGCGCGATCGGCTATATCAACGACGATGAGAACAAGATCGATTTTGCCATCTTCGGCGGTGACCTGGTCAATCGCTTCGATTCGGCCGAGGAACTGGATATCGTCATGGAATGCCTCGGTATGCTGGAGCGGCCGTATTACGGCGTCTCCGGCAATCACGACGAGGGCGGCAAACACTGGCTGGAACCGGAGGTAAGTACGGAGTCGCCGTATTTCGACCGCGGCGCTCCTGCCGGGTTTTCGTTTACCTATAAAGGCGCGTCGTTCCTCGGGCTCAACGCCCTGCATCTTCGCGGCGACCTGGACGAAGACCTGCAGCAGGCGGAGTGGGAGGTCATGAAACAGCATTTCGCGGCAGTCGATGCTGCCGCCACGCACCGGTTCGTGGTCATGCACTGGCCGCTGCTGGTGCAGCAGCCGGACGAGGAGGAAACGTATTGGAACATGGAAAACCGCCATGAGATTATCGCCTTCTTCAAGGCCAACAACGTTTCCTGTGTGCTGACCGGGCACTACCATCACGATATTGTCGGCACCTGGCACGGTATCCCGCTGCTCGGTAGTGTCGGCACCTCACAAGTATTTCACGGACCGCAATCCTGTGCCTTCGAGCACGTCACCGTTTTTCCTGATGGTTGGATGTCGCGTCGGGTGGATGTGTAATTTCCGGCCCTGCAACTTTGAGTGGAGCAGGCGTTGCTCCGCGAGCTTGAACATTGCTTCCGTTTAATCGATCCCTGAACCAGAGAGAATGCCGGCGAGCCCCCTGACTGGCCAAACGTGCCGGTTAGGGGACGAAACCGCAGTCTCAGGCGGTGGGAGGAAAGGAGATATGACAAAAACAACGAGATTCGTCCGGACCCGAGCGATTCCCACAATCCTTTGTGCTGCCTTGGCAATCCTAACTTTGCCCGCCGCCGCGGCCGGCGTGCCGCCCTGGAAGGCAGGTCACGGCACGCGTGAGGTGCAGGACGGCGCGGTGTTGGCGAACGACCTGGTCTACGTCCAGGGCAATGGCCAGCCCGGGCCCCGGTACTATCCGCAGGCGGCGGTGCTACGCTGGGAGTCGATCTCGGAGCCGGGGCGCTACGAGGTGACGCTGCGGGCCCGGACCGGGAAGCACGGCGCCAGCACCCTGGTGCTGCAGGCTTGGGTCGACAGTGCCGACGGCGGCATGCGATACCCGACGGGCTACGGTGTGATTCCTGTGCCAACCGCAGTGCTGCCGATGAGCGGCTACATGTTCGAGACCCCCGGGCGCTGGCAGACCTTCTCACTGGCGTTTGATGTCGAGAGCGGCAAGCCGACGAATGTCGGCCTGGTATACGTCGGTGATAAAACCTGCGAGGCCGGCACTGTGGAGGTCGAGCAATCCTCGGTGAAGCTCGAGAAGCTGGACCTGCCGGTGTCGATAAGCTGGGTCCGTCCGGTCAAGCTTCGCTACAAGCATGCCGAAAGCGGCACCCTGGAGTTTCGCCTGACGAATGCCACCGACCAGCCGCAAACGGTTGGCCTGCGGCCGGTCGTGATCACCGACACGGATCAGACAATTCCTGGCCCGGCACAGACCTTCGCGGTACCCGCGTCGGCCACTGTCAGCGGCACCGTGCCGTTTGCTGTTCCCGCCGCCGACGGCGGTTACGAGGCCGTCGGTGAATTGACCGTGGATGGGAAGGTGATCGATCGACGTGGTGACGTGTTCGCGGTTGCCGACAGCCCGTTCCGGTGCATGATCCAGGGGAGCGGCGTGCTGCGGATTCCGTACTTTCTATCGGGTTCCCATCACCTGGGTCTGGAGGGATTCAAAAAGACCGTGCTGGGCAATTGGGACCAGTATGTGAAGGATTGCACGCTGGCTATCGAATCCTCGCGTCGTGCTTATCTGACGTACGACGAATTCTTCGCGTGGGCCCGCGAGGATGCGACCCGCTTGACGGAAGACACCGACGAACCATACCTCAGCGGGCAGACCTTTTACGTCCTCTCGCGCCGGCAGATTCTACTGGTGAATGGCCTGATGAAAGCACACGGCATCGCGCCGGTAGCCTATACCAATGCCATCCCCTTCGGCTGGCCGGGTTTCGAGGTGGCCCGTCGCCGGCCCGAATGGATGAAGAAGGCGATGTTCAACACGGCCGTCATGGAGAAGTACTTCAATGGCGAGACGGTAAGCGGCAATGTCTATCCCGCCATCGAGATGCACTTCGACACACCGTCACCCGTCGACGGCAAGACCTATCTGCAGTTCCATACCGAGCAGCTGGTGGCGAGCGTCGGGCAGTACGGATGGGAAGCGTACCGCTACGACGCCGGTCCGCTCAGCCCTGAGCACTTCCCGATTACGAAACGGGCACTGGCCGCCATCGATCCGCCGGTGGGAATCGGTAATAACCTGGGCATCAACTGCCTGGGCACGCAACCCAGTGACGATTGGGAGACATACTGCCGGGACGACTCGCTGATGATGGAGGAGAACCTCGCACAGGCTTTTCACAGCCCGACAAACCCGCACCGGCGCTGGCTGGATTTTATCGTCTACCTTCGACACAGCTCGGATCTGGCGCGCTCGCACGGCGCCCAGCATACCTTTATCAACAACGGCGGCAACTGGTATTCCACCGCCCTAGGCTACGTCGTGGGCGGGCATCCATGGACGTTCCACAAGAGCCCCTTCGGCGATTGCGAACGGTTCATGATCCAGTACGGCTCGTATTTCTGGGACATCCGCACGCAGAAGCTGGCTGATCCCGGCGGTGTTGTGTCGGTTAAAAGCCGGCGACCGCTGTGGTGGAAGCCGCTGGTCAGTGAACGGGTGCTCGATGAGACGCATCGGCAGGTGATCGTGCCGTTGTTCAATCCCCCGGCGGAAGAGGAAGTCGTCGGCGTTACGACGGTTGGACCGGCAGAGGGTGTGAAGGTCATGTTTCAGCCGCGGAAGGACGAGCAGGTGACCGCTTGGCTGGTCGGGCCGGAACCGGTATCGCATCGCCGGCAATTGGCGACTGAGCCGTTACGTGACCGCCGCCTGGGGGTGGTCGTGCCGCGTTTCTGGGGCTGGACGAACATCGTCTTTGATTGCCGGGAAGACCAGAGCGGGGACAGTGTGCCCCGGACAGACTGATGGGCAAATACAGTTGCTTGCAAGTCGGTTTGTTGTTGATTTGTCTGTTCCCCGGTGCGGACGCACAGGAGCCGGATGGCCCGGCAACGATTTACAACCAGAAACACGAGGCGGTGCTGGTTGACGGAGGGTCGCCGGAGAAGGACAAGAGCCGGCTGGTCAAGGATGCCGAGGCGCGTACGGGTTGGGCCTTGCTGGCGGACCCCGCCGCCACGCCCGGCGAAGGCTACATGTGGTATGAGTATACGTATATGCAGGGGCCCGGCAGGCTGCGTGGAAACTTCCGGTTGAAGGTGGACGACAATACGAACCCCGCCGTCGTGGCGATGATCCGCGGCAACATCGGCAACAGCGAGCTGAAGACATTCGAGGATCGCTACGAGAAAGTGTCGCTGAAGGGCACCGATTTCGCCAAGCCGAATACCTACCAGGAATTCAGCATCGAGTTCCTCAAGGGCGAGCAGGGTTTCGGTGATTGGGGATTGGAGGCGACGGGCGCGACAAAAGTCTGGTTTGACGGAATTACCGTCGAGCAACTGTCGCGATTCAGCACCCGTCAACTGCTGCCGTTGATCGAGCAGCCGGTCAGGCCCGACGGCTTGAAGCTGGCAACAGACAAGCTTCGCATCCACGAGACGTACGGTCTGTTCATGCAGCACTGGGGCGTCGACAAAGCAGTCGGCACGCTGGGTGGAGAACGCACGCAGTCCCATCTCAACGTCCATCCGCAGTCGACTCGACTCGACGGTTTCCCGACGACGTGGGAAGCATTGTACCGGCACCAGGTGATTGTCCTGAACAATGTCCCCGCGAAAGCCGTGACGATTGTCGGCACGACGATGCTCAAGCAATATGTGCAGGATGGCGGCACCGTCGTCATCATGGGCGACACCCACGGGATCAGTCACGGGGGGTGGGCGCGCTCGGTGCTCGGTGCGCTGCTGCCGGTCACGCCAGGCGCGCCGGTCCGCGCAGGTGAGCCGATTTATCTGATGCCGCGGCAGGGCAAGCCAACCGAATTCGACTGGTCCCAAAAGCCGTACACGCTCTATTCCCACTACGCTGAGGTCCGGCCGGGGGCGCGGGTATTGTTGGCGGCGGGAACGGCCCCGTTGATCGTCGAGCGGCGAGTCGGCAAGGGCCGCATCATCGTGCTGCTGATGTCGGTGCTGGGCGAGGTCGATGCGGATATGCCGGGGACCCCGTTCTGGCAATGGGGGGATTGGCCCGAGTTGATAGCCAAGCTGCTGCTGTCTCACAACAGGTGACATCCATCACTCACCTGTTCGTTCGTTTGCTTTCTATGGGCTTGATTTGTTTGCCAGCCGCGATGCGGTGCAACGTCGTAAATTGGCTCGTGTTGCGATGGATACCGGCGTCTTCCCTCTATAACCGGACAAATATCACACATTGTTCTACGGGGGGGGATTGCTTGTTCTTTCGGGGTGTCTCGGTTAAGGTAAAAAAAACATGGTTTTCCCGATGCATCGCTTATTTTTTCGCATCGACAGTGTGCTATAAATTCCATGAGAACTGTCGCCTGGCGAAACGACTTTTTGCAATGACCTGACTTTTTTTCCGAAGCGTCAAGCAGCACTGTAACAGTGTGCCAAGGTGACTGAATGATGCCTGAAAAGTTGTATCAAACACTACGAAAAATCAGGTGTAAACGATCTGTTCTGATCGATTCCTCCGACCCTGTGGCCAATCTCAAGGCAAGCAGGCCCAGGGGGGGTGCCCGTTTTACCCTTATCGAGCTGCTGGTCGTGATTGCCATCATTGCGATCCTGGCGTCCATGCTGCTGCCGGCATTGTCCAGGGCAAAGGAGATGGGACGGCGGGCAATCTGCCTCAGCAACCTGAAACAGATTGGCCTGGGCCTGGTGATGTATGCGGACGATTCCAATGACGATTTGCCGTATAACCTGGTATCCTATCGCTGGGAAACAGAGATGATGTGGTTCGTCAAGGATGCACCACTGAACCATTTAAGTGAGTGGCATCCTTTGGGATTGCTCTATCATGCGGAATACGTCTCGGACATGAGAGTCTTTGTTTGCCCTTCAAATGAGGCTGAGCTCCCGGGTGAGTATGACCCCGAAACAATGATATCTGAGGTTGGAGACTCGGCCAGTGGCGGGATGGTTTGGTCAACTTTTGCTTTGAATATAAGGGGCCGCAAGGGGCCACATGACTATACAACGCCCGACGATGGCTATGGTATACTGGAGCAGGGGCCTTATGGGCTTTTGGGGGGCAAAGCGAAGTTTTCCAGGTGTGCCGCCGAGAAGTTTATTTGTGCTTCTGACGGTGTTGGCACGCCCCGGAGCAAACCTCCCGGGAACCATGCTTCCCATACATCGGGCGGTGACCTTCCAGCAGGTTTTCAGATACTTTTCTTTGACGGCTCGGTGCGTTGGGTAGGTGACGCGTACCATGAACTGGCCTGGGATCCGGCCTTTAATGTATTTGGAAACTATGCTGATTGGCATCAATTCTGGACGTATACCGAAGATACCTTGCCGGACTAATACAGGCAACATGAAGTGCTGCCGATAGCCACATGACAATCCGTTCGGGAAAGGATGTGGGCGAGCCATCAAAATTGCAGGACTTGGCAACACCGGCTGGCGACACGCGGCGGCACTGCAGGACGACACTGTGGGTATTCCTGGCGGCGCTCCTGGCGCGCACGGTCTATTTTTCCCAATTCGCCACGTCCCCGCTGCTAACGGATTTCGGGGTTGACAGCCGATACTATCTGACCTGGGCAAGCCGGATCGCGACCGGCAGCTGGCTCGGCAGTGAAGTCTTCGAGCAAGGCCCGCTCTACGCTTATTTTCTCGGCATTGGTTCCACACTCATCGGTATGCAGGTGCCGCTGGTTCTGCTTGGCCAGATGCTGACAGGCGCCCTTACCTGTGTGCTAATTTTCCTCTGCTGCCGCCGTCTGTTCGATGGCCGAACCGCCGCTGTCGCCGGGTTCGCCGCGGCCCTGTACGGCCCGTTTATATTTTACGAATGCACGATCATGAAGACCTTCCTTTCCCCGTTGGCGGTGATCGCGGTTTTGTATGCAGCACTGCGCAGCCGCGACGGCAAGCCGTTGCTGTGGCCGTTGCTGTGCGGGCTGTTCATCGGCCTGGCATGTCTGGTCAGAGAGAGTCATTTGCTGATGGTCGTGCCGGTCATCCTGTGGGTGTGGACGGGACGGACGGATACACCTGTTCGGCGGCGCCGGAAGCTGGTGCAGACGGCAGTAGTCCTGGCTGGTATCACGTTCTGTCTCGTACCCTCGACCGTCCGCAACTGGATCGTCGGCAAGGAGTTTGTGGTCGTTACCGCCGGCGGCGGGGAGGTGTTTTACATTGCGCAGGTATCGGCAGTAGACGGATTTTATTCACCGCCGCCGTTCGTGTTACCGACCAGCGGTGTCGAGCACGCGGACTTCAGGCGTGAGGCGGAGCGGCGCACCGGGCGGTCACTGACCCGCGGGCAATCGTCGAGGTACTGGTTTGACGAGGGGGTCCGGGCGGTCCGGGCGAAACCGATTCGAGCGATCGAGCAGACTGTCCGTAAGGTGGTCCTGCTGCTGAACGACTATGAGGCTCCGGACAACTCCGATTACCACGTGACCGGCCGGTTCGTGCCGATACTCCGCTGGGGCTTGCCGACATTCGGCTGGCTGGCGGGGCTCGGGGTACTCGGGATTTTTTTATGCTGTTGCCAGTGGCGACGCTATCAACTGCTGATCGGACTGATAGCGGTGCAGGCGTTGCCGGTGATTATTTATTACGATTTCGGCAGATTCCGGCTCGGCATGCTCGCTGTGTGGATTCCCGTGAGTATATATGCGTTTTGGTGGCTGATTAACGCAACCCAACGTCTCATAGTCGACTGGCATCGACACCGGGAATCGTGGCAGCCGATCGGCAGGACTGCGGTGTTGTGGGCGATACCGATGGCCGTGACTTGCCTGGCCTTCACGTCGTTCCTGCCGCCGACCGCTGAATTCCCGACTCGCCTGCGACTCGGGCTGCTTGCCAACAAGTCCGGGGACTACGCACTGGCCGAGCGCGAGCTGCGTCAGCTGTTGCAACTCTATACTGCATATGATATGGCTGCGCCAGCGGACAGGTTGCGCCTGGCCGGGACCCATCAGGAACTGGCTAAGACCCTCTGCCGAACCGAACGTTTCCAGGAGGCCTTGAATCATCTCCGTGAGGCCCGCGAGCTTGATCTCCGCCTTGATACGCTGCATATCATCTGCAACTACCAGTTCGAAATCCTTCACGAGGCAGTGCAAGCGCGGCGTGCCGGTAAGGCGGAAGGCGAACTGCGCAAGGAGATCGACATCATTCTCGCCGAGCTCAGGAGCCACGACGAAAACTCCCTTCGGCTATGGGCGATGAGTTCGCTGTATGCCGAGTCCGCCGCCGACATGCAATTCATTGACGCGAGCCTGAACAGAAGCTGGCAGGGAGCTGACCAGGCGAATCCGCTGCAGACGGCGTACTATCGGATGGCACTGGCCGCCCTGGCGGAGTTTCGGGGCGACTCGGCAACAGCCCGGGACGAAGCGGAGCGCGCCCTGGCGCTTTGGCCGCAGCACGAGTTTCGCGCTGCCCTGGAGACGTTTACCGGGAAGAATTATCCCGGCCAATCGGAATAGTTTTTCCACTTGTCGTCGACCGTGACGCCATGTTCCGCCTCGAACTTGGCGATCTGCTTGGCGCGCTGATGTCGCTCTACCTGGGCCTCGTCACGCACCGTTTTGTAGCTCCCGTTCTGGGCCAGGCTGCGTTCCCACGGCGAGAGGTCGGTGCGGTCGGCGTCAATCTCGGTCAACCATTTCTCGCGATAGACCTCGCCGACGACGGCGACGCGCGGCAGGCGATTCTCTGAATGTGAATTGTTGCCATCGTGATAGAGCAGGTGGTGCCAGAAAAGCACGTCACCCGCTTTCCCGACGAATTCGTACGTCGGCAGTCCGTCAAGGACCGCATCTCTGAAGGGGGGATCGTTGCCGTCTGCTTCCGGCGTTTCGATCAGTTTCCGCTGGGCGATGATATGCGAGCCGGGCTTGCACATGAAATTCCCGCTGAACGGTTCGGTATCCGCCACCAACAGATAAGCGTTGAAACCGCGGTAAAGAATGGCTGGCGGCGGCGTTCCGAAGTCCTCGTGAAACGTGTCGCCGATCTTTGCCTTGGCGTTGGGATCGTACGGTTTCACCATGACAGTGTAATTGCGTACTCCATCCCACTTTCCCGGACCGCCGTGCAACTTCTCAAAGGCGGCGCGCAGCCGCGGTTGGTCAAAGATCTTTTCGAGGACCGCATTGCTCTCAAAGTTGGCGCGACCGAGGTCTTCGTAGAAGGGGAGAAAATGGACGCCGGGCTTGTCCACCGTCCACTCGTTTACCGGTCTGTCCTCGTCCAGCATCCGTCTGATCTCATCCAGCGCCTCGTCACAAAACGCCTTGTCCACCAGATTCCTGACGACGGCAACGCCGTACTTCACGAACTGCTCGGTGA
>CAUZJQ010000138.1:0-10380 GCA_963580095.1 Lentisphaeria bacterium | reverse complement strand
GCTGCTTGCGCGAGACGGTATAAAAAGTCTGTCCGCTGAGGTACGGCTCGTCCGTCTCTTCCGTCATGCCCGTGGCATCCTCGCGTGCCCAGGCGAAGTATTCGTCATAAGTGATATAGGCGCGGCGCGAGGATTCGATGGCCAGCGTGCAGTCCTTCACGTACTGGTCCCAGTTGCCCAGCACCTTCTCTTTGAATCCGGTCAGACCCAGCGCGTGGGCACTCGAGAGGAAGTATGGCACACGCAGCACGCCATTCCCCTGGATCATGCACCGGAACGGACTGTCGCTGACGGCGAACACGTCACCTTGCCGGTCGATCACCTGCCCGGCAACCAGTAATTCGCCGACCGCTTCATAGCCGCCGTCGGCGGCCGGCACAGCAAACGGCACGGTACCGCTGATAGTGGCCAGTGCGGGCACCGTGAAAGTCTGTGCCGTGCCGGAAGTCCTCTGATCCGTGTCAGTGATCACCACTGACCGTACGGCAACAGTTTTCGCCTGGCCGGTGGCATTCGTCAGGCGAAACTCGAGTGCGCCGTTTTCGGCATGCTTGTAGCGCAGCTTGACCGGCCGGATCCAGCTGATCGCCACGGGCAGGTCCAGCTTCTCGAGTTTGACGGAGGCTTTCTCGATCTCGACCGTACCGGCCTCACAGTTTTCTTCTCCGACGTACACGAGGCCGACATTCATCGGCTTGCCGCTCTCGGCGGTGAAATCCAGTGAGAACCTCTGCCATTGCCCGGGGATCTCGAAGTTGTAGCCGCTCATCGGCAGCACTGCTGCAGGCACCGGCATAACGCCGTAACCCGTGGGGTACTGCAGGCCGCCATGGGCGCCGTCGACCCAGGCCTGCAACGCCAGCGTACTGGCGCCGTGCTTCTCGATACGAGCGCGCAGCGTCACGCGGTAGCGGCCCGGTTCGGTGATCGGGTCCCAACGCAGCACGACCGCCTGGGGATAATACCTGGGGCCGGACTGACCGTTGCCCTTCACAAAAATCAGGTCATTCGCCAGCAGTGCACCATTCTGCGTGTCGCGCGTACCCACGCCGGTTTTCCACGGCGTCACTGCGGCAGCGAACACGGGTGTAGTCAATATCGCCAACGCCGTGCAGAAAACTGCATGAAGCAGCCGGGTCCGAACGAATCTGGTCGTGCTTGTCATGTTCCCGATCCCCTTCCCGCCCGGGGTGCAATCCACTAACCCGTGCATCTGTATATTGTTAGGCATCGGTAGTAGTCTATTCGTTTCCGAGATTGTTTCAATCGGCCTGCTGCACGGCAATAATCCGGTCGACAGCGGTCTGCACCGTTTGCCTGGAGCCGTCCGGCCAGACGATTGTCAGATCGACGTCGGCATCGTCTCTGCCGAGTCCGAAATGGAGGAGCAGGTCGTTCTGATTCGCCGAGGCGGCGCCCGATTCGACTTGCCTGGTCATAGTGCCCAGCCCCGGCCTCTCGATCATGGCCCGGGCACCGATCGCGGCGCTATTGACGGTCGTGCCATTTCCGGCGAGGCGGACACTCAGCCAATGATTTACATTGCCCTGGTTCTGAAAGACCCGGGCATCCGTCACCAGGTCGACATAGCCGTCGTTGTTATAATCACCCCAGGCAGCCTGCTGGGTCGGAGGCATCGCGCCGAGGCCCTCTGCCCCGGTCACATTGGTGAACTTCCAGTTGCCGTCATTGCGGTACAGGCGGGCATGGTTGCCGCCATAGACCGTGGTGATAAAAATGTCCACGTCCCCGTCATTGTCATAGTCTGCCAAGGCGCAACTGCCGTACGATTCCTGCCAGTCAGCACCGTCGAAAGTGAATTTCTTCTCGAACTTCCAGCCGCCTGCGGCGCCCAGGTTGCGATAAAGGATCGCATCGTCCCGGCGCCGGCCGTCGTGGTGGTTGAAGTTGCAGGCGAACAAATCGAAATGCCCGTCATTGTCCAGGTCCGCCCAGGCACCACTGATCGTATGTCCGACCCCGTGGACACCGGCCGGCCCACCGACATCGGTCAGATTTCCCTTGCCGTCGTTCTGAAAGAGGGCGTTCGGCTGAAACCAATAGCGCGTGGCGAAGACATCCATATCGTTGTCCTCGTCGTAGTCGCAAGCTGTCACGGTCCGGGTGTAGAGCTTGCCGCCGATCGGCGTCACGGTGAACCTCTTGCCGCCATCGTTCATGGCAACTGCGTCGGTGTCAACACCATTGGCGCCGCCGCCTATGTAAAGGTCGACGTAACCGTCGCCGTTCAGGTCGGCCCAGCTGTAACACCCCGCCCAGGCCTGCGGCAGCTTTGGAAATTCCTGCAGCTCGAACTCACCGGTGCCCAACATGTTTCGGTGCAGTTGCGCGACCTTCAGGAAGCTCCGCCAGCCGAAACGGTCGAGGTAGCCGTCGTTGTCATAATCGGCAAAGATGGCCGGTCCCGCTTCGGCGGCGTTCCCGCCGACCTGCTGCTTCAGGTTCAGCAACGCAAAACCCTCACCGCCCTCGTTGCGCCAGAGCAGGCCGTCGCACAGGTCGACATAGCCGTCGTTATCGTAATCGACCCAGGCCGCGGTCTGGTTCGAATTCAGGCCAATTGTCGGAGGATGCGGCCATTCGATCCCGAGCGCCGCGGTTTTGTCAACGAACTTGCTGCCGGCAAACGGCTTGAGCGGCGGCTTCGGGTCGGTTAGGGCTGCAACGTGCCAGGCTATTGCCTTGGCACTGAGCACGGTTTCGTAGAACGCCACTTCGTCCAGGCAACCGCTCCAGGGCGCCCCGTACCCACCGCCGCTGCGGCCCATGCCGAGCATTGCCCAGCCCAGCCCGGCGTCATTCGCCGCAACGGTCGCATCCGCAACGTGCACGAGCTCGCCGCTGGTGGTCAGGTTCTTCGCATACCCGTCGATCTCGAAGACGGCATCGTCGGCGCCACCGGGCCCGTCGCCGGCGCTGTACGAATAGGTCAAGACGACATAATACGAGTCTCCGGCTTTGAACGGCACCGCGCTGGCCCCGCCGATCAGCGGTGGGCCTGTATCCTTCCCGACGGCGGCTGCGATGATGCTCTCATGCTCGACAAGACCGAACAGGTTCTGTTGCGGGCCTGGCAGCCACTGCACTCTCATGATGATGCCGTTCTGCGTCGCAGCGCTCGCCGGCGTCACGATCAGTTCGAGTGTGCCGGCCGGCGGCGCGGGGAAGCGAGTCCCGACATAGGCTGAAGCACCGGGCAGTTTCAGTGCCTGCGACTTGACGGCGGCGCCCGAAACGAGTGCGAGATCCGAACCGTGCGCCGTCAGATCACGCTCCGGATCATCGGTCCTGTTCTTCAGAGCGGTCGTCATATCCGCGCCCTCGAAGCTCCACCGGCATCGAATGCCGGCCTCCGCCTGCTGAGCCGCGCGCAGGCCTTCCACCGTGGCAAACGCCGTGTCCACCCACAGGGCACTGACCAGTGCCAACCCGACTAAAAACACATAAACCTTCAAACGTCACCTACCTCCCCTCTGAAGTTCAGGAAGAGCGAATGTACATCGGATAACGCAACATCCCACGCGGCTCCGATCATCGTGTGCCGCCGTCATTGACAGGCCGGGTGATCAGGACAGCGGTACGTTCGACGCAGACACCCGCCGGCAGTTCACCGGCGAACGGGGGACCGATACACAGTCTCCGCCCCGGATCGGCCATAGGATCATCAAGGCAATGTGTCCTGGGTGAGATCCCAGAACGGATGCCATTCAGAGTAATTATGAAACTGACCGCCATCGAGTGTGAGATTGCGGCTCTGATCCCTTACAAAGCGCACCGAATTGTCAAAAAAAAGCATACTGTATCCCTCTGGAAAACCATCACCTCCCAGGTGAGAACCAGCGGGTCCGGGCGGGATGCCCCTGTCGGGCAAGCCGACGCCGTCAGCAACAGCAAGATACCCCTCGGCCATGCTCGCGGAAAACCTGCCTCTTCCCCCCTCCCCGCCATACGGCCCCGCTTTATTCTCGTCATACTCGGTGGCATCCTTGCGCCCCCGTCTATTCAGGGAATAGGTTGAAAAGGCACGTCCAACGGTACCGGAACCCGGCGCGGCCTTTACCGCCTCAGCGATGTTCCTCTCCAGGCCGAACCAGTCCCTATTGTAAATCCAGGTAGAGGGGCAAAGGAATGTGCCCATGCTGCTGACGTATCCTTGCTCATACAATCTACCCAAAGGATGCGTGTCACCAACAGAGGAATTATAGGGGGACCTTTCAAAAAACATCAACTGCCCCTCCCAGGAATAGTCCACGAGGTTATGCGGCAAACTATCATTATTACCGGTCGCGTACAGTGTCAACCCCGTGCCTATCTGCCTCAGGTTGTTCATGCAGACGACCCGCTTTCCCCTCTCCTTTGCATGCTGCAATGCCGGCAGCAGCAAGGCTATCAAGACCGCGATGATGACAATCACGACCAGGAGTTCAATGAGAGTGAAACGGCAGCAAGCTCCGAGCCTGTCGAAGGGGGCAGTCAGGGCGAACCGTTGACGGCGACGTTGTCGCAGTAGCTGGTGCCGCTGTATACGCAAGTCCGGATCTCCTCGATATAATGGCATATATCCGCTTCCACACGGATATGAAGTCGTCCCAAAAAGGCGTTTGCTTCGCCCGGTCTACAGTTCGAAAAACCCAAAAAGAAAGGATCAGGAAAAAACCTTCGAGCAAGAATATAGCTTACGCCAATTTAACCGTATTACCGCAGCCACACAACAGGCCACGCAACATTCTACAGTGTTCTTCATAACAGATATCGGGCAGCGGAATCCTTCACTCGACGGCTCTTGTCTTTCACCCGACTCTACGGCGCCGGCGCCACAGTTGTCTATCATCTTCATCCGTGGTCTGGCTCCACAGCGTGCAGATAGAGTTGATACGCCGCATCATAAATCGCTTTCTTTGATGTGTCCGGTTCGATGTGTCGTTCGGTCGTGGTCATGGAACGGATTGCATCGGCATGATCCGAATAGACCCCGGCGGCGACACCGGCCATCATCGCGGCGCCCAGGCAAGTGGATTGTTGACTGGCAGGAATGGCAACCGGCAAGCCGGTCGCGTCGGCCAGTATCTGCGACCACAGCTCGGAGGCGCCGCCGCCGGTCAGTTGCAGGCTGCTGATGTCGGGGACATGTTCGATCAACGCGTCCAGGGCATGGCGCTGGGCAAAGACGACGCCTTCCATGGCCGCGCGGACCAGGTGCGCCGCACCGTGTGACAACCGCAAACCGACGATCTGCCCGCAGGCGTCGGGATCCCAGAGCGGCGACCCGGCACCGGCGAGGTGCGGCACGACCACCACCCCCTCGCTGCCCGGCGGTATCCGGGCGGCCATCGCGTCCATCGTTTTGAAGCTCAGTTCCTCACCCTGCCCTGCCCCGTTCAGCAGGTCCCGCAACCAGCGATACGCGGCACCGGCGGTCAACAGCAGGCCATCGACATCCCAGTGATCCGGCAGGGCCGCGGGACAGCAGTTCAGGCGCCGGTCAACAATCGGTTTTTCCGAGATCACACCAACTACCCCGGCGGTACCGATGTACATGCAGGCAACCCCCTTGCCCTCGACTCCGGCGCCCAACTTGAAACAGGCGTTGTCCGATCCTGATATAACCACAGGGGTGTCGGCGGCCAGTCCGGTGAACGTCGTCACCGCATCCGACAGCGGTCCGGCTATTGTGCCGGGCGGCACCAGCTGGGGAAGCTTGTCGGCCGTTACACCGGCGACCGCGAGCAATGCGTCTTCCCAGGACCGTGAGTGCAGGCCCATGAACCCCAGATACGATCCGTTCGATTCGTCGCAATACCAACCTTCGCCAGTCAAGGCATGTGCAACCGCCGTCTGCGGCAACGCATAAACACTGGCAGCGGCGAATATCTCGGGGTGATTGTCCCGCCACCACATGATTTTGGTAATCGACGGCGTTGGATCCAGGGCCACGCCGGTCAGGTTGAAGAAATCATCCTGGCCGACTTCTTCCTTGATCCGTTCGGCCGCATCGGTGGCGCGCCGGTCGTACCAGAAAATGACGGGCCCGACGGCTTGCCCGTCGGCGCCGAACGGAACAACCGTGGCCCGCGAGCCGGTCACAGCGATCACTTTGACCTCGCCCACAGGGACGCCACTGCTGTCGATCGTTTCCTTGAGAATTTCCAACGGCCACCGGGTCAGCACTTCGGCCGAACACTGAGCCCAGCCGGCAGCCGGCGAATCACTTGGGCAATCGCGTGACGCGGAGGCGATTTCGTTCCCGTCCGTGTCAAAGAGGCAGGCTTTTACCTCGGACGCCCCGGCATCGATCGCGGCTATATAGGTCATTGGATGGTTGGTTCTACCGGTTAAAGGTGAGAAAGGTCTACGACAAGGATAACGCGGCAAGCGTTATCCATCGCCTCAACATCAATAACTGACAAAGCGATGTGGTGTTCGCAGCATTGCGGGCGATTTTTCATTGTTCCATTGTTTCACGCTTGCACGCTTCCGACCTTACGTCTCCAACACCCTGATCTCATAGATGCCGCCCTCCTTGCCTTCCTTGAGCTGCGCGACAACCCTGAGTGCTGTCGTGGTTACCGGTTCGAAATTGACCCGGCTGAACCACACCGTGTCGGTGGTGTAACCGGACGGGCTGACGACCGGCCGCCAATTCTCCTTCGCATCGAGGTATTCGACCCGCCAGGACTTCGGCGCCCAGACAGTGCCGGAGTATGACTGGTCCACCCAGTACACCTCGAGTGCGAACACCGCCAACGCCTTCTCCAAAGTCAGGCACAACCATTCTTCCGTACCGGTCCGATGTGCCCAGTTGAACCAGGCCATCCCACTCCAGCGCGCCGGGCTGGACGGAAAGAGACCGTCGTTGACCGCCTCGATCGACGATCCTTCACCGGCAGTGGACGCAGTAAGCGCCGCACCCATTGCCGCCGTGGGCTCGACCGGGTCCTCGGCGACAAGTGTTGTCTCCGGCATCCAGACCAGCATCTCCCCGGCTTCACGATTGTCCTTGGCATAAAAGGGTATCGCTTTGAGCAGCGTCTCCGTTTCCGGTTCTACCGGCCGGTAGAGCTCGTCCCGCCACAGCGTCGGGGCGCGCCGGCGTCCGGCAGCAGTTACCGTCACCACGCCGCCGAGGAGATCTTTCTCGAAAGACTCTTTGAGCTCGGCGTCGCGCGGCAGCGCCAGGTCCGTGACCTTGCCGCCGTTGTCGGTCGCCTCGAAGCAATAAAGCAGCGGCCCTCTCTGCAAAGCGACACAGCCGGGGGAAGTCTTGATCTGCGGGTTGGCTTCCAGGCGCTCCGTCGCCATTGACAGGTCCAGGTCGACTGCATCGCCGGTCTGCCACTGGCGCCTGAGCATTACATAGCCATCCGGCTCCTGCGAGGCGTTCGACCGCTCACCGTTGACTGCGATCGTGAACGTTTTGCTCCATCCGGGCACACGGAGCATGAGCGCGAACTCCGTCGGCTGCGGCATCTTGATCTCGAACCTGACACGCGACTCCCACGGGTAGTCAGTAACCTGCGTCAGCTCGATCTCCTGTCCCGACAGTTCGATCCGAGCCGTACTGCCGGCGAAGAGATTCACATAGATCGCATCATCAGATACGGCATACATCCATTCGCTCACCTCGAGCATGCAGCGGACCCAATTCGGCGGACAACACCAGATGCGCGGGTCGCGATGCGTGTGGCCGCGGCTGAAGAGTGCGACGGAATAGAAAGTACCATCGCCTACCAGGCCGCCGGAGCCGAGGAATCCATTATAGAGGGCCAGCTCCATGATATCGGCGTAGCGCGTGTCGGGCTGTGCGAGGAGCAATCGATAGCTCATGAAAATGTTGCCGAGCGTCGCACACATCTCACAGTTGCTCTTCTTTTCGGAGAGATCATATGGGTTGTCAAACCCTTCTGTGGTGCACACTTCGCCGAGTCCGCCATTGACGTACATCTTGCGATTCACCATATCGCGCCAGACCCGGTCACCGGTCGCCAGCAGCTCTTTGTCTGCGGTGCGAATTGCCACATCGATCATCCCTGCGAAGAAATTCGTCGCGCGCACCGCGTGGCCATGGCCCTGGGCCTCGTCGATGTGTTCGGCATGGCGGGCGTATTCGACCAGTGCCCGTGCCCGCTCCAGGTATGCGCTCTCGCCGGTGACATCGTACAACTTGGCCAGCGCCATTTCGACGCCCGGATGCCCGGCCCTGTCGAAAGGCACTTTGCCGCTGCGAAAAACATCCTCAATGTGGTCGGCCACCCGCCGGGCGACGTCGAGCAGCGCGTGCTTTCCACTCAACCGATAGTAGGTTGCGGCGGCTTCCATGAGATGGCCGGCCACGAACAGTTCATGGTTGTCGATACCGCTCCAGTGTGGCGTCTCACGCACCTGGTGGAAGCTCTGCAGGTACCCGTCGCTTTCCTGGGCTTTGGCCACCACGTCGATGCGTCGGTCCAATTCCGCCTCGAGCTCGGCATCCGGCGCCAGGGCCAGGCCCGCGGCCATGGCTTCCAGCGTGTTGTGCAGGAACATGTCCGACCACAGATGCTGGTCGGTGCTGGGCGTGTACTCGCCTTCCACCTCAAGCATTCCGGCCAAATACTCGAAGTCCCCTATCAGCGGCTGGGAGGTCTCGAGAAGATGCGGCAAATACACCTCGCGAACGCGCTTCAGCCACGGCGCCCAGAAATTGTCCTGCAGGCGGACATCCTCGAATCTCACCGGCCTCAGCGGGCGGCGACCGTCAATCTGTTCAGAGTCAGTCAATGGCACGGGGTTTCCCTCGATTTTTCTTCTTGCATGTTGCATGGAAGCCTATGTGCTGAACGCAGAGGATCAAGCTTCACCCGCCCAGCACCGTTTGCCGATCTTCGCGCTCGGAATCGAGGATGGCACCGGCCAGTCCTTCCAACACGGAGGCGGACGCCCAGCAGTGGCCGCAGAACCAGGTTGACGCGGGCGAGCCGTCGTCAAAGCGCTCCACCAGCAACGCGTCTGTGTAGCAGAACCGTTCGTTGATGAGCCCGCGCCTACCCCAGCCATAGTGCTTCTCGTCGCGCAGGTAGACCGTGAGGCTCCAGCGGATCGTATCGATCAGGCGTGAAGCGAGATACGGATCTGCGGTATGCCGGACAGCGTACAGGATGCTCGCTGCAACCGCAGTGCCCATGGGGTGGATATGGGAATTGTTGACCGAAGTCACGGAGCCGCCCGTGGAACACCAGTTCAGAGACTTGAGCGGCTCGACCTCGTTGACAACGTTGTAGGCGAATTTCCACGAAAACTCGTAGTCCAGGCCGGTCTGCAGGTCCTGCAAAAAGCGCTCGTCGCCGGTTTGCTCGTGCATGATACGGGCCGCGTTGATCCAGGCGAGAATCCCTTCCTCATCGGGGCTCTTGTAAATGTCGTGCGGGCCGCCGCTGGCATCGAATGCCTCGACATGCAGGCGGTAAAAGTCCATGGCTGCGGTGGCGGCTTCGAGGTACTTATTATCCCCGGTGATCCCGTACAACGTTGCCAGGGCGGGGGTGAACCAGCAGCCGCTGAAACCGTCGCTGTCGAGGATGCTGCCGTCGTCCTCGCTGTAGGTGTAACCGAAGCCGCCGGCCGCGGTCTGCGTGTCGACGACGTGATCCAGTACGCGATTGGCCGCGGCACGCCAGGCCGGCTGATCGATCCCGGCGTCCTTTTCGAGTTGGTAGGCGAGCAGGAGATAATGACAGGCCTGACCGTTCACGTACCCGGAATGCCCCGGGTTCTCCAGGCAGGGATACCACCAGCCGCGGGTGTTCCACTGTTTTTCGGTCGAATTGTAGTTTTCAAAAAACAGCGTGCTTCGCGCCGAGATCGCGTTCTCCGCAATATTTGAAAGTACGCCGCGGGCACAGGACATCCACTGTTCGTTTCCCAGTTGCCGGCCGGCCACCAGCAGGGGATAGGCCGCCATTGTGCCGCCGCACCAACCGGTCAGGAAGTTGTTGTCGACTTTCTCGCGTATACGGGTCGTGTTTTTTAAGATTGTGGTGTCGAAATTCACCCCGGCCGGGTTGTAGGCTTCGTCGACCAGGGCCTGGGCGATGGCCGGTACGGCATCGGCGACCGAACCGGCATCCCCGACCTCATCGTGCAGGAACGCATAGGCCTCACGCAGCAGCCGGCCGGCGGCCCGGTGCCGGGCATCGTGTGTGAAACAGAACAGGAAAAAGTCGGACTCGACCGGCGCCCGGTCAAGGTCGACACAACCTTCCGGCCGGCTCACGAAATTGCGGCCCGCCAGGCAGGAGTAAACAAAGGGCGCGTTCATGAACCCGAGCGAAAACGTCAGGCGCCGCGGCCGCGCCGCGTTGATGCCGATGCCGTTCTTCTCCG
>CAUZJQ010000137.1:0-10405 GCA_963580095.1 Lentisphaeria bacterium | reverse complement strand
GGATTTTGTCCTTTGAAATCTTCGGGTTGCTGAACTGCAGCAGGTCGTCGCTTTCGTCGCCAAGATATTTGACAATACGGTCTATACTCATCACCAGTCTCCAAGTGTACTCGAGAAAATCAAAGTATACTATAGCACGCGCATTGCCCGCAGTCAGGTCAGCATTGAAACTCCGGCTCATGACGGTACGTTCCTTTCCACAGATACCGCGATGTGAACACCATAGAGGCAACAGCGATTTTCATGTCCGAGACAGCCACAATCGAACCGGTCCGTGACCTCAGCGCCGAGCAGATCGAGCAATTGCAGCAGATCGTCGGTGACGACAATGTGCTGCAGCGCCCGTCCGATCTTCTGACCTACGAGTGTGATGGTACGACCCTGGAAAAGCTGCCTCCCGCGGCCGTCGTCTTCGCACACAGCACCGGCGAAGTGCAGCGCATCGTCACGTGGTGCAACGAGAATGCCCTACCCTTTTGCGCCCGCGGCGCCGGCACCGGTCTTTCCGGCGGCGCCCTGGCACTGCACGGCGGCATCATCATCGAACTCTCGCGGATGACCCAGATCCTCGAGGTCGACTTCAAGAGCGGCATCGCGGTCGTTGAACCCGGTGTGGTCAACCTGATGCTGACCCGCCATATCAGCAAAGAAGGCTACTACTACGCACCCGACCCGTCGAGCCAAAGCGCCTGTACGATTGGTGGCAATGTTGCCGAGAACTCCGGTGGCCCCCACACGCTCAAGTACGGCGTCACCACCAATCATGTGCTCGGGCTCGAAGTGGTCATGCCCGACGGCGAAGTCGTCAACATCGGCGGCGATGTCCGGCACAATCCCGGTTACGACTTGACCGGCCTGCTGGTCGGGTCCGAAGGCACCTTCGGTATCGCCACCAAGATCACCGTGCGCATTTTGCGTAATCCGCAATCGACCAAAACTTTGCTGGCAAGCTTCACAACGATTCGTGACGCCTCGCAGGCAGTGAGCGACATCACGGCTGCCGGCATGATCCCGGCGGCGCTCGAGCTGATCGACGGCTTCCTGTGCAACGCCATTGAGAGCCACTTGAAGATCGGCCTGCCGAAAGACGCCGGGGCCGTACTGCTGATCGAGCTCGACGGCGTCAGCGCAGGCCAGGACGACCTGGCGGACCGCATCACCGAGATCGGCAACCGGAACAATGCGATGTTCGTGCGAGTCGCCACAAACGCCGAAGAACGCACCGACCTGTGGCGGGCCCGCAAAGGGGCTTTCGGCGCCGTCGGACTGATCAGCCCGAGCTACTACACCCACGATGGCGTGATTCCGCGCAGCAAGCTGCCCGAAGTGCTCGAACGCATCGACGAAATCGTCAAGCGCTATGAACTCCGGGTGGCAAATGTCTTCCATGCCGGCGACGGCAACCTGCATCCGCTGTTGCTGTTCGACGATCGCGATCCCGGACAAATCGAACGGGTACACCAGGCGGGCGAGGAAATTCTACGCGTCTGCGTGGACGTTGGCGGCAGTCTGACCGGCGAACACGGCATCGGTTTCGAGAAGATCGGGGCAATGAACTGGCTGTTCGACGACGTCGCGCTCGACCTGATGCGTCGCGTGCGGGAGACCTTCGACCCGACGGGGCTGTGCAACCCCGGCAAGGTGGTGCCGACACCCGGGCGTTGCTCCGATGTCCGCAAGACCTTCGGCGCCAAGCGCTACGCCTGACGCTCGGAGATGCCGCAGTCAGCGCCGCGCAATGACGCGGTTTTAGGTATCCGCTGGTTGCCCCTTGTGCATCGACATCGTTCTTCTCCGCTTCGTGCTCAATGTCCGATCGCCGGCTGACGGCCGCCTGCGTGTCGGTACGCCGTTCATTGAGGCCGCGCCGGCAACGATATTGACGAAACGCAACATATATAGGAAGGGCAAAGATGAATTTTCCGCGATGGTCGAGTATCTATACCTTTTCATCAACGGCGATAAATGGGTTACCGATAAATCTGCGACACCTTTTAAGTCTTTCATGAACATTCGATTCTTTGATCCCGAATTTCTTCGCGAAGTTGCTCACGGCATTTTCACAGCCTTCGGGGCGCCCGCTGCCGAAGCAGCGATCGTTGCGGATCATCTCGTCGAGGCCAGCCTGATGGGGATGGAGTCCCACGGCGTAACGCGAATTCTCCAGTACACCCAAGAATTCAAGGCCGGACGCGTTAAGCCTGCGGCGCCGATCACGGTTGACAGCGAGACGCCGACATCGGCCATCGTCGATGCTCATCTCAACTTCGGCCAGGTCGGCGCCCATAAACTCACAGACGTTGCCATCGCCAAGGCCCGCGAACACGGCGTGAGTATCGTGACCAGCCGAAACTTTCCACACACCGGTCGCCTCGGAGCATATACGACCAAGGTTGCCGAGGCAGAGATGATCGGTATTGCAACCATCGCTGTACCGGTACTGCCGAGCCTGGGACACTTCGTCGTCCCCTTCGGCGGCCGCGAGGGGCGGCTGGCAACCAATCCGGTTTCCTGGGCAGCACCCGGCACGGACCGGCCGGTCGTCCTGGACATGTCGACGGCGACAATGGCGGAAGGCAAAATTCGTGCGGCTCACGCCGAAGGGCGGACCTTGCCGCCCGGCAACGTCATTGATGCGCAGGGCCGGGCGCTCACGGACCCGAAAGATTTCTACGGCCCGCCCAGAGGTAACATCCTGCCGCTCGGCGGCGATCTTGGCTACAAGGGATTCGGGCTGGGAATCCTCACCACGCTACTGGGAAGCGCTTTGGGCGGAGAGAACCTGACAGAAGTGAGCGAGCATCACAATAACATGGCGATGATCGCTATCAGCGCAGCGAGCTTTCCCGATCCGGAAAACTTCCGTCAGCGGGTGCAGGAGAACATGGATTACCTCAGGAGCAGCCCGCCGGCCGAAGGATTCGACGAGGTCCTGATTCCTGGTGAGCCGGAGTTTCGAAAGTACGAGGAACGCATCAGGACCGGCATCCCGCTGCCCGAAAAAACGACTTGGGCGGAGATCTGCATGATTGCCCGGGAGTTTGGCGTTTCGACATCGGTTCCCTGATCAATCCACGCCGAACGAATCCGCATACGCGAACAACACCGGCATCGCAGCCCGGCCCGAGTCATTGCGCGCCGCAGGCAGCGCCGCACAATGACTCCGTTCCAGTGTATCTGCTGGCTGCCAGTTGTACATCTTCACCGTTTTCTCCATTTCGTGGTCCATGTCCAGTCAGCGGCTCACGGTCGCCAATTACGCCGCCGTCTGGAACGGGCGTATGCGGTTTGACGTCGCACCACTGCCAGTTCTTGGCTCAAAATAGAAAGCATTCCATGCTGCCAGTTGGCGTATTCTTATAAAGAATCACACAGGGTAACCCATTCAGAACAAGCTAAATACACAACATAACGCAACCCTAAACCTACCACAGCGTAAATTAAAATAATATATAATTATATATATATCTATTTAATTATATATTTATCTAATAAATTATCCAGGTGGTGTCTGAAAGTAACAGCTCTCAGATGCGCAGGCTCGGCAGCCAGGGGTGCAAGGCCGATGCAATTACGTAGAGTGAGGTTAAATTAACCTGACAGTCAAACGATACACAGATCACAACCCGACTCGGGAGATGTACGGATGGTAAAATTGGGACGCAACGAGACGTGCCACTGCGGCAGCGGCAAGAAATACAAGAAGTGCTGCCTGTCAAAGGACGACGGGGAAGCCCGGGTGGCCCACGCTGCCGCCGAAGCGGAACGCAAAAAAACGGCGGCCGAACGAGAACCGGCAGAGGATGCCCCTGCCTCGACGGAATCAGAACTGGTGCAAAAAGGCAGGTCGCCGTTCGAGGGTAAGAGCGGCTTTTGGGAAAACAACGATCGCGGAGGACAGACCAGCGGATCGACGGGACGGAGTCCCGGCAGCGGCCACCGTTGATACGGCGCAAGGGGGCACATGGAGACGGGCTTGGTGATTCCATCTATTCCCTGCATTCCAGGCCTCGTCCAATAGCGGTGCTACTGCCCCTGAAAAGCCGTGAAAAAATCCTGTCAGTCAGTTTTTTTTGATCATTCAGGCCAAGGCCGACAGGGCCCATAAAACGCAAACCCGAAAATTCAGGACAACCGTGTAAAATGCCGGATTTTGCCGGTATGTACCACAGCTAAATGAGCCCCGACAGTACAGCAGAAAGCAGAAAATAAAGTTGTTTGAATATCATGGGTCTTAAAATCCATACTGTCATTTCCAGTTCTCGCATGCGGTGCAAAGCCTTCACGCTCATAGAGTTGCTCGTGGTAATTACGATTATCGCCATTCTTGCCTCGCTGCTGCTGCCGGCACTCCATGAAGCCAAGCGAAGAGCGTATCGGATTGTGTGCATCAACAACCTCAAGCAGACACAGCTTGCAACCCTGATATATGCGGATGACTGGGGCGGCTGGGTGATGCCACAGAAGAATACTCCGTCACCAGCGCCGGGATACTTCGGGCACGGATACTTTGGAACGACCGCTCACTCCATGGCCTGGGCCTTTAACCACAACTCTGACGCAGGCTACCTGCGCAGCGACGGGTACCTGCCAACCCTGGAAAGCCTCTACTGCCCGGCCGAGGATGGCTCGGATCCTTTCGGGTATGGTCGTAGCAGAGAAGAGGAGATGGCACTGTGGGGTATCGTGCAGACACCGGATATAGGCTGCTCCGTCTCCTACGAACACACCTTTCGGGTTGTTACACCAACCGCGGATGAGGGGTGGAAGCCCGGCACAATCATCAGTGAAAACCCCGAGCATTGGTCCTATTGGGACGGGGACGGAAATGCCACTAGATCACACGCCGACGGCTACGGTGTGGTCTATTACGATGGCAGTGCGGGGTTCATCAGCGATCCATACCTGGAGATCGCGCTCAGTACCGACTGGCACTTTCGGTGGCGGGCTGTGAATTCACACTACGGCGGCGGTAACTGAGCAGCTGACCCGATAAGTCGGTTTCGGAAATTGTCGACGGCGAGGACAGCAAGCCGTACATCGCGAATAAGCTGGAGTCATCAACCGGAGAATTCGGTCCGTCGGACGTTCCGCTGGCTACGGATATAATCTGGCCCAATTATTCGCCGAGTCTCCTCGGGATACTGAGTGGACCGTGGGTCATCGACCCGTGGGCCGGCGCGGTGCCTCGGGTGTTGCCAACCACCCCCAGTTTGGGGTTGAAAAACTGAATGTGATATTTCAGGATGGTCACGCCACCTGGTGCCGTACACATGAGGTCGGGCCGCGCGTCAAACAGCGCTTCGACATGACTGGGTACGACTGCATCCACTCGTACTGACCGGGCAGATGGTGAATCCGTCACAGACCATCCGCGACCTCATATTGTCGGATTCTCATTGACATACCGGCGGGCAAGCGTCGCCTCGCCGACACGGTGAATCGCCAGCACAAACGCCGCAGTGCGAAGGTCGATTTTGTGCTCGGCCGCGGTCTCCAGGACCGCAGCATAGGCGGTGTTCATCGTCTTGGCAAGCTCGGTGCGAACCCGGTCGAGCTCCCAGCGGAACTGCTGAATGTTCTGGGCCCATTCGAAATAACTGACGGTGACACCGCCGGCGTTGGCCAAGATATCGGGCACGACTGTGATGCCGTTTTTGTCGAAGATCTCATCCGCCTCCGGCGTCGTCGGGCCATTGGCACCTTCGACGATAATGCTGGCGCGCACATCGCCGGCATTCTCTTTGGTCAGCACCCCGCCCAACGCGGCGGGAATCAGAACATCCGCATCCCAGGTCAGCACCTCGACACTGTCGAATGCCTCACCGCCGTCGAAGCCGGCCACGGTGCGATGCCCATCAGCCCAGGCGATCAGCTTTCCAACGTCGAGGCCATCCCGATTCGACACCCCGCCCACATGATCACCCACTGCGACGATCTTGCCGCCCTTCTCGGCAATCAGCCTGGCGGCATGACTGCCGACATTGCCGAACCCCTGGACCGCAACGGTGATACCCTCGATCGATTTGCCCTGTGTTTCCAGGCACGATTCCAGACAATGCATGATACCGCGGCCGGTCGCCTCCTCGCGGCCAGGGGACCCGAACAGCTCGAGCGGTTTGCCGGTGACAACGCCCGGTGAGAATCCATGAAACTTCGAGTATTCATCCATGATCCAGCCCATGACACGGGCATCGGTATTGACGTCCGGCGCAGGGATATCCAGCATCGGGCCGATGATCTCATGGATCTGCTCGACGAACTTGCGGGTGATCTTGTGCAACTCGCTGTCGCTCAGTTGCCGCGGGTCGCAGTTTATCCCGCCTTTGGCACCACCGTACGGCACCTGGACGACTGCAGTCTTCCAGGTCATCAGGTTGGCAAGCGCGGTGGTGTGCTCCTCGTCCATCAACGGATGGTAGCGCAGCCCGCCTTTCATCGGTCCCCGGGCTCGGTCATGCTGAACTCGAAAGCCCACGTGATGCTGCAGTTCACCCGTGTCGCTTTCCGTGACCAGCTCTACCTTGACGACCCGATGCGGCGTCAGCAGAATATCCCGGATCTTCGTTGTCAGGCCGAGAATGTCCGCCGCTTTGTGGAAATAATAATGACTTTCTTCGAGCATGATGAACCTCGTATGATGTTACCCACTATTCTCCGCCTCAATCGCCCCTTGCCGGATTAAGGAGGATGGAATCGAGAAGAATGGGATTGAAATGGATAGAGTGTTTGGAATTATAGGAGAGGGAAATGCCGGGAAGCAGAACCAGGTGTCACGTCACCCGCCTCACAGGTAAACCCGGCATGCCAAGCAGCGATTCGTGTAATATGCAGTTCAAATATCCGGGGTGCAACGGACAGCGCAGCAACTAGCCGAAGTGGAAGTCGAAGTCACGTTGGGCTGCTGCAAATGGTTCGGAGAACGAGATCCTTCTCCGTCAGAGATTTGATTGGGAAACTGGTAGGCTGGCAGCCCCAGCCTGCAGCAGCTTGCGTTTTAGGAGCGGATTCGCATTGTAGGCGCGTCGCACAAAGGGGCTTCAGGATGCGCATTGAACCAATCACAATAGCCATTGAGAGCAAGACAGGTACTGCACAGCGTACGTTTGCTGTGGGCTCTCTCGGCGGCGGGCGACCGCATCCCGCAACGTCGATGCCTTGCGCCGTGAGTTCGCGAAAGGATCGCGCTGGAAGGTCGCTACAGCAACGCCAACCTAACGAACCCTTCAATTGTTCCGCCTCGGCCGCTACCTGCTTACCTAGGATCTCGAATTCGAGGTGCCGGGTTCCCTGACCGGCGGCGAAGGCGAAGTGATCGCCATCCGTGACCTTGGTGACATCTTCATCTCGGTCGGCAGCGACCAGTGTGACCGTGAACTCGATCCGCTGTTCCCCGACAAGCCCAAACAGATGTGCCCGCATCCGATCGCCACAGTCGCATGGCCTTACGATGAGGTGCGCGACCATTGGGACCAGATGCAGCTCTGCAGCGAAGTCGTTGTTGACGGTCACAGCGTACCCTGCAAGAGAGTGCCTTGAGTGCCCTGGTCGATCTGGAGTATCTGCTGGCAACGGACGCGGTGCGCGCGCTACCCGATCCGATGTTCCTTTTATTGCGGCGCGTCGGCATTCCTCAACGTCAGGAGACCATCGAGCGCCGCGGTTTGCCGGAGATGACAGCCCATGGCGTTGGCGACGAGTTCCTCGTGCGGTTGCATGACCCGGCAATGAAACGTACGATAGAACATCGCTTTCTACCGGTTCCTGTAGGCGATGACATGGAGGAGCGCCGCGGAAGACCCGGCGCGGCGGCGCATCATCTGAATTTCTGATGACGGAACCGTCGCGTCTGATTTCGCGGCAGGCCGCTAAGCCTTTGCCAGCTCGGCGTGCTCAGCCGCGGCAGCCGCAGTGACACGCTCGACGTCGACGGCAACGACTTTGTACTCGGGACATAGGGAATCCGCATCCTGGACGTTGCTGGTGACGTAATTGACCAGCTGCTCGGGGAAGTGGAAGGTCGTGTAGATCACCCCGGACCTGACGCGGGTCGAGACTTCCGACCTGAGATTCACCTCGCCACGGGCCGAGAACAGTCGCACGGTGTCGCCATCGGAAATATTCTTCTTCTCGGCGTCGATCGGGTTGATCACCAGGACGTCTTCGCTGAGCAACTGCAGATTGCCGGTGCGACGAGTCATCGTGCCGCAGTTGTAGTGCTCAAGCTTGCGACCAGTCGTCAGGATAAACGGGAATTCGTCGCGGTTTTCAACCAACTCCCGACTCTCTTCGAAGTCCCAGAAATGGAACTTGCCGCGGCCACGCGTGAATGTCTCGGTGTGCAGGATCTTGGTATCGCTGCCATCGGGCTTGATCGGCCACTGCTTGCCGTTGTCACCGAACTCTTCCCACTTGGCACCGGCGAAGAACGGGACGATCTGGCTGATCTCCTGTAGCGTGATATCGGGATCATAGCCAGCCTGCTCGTATCCCATGCGGTTCATGATATCGACGACGATCTGGCCATCTGATTTCGTGCCCTCCAGCGGCGGCACGACCTGATTGCAGCGCTGCACCCGGCGCTCGGCGCTGGTGAACGTACCGCTTTTTTCCAGGAACGTAGCCCCCGGCAAAATGACATGCGCCAGCTTGGCCGTCTCGGTCATGAAAATTTCCTGGACCACCAGCAGGTCAAGGTTCTGCAGCGACTCTATCACGTGCTTGGTGTTGGGATCGGTCTGTACGACGTCCTCGCCCATGATCCACAGAGCCTTGAGCTTGCCGGCCACGGCCGCGTCGAACATTTGTGGGATCTTATAGCCGATCTCTTTCGGCACCGGGACGCCGTAGATCTTTTCGTACTTCGCCTGGTTGTCGGGGTCGGTGACGGTCAGGTAGCCGGCGCCCTGATGCGGCTGCACACCCATGTCGGCAGCACCCTGGACGTTGTTCTGGCCACGCAACGGATTGACGCCGACACCGGTGCGTCCGAGGTTACCGGTCATCATTGCAAGGTCCGCAATCATGGTGACAGTTTTGGTTCCCTGGCTGTGCTCGGTGACGCCCAGACCGTGGAAACTCATGGCATTTTTGGCGGTGCCGTAGGCGATTGCGGCCTGACGCACGAGTTCACGATCGACACCGCAAACCGCTTCCATCGCGTCGATGTCGACCTGGTGCAACTGCTCGACATAGTCGTCGTAGCCTTCGCAGCGTCCTTCGACGAACTCCTTGTCGATAAGGTTCTCGTCCACGAGATAATAAGCGAACATGTTGAGCAGCGCGACATTGGTACCCGGGCGCAGGGCCAGATGGTATTTCGCGTGCTCTGCCATCTCTGTCACGATCGGATCGATGACGATCAGCGGCGTGCCCTTCATGACTTCCTGTTTGATGCGGGCGCCGGTCACGGGGTGTGCGTGCGTCGGATTGGCACCGATGACCATGATCAGGTCGGTACTTTTCAGGCACTCTGTCGAATTGGTACCGGCACCAGTTCCGAAGGCCCACTGCATGCCGAGCGCAGTCGGGGAATGACAAACGCGGGCGCAGCAGTCAATGTTGTTGGTGCCGATGACTGCACGGATGAACTTCTGCATCAGATAGTTCTCTTCATTCATGCAGCGCGCCGACGATATGCCGGCAATGGCATCCGGCCCGTGTTCAGAGCGGACACCGGACAGTTTCTCGGCGATGTAATCGTAAGCCTCGTCCCAGGACACTTCCTCGAATTCTTCGCCGCGGCGGATCAGTGGACTCTGCAAGCGCTCGGGGTGACTCTGGAACTTGAAGGCGTAGCGCCCTTTCAAGCAGGTGTGGCCGCGGTTCGCTTCGGCATCGGGCGGGGCTTCAATCGACAGGATGTTGTCGCCGGGGCCGACGGCTACTTCGAGGTTGCAGCCGACACCGCAATACGTACAGACCGTGCGGACCTTCCGTTCGGCCTCGTGCGCCTGGAGTTTGTGGATGTCTGTGATGGCGCCGGTCGGACAGGTTTGCGAACAGGCACCGCAGGAAACGCACGGCGAGTCCTTGAACGGCTCGTCGGTCCCAATAATGATGTGATTGTCGAAGCCTCGGCCGGCCATGCTCAGCACGAACTGACCCTGGATCTCGTCACAGGCACGCACGCAGCGATAGCAGTTAATGCACTTCGAAAGGTCGGCGCGCATGTACGGATGCGAGGTGTCCTGCTGACGATCGGCGTGGTTCTTGCCGGCCGGGTAACGCACGGAATGGATGTCGAACCCCACCTGGTCGATGACTTTCTTGAGCTCAGCATCGCCATTGGTCGGCGACTCGAGGGTATGCAACGGGTAATCGCTGACGACTAGTTCGACAATATTCCTGCGCAGTTTTTTGACTGAGTCGGATTCGCTGAACACCCACATATTCTCGGCGATCG
>CAUZJQ010000136.1:0-10438 GCA_963580095.1 Lentisphaeria bacterium | reverse complement strand
CATCCCCCATGGTGCGGACGACCCGCCGCCAGTGATTCGATGAATCGTCACAGAAAATCGTGTCGCCCTGGCCGTTGATCAGATACCAGGAATCGCGTTTGATCTCGTCGGCAAGCTGGCCTTCGCCCCAACCGGAATAGCCGACAAAAAATCGTATCTGGCTGAGGTCCACGCTGCCCTGCTCGATCAACTTGTTGAGTCGATCGAAATCGCCGCCCCAGAAGACCTCGGACGTGATTGGCCGACTGCCGATGTCAAGGTCGGGGATCGTGTGGATGAAGTGCAGAGAGTTTTCCTGCACCGGTCCGCCGCGGTATAGCGGCGCATCCCAATCGGCGATCGACTCGACGACATCGCACATCGTTACCGGCAGGGTATTGTTGAGGACCAGTCCGAACGTACCGTCGTATTGGTGATCGCAGAGCAGAATGACGCTACGGCTGAAATTGGGATCGAGCAGGTTCGCAGAAGCTACAAGTATCACGCCGGCGTCCGGCTCAATATCGCTCTTATTTATATTCATCGTGCAGCGATTCCAATGCTGTTCGGTCAGCGAATGAGACGTTAAGTTTACGTTTGTTTCTCTCGAAATCAAGAGTCTTCAAGGGTATCGAACCGTGAAGAAAACAACCCGCATCCACCTCGCAACCTGTCTCGTCACCGCTGTGCTGACGGTCGCCATCTACTGGCCGACGCTTGACTATGATTTCGTTTTCGACGATGCGCAGAACATCCAAAACAACGCGCTGATCAAGATCGACTCATTGTCCTGGAGCAACCTGAAAGCGGCGGGTTTTGAGAGTTTTTCCTATCGCCGGCCAGTCGCCAACTGGAGCTTTGCTCTCAATCATCTGGCACACGGCTTGCAGCGCCCGGGCTATCGCATTGTCAATATCGCCATCCACATCGTCAACGGCTGGCTGGCCTATTGGTTCGTGTTTCAATTGCTGATCGTCAACCGCCAGAGCCGCAAGGCGGGCAAATCTCAGTCGTCGACACCCGGCCGTCGTCATGCCGCCTGGCTGGCAGCCGCCACGACAATCGTGTGGATCGTGCATCCGCTGCATGTCAACGCTGTGACCTATATCGTGCAACGCATGGTCAGCATGACCGCGATGTTCATGCTCGCATCGCTGTGCCTCTATATGTACGGCAGGCGCGAGGACAGTATCGGCCGCCGCAAGATCGCCTGGGCCACAGCACTCATCTGCTGGCTGCTGGCCTTGGGAACCAAGGAGATCGCCATCACGCTGCCGGCCCTGATCTTTCTGGTTGAGTGGTTCTTCTTCCGCAGCCTGAGTGCGAACTATCTGGTCAGGAATCTGAAGTTCTGGCTCATCCCGGCAGCTATTGCTGGGGCAATCGCACTGATCTATCTAAAAATGAACCCGATTGAGCATTTCAAGGCGGCCTATGAGGTGCGTGACTTCACGATGAGCGAGCGCATGATGACGCAGTTCCGGGTCGTAATTTTCTATTTCACGCTGATCATCCTGCCATCGCCCGGACGACTGACACTGGAGCATCACATCATCACATCGACATCGCTCATCACACCGATCACAACGTTGCTGTCGGTGCTGGCAGTCATCGGCGTTCTGGCTTTGGCTATCTACCTTGCGAAAAAGCACCGGCTCCTGGCATTCTGCATTCTGTGGTACTTCATCAACCTGGCGGTGGAGTCATCGATCATCGCCATTGAGATGGCGTACGAACACCGGCTGTACCTGCCGATGCTGCTGGTCATCCTGCTGATTATCGTGCTGCTCGACCGGCTGCGCCCGCCGCTGATAGTCGGAGGTGCAGTGACGGCCATTGTCGCGACGTTGCTTATTTTCTCGACTGTACAGCGCAACAAGGTATGGGAAACGACATTCACGCTGTGGCAGGATTGCGTACTCAAGGCACCGAACAAAGCGCGGCCACGGTATAACCTGGGCAACGCCTATTTCGAAGAAGGGATGAAGCTCCGGCTCGAAGGCGCCGACGGTACAAGCCAATTCCGAAATGCGATCAAACGTTTCAAAGAAACGCTGAGGATCCAGAAAGACTATGAAGATGCCATGTGCAATCTCGGCGTATCGCACGCAGAACTGAATGAACATGACCAGTCGATCGCCGCGTTCACTCAGTGCATTTCGTACTACCCGGAAAACGTCAAGGCCACGATCGGCATTGCCGCCGAACTTCGAGACCAGGCCGACAAAGCGCAAGGCCCGGAACGCAGCGAGCTTTTCGAAACGGCCTACGAACATCTGCAACGAGCTCTGAAACTGGCACCGTATCACAGCACGGCCAACGACCACATCGCCTACATCTACACCAAACGCGGTGACAACCAGGCGGCGATCGACGCCTGGCGAAAATCGACTTCTCGGGCGCCAAAAGCCGACAGGCTCGCCAACCTCGGCCTGCTGCTGGCCAAGGAGGGTGAGTACCTGGAAGCAATTGAAATGCTCAAGCGGGCCCAGGCAATCGATCCGGACTACCAGCCGACCTATGCTTTTCTCGATTATCTCTGCAGCAGCTACGCCCGCCAGGTCGAACCGGGCACCACACGCGCCGAGGTATATCGCTTAAGCCTCATGGCTCAAAAAAACATCTTCCGGCTGAACCCGAAAAATGCTGCGGCAGCCGAGAAGATCGATGCGCTGCTCGAGCTCATCGATGCGGAGACGATACACGGACAGGGAGAGTAGAACGGGACTCCGCGTGGGGTTCGTAAAGAATTGTACGGATGGCAGAGACCCGTTCTACTTTGAAAGCCCGCCACGGAGGGTCTCCGCAATTTTCCGCGCCGCATCGCCGTGGCCGTAGGGCGCTGCGTCCGGGTCACCGCCCTTCCCTGCCAGGGCTGCCCGAATACCGGAGACGATACTCTCGGCAGAGGTCGGCGGTAGCAGGCGGTTCCAGCCGATTTCTATCAACTCCACCCACTCGGTGCTGTTCCGCAGCGTGACACAGGGAACACGCCAGAAAAACGCCTCCTTCTGTACGCCGCCGGAATCGGTAACGATCAGTTGCGCCTGTTTTTCGAGCATCAGCATGTCGAGATAGTTGGTGGGATCGATCATATGCAACGCCGGCGCCGCCAATGCCACGCCCAGCTGCGATAGTGCCTGGCGCGTACGCGGATGTACCGGCACGACGACTGGCACTTCGTGACTGATCGCCTCGAGGGCAGCAAAAATCGCCTGCAGGCACTGCGGATCATCCGTGTTGGCAGCGCGATGGACGGTGGCCAGTATGTATCCCTGCGGCGCAACACCAATCTCGCTCAGGATCGTGCTTTCCGCTTCGGCGCGGGCGCTGTGTTGCAGGACCGCATCGTACATCACGTCACCAACCAGATGGATACCGCCGGCCGCGACGCCTTCACGCTTGAGATTGTCAACGGCCGTCTGCGTGGGAACGAAATGCACGGCTGAAACATGATCGACAACGATGCGGTTGACTTCCTCCGGCATGGTACGATCACCGGAGCGCAGGCCAGCCTCGACATGGGCCACAGGAATGTTGAGCTTGGCCGCAGCAAGCGCGCCTGCGAGCGTGGAATTGGTATCGCCGTAGACCAGCATGCCGGCCGGCCGGCGGTCGAGTAAAGCCGCTTCGATCCCCTCGAGCATTCGAGCTGTCTGCACCCCATGCGAACCGCCGCAGATCCGGAGATTCTGGTCTGGCCGCGGCAGCCCGAGCTGATCGAAGAAAACCTTCGACATATTGTCGTCGTAGTGCTGGCCGGTGTGTACCAGCCACTCGTCGACACCGGCATCGCCGAGCGCCCGTGACACCACCGCAGCCTTGATGAACTGCGGCCGGGCCCCGACGATTGAGACGAACTCAGGCATGGTAGGCTTTCAGGTATCAGGTTTCAGGTACGAGGAACAGACAGCCCTGTGACCGGCTCAGCGTGTCCTACAAGCAGCGAGTGGCGGGTGCCGAACATTCCCGGTGACACCTGACAACTGACGAACCCCCTTCTTACGCTTCCTCGACCGACACCTTGTTCATGATGTCGCCCTGCTCAACCGCATTGACGATGTCCTGCCCGTCGGTGACGCGGCCGAAAACGCTGTGCTTGTCATCGAGCCACGGCGTTGCGACATGGGTGATGAAAAACTGGCTGCCGTTCGAATTCGGCCCGGAGTTGGCCATCGACAGGATCCCGGGAGCATCGTGTCGGAGCTCGGCATGAAATTCGTCTTCGAACTGGTAACCAGGACCGCCGCGACCGGAACCTTCGGGACAGCCGGTCTGAACCATGAAATCATCGATCACGCGATGAAAGCTCAGGCCATTGTAAAAGCCATCGGCAGCAAGCTTCACGAAATTGGCGACGGTGTTCGGGACCTTGTCGGCATATAGTTCTATTTCAATGTCGCCGCGGGATGTGGAGATAGTGCAGTTGGTCATGAGATCCTCAGGTGTGGGTGGTTGTCAGTTGATCTGAGCCATTAATATGGAGACTCGACGGACCGTTGCAACTTACATCGTGATCAGAGACACGATAGAGTATGACACTTTCAAACCCTTCGGCATCCCTCCGACATGTACCGCTGCCTTTCAATACTTCTCATTTGCCTCGGATCCACATCCACGGGTGCCGAGTTCGGCCGCAATCAGGCGAGCGCCACGACCGTCCTGCTGAAACTCGGCGACAGCGGGCCGGTCGGTTTCAAGGCGATACTGACTGCCAGAGTTGCACCGCAAGCGGCGCCCCAACAAGCTGTCCGGGCCGCCACAGGGATCAACTGGGACATGGGTGTGGTCATGGATGAGGCGGCACGCTTCGTCGGCGATCTATACGGTGACGAGTGGCCGTCGGACAGCACCGTCGAGTTCAGTTTGTCGGACAGCTATCTCCCCCAGGACTCGCCGTCCTCCAGTCTGGCATTCGTCGTTCTTCTGGCAACGTTGCGGGAAGGCTATGAACTCAATGACCGGTGCGCGGTGATCGGCGACATGCTCCTGGACGGCCGCACCCGTGACGTCGGCGATATCAACGTGCGATTGCGCGGCGCCTACGAGGGCAGCTGCCAGTACGCAACGGTGCCACTGGCCAACCGACCGCAAGTCATCGACATGATGCTGACCGGTGAGCGCTATATTGTCTGGCAGCTGCAGATTTTTTCAGTTGCCCACGCCCGGCATGCTGTTCAGCTCGTCCGCACCGGTCACAACGAAAAACTGACGGCGGCGATCGATGCCTTTGTGAAAGTACAGGCGTACATGAAAAAGCACGACGGCAACGTTCGCGGCAATGAACGGATCCGGGAAAGTCTGAATGAGATCCTGACGCTCGCCCCCAATCATCTATCAGCGCGCATCCTTCTCTCAGAGATCCAGGGCGAGCTGCCGAAGCATCTGTCACTGGAACGAACGCTCGCGGAATTTTCGGCGTTGAGCTGGCCCTACCTGGCACTCATGGCGCCCGATCGACAATACCAGTATGACGGCAACGACACCAACGACTTCAATCGGATCACTACGGAGCTGGATGAGCTGAAGTACATGGCCCACCCGAAACTGGTCACAGTGATTCAGCGGTTGATCGGCTACGGTGAGTACATCAAGTTACGTTCAAACCGCGACGAAGCTGCGCTCCGCCGCGCCGATGCCATCCGCAAAGAACTCGAAAAGCTCCGGGACGATCCGGAAATCATGGAACTCGAGTGGCTGCGCCGGTAAACTCCGGTCACTCACTCTCGGAATCAGAATTTTGACCGGCATGCCAAGCAGAGACGGTCATACACATGAAGAATAAAAAATGACTCACGGCACCTTCCGCATTCACTTCTGTCTGATCCCGTGCCTGATTATCATTGCCAGCGGCTGCCGAAACACCTCCATCCACAATATCTCGCCAGATGGCGAGCGCGCCCAGACATTGACTACGACCACCACCGGGCACCTGACCAAGACGGCACTGCACGTCGTCAGCCGCAAGGGCAACCGCCAAACGCTAAAAAAAGGGATGCCCGGCAAATGGTCACCCGACAGCCGGTACCTGGCACTCAATGAGGACGACACAGTAACCGTCGTCGATCTGGAATCGGAAAGTCGCGTCAGGATCGACGACATCCTCAACTGGAAACAGCCGATGAAGGTATGGGGATGGGCCTCCGAGCAGATCCTCTATTTCCAGTCCAGCGGCAACCTGTTCGCCTGGGATACACAGACACGATCCGCCGATCTCGTCGCCGCCCTGCCGCTTTTCGATGATACTCGAGCTGCAGCCCATATTGCCAACACCCCGGCAACGCTGCTATGGCCTGATGATCCGGTCGCAGCCGGCTACGCTCTGGCGCTGGCAATCCCGACAACAGACCACGACTGGGCCATCGCATCACGGATAGCTCCCGGCAGATCCTGGCAGTATCACAGCAACTATCTCGTCAGTCCCGACCGGCATCACATTGCCCTTGTCGCGGATCTCGAAGCAACCATGGACAGAGACGCCGTTGACGGTGGCCTGGAACTGTGGATCCTCGGATTAGACGGGACTGCCGAACAGGTGCCGCTGGCAGGGAGAAATCTACACGTTTCCGCCTGGTCACCGAACGGTGACCTTGTCATGTGCACACCCTGGGACAGCTTGGGTGATCGACTTTGGGTCTACAATCTGCAGGCCGGCGAGCAACGTTCCATTCCTCTGCCATTCGCGCGGCAGCGAAATTTCCAACTCGACGCGCTTGCCTGGGCGCCCGACGCGCAACGGATAATTTTAATCGAGCACGGTGATGGTCCGCCAAGACACTGGCTTTTGCCGCTCAATAACAATGAAGCAGCGGACAACATTACACGTGAGGGTATGACACCAGGTTTCGATGACAGGAATGAAGTTGTTTACCGCGATCGCTGGTACGAGGACCGGTGAAACAGCCGATTGTACAATAGCTATATGTTTCGAATGTGCTGATGTCGCGTTATGCCCCGTTCGAGGCGTTGGGGTCGCAATACCCCGGCCGTTTCCACTCGGCATATTTGCGATGCGGCCGCCGCAAGAGTAAGATTGCCACCTCATACACCATCTCCAACAAAGAATCACCGATGCAACGTACCCGTTCCGATCAACTCTACGCCCGGGCCAAGAGAACGCTGCCCGGCGGCGTCAACTCACCCGTACGCGCCTTCAACAGTGTCGGCGGTCAGCCGCTGTTCATCGAGCGTGGCAGCGGGCCATACCTTTACGATGCCGACGGCAACCGCTACATCGACTATGTCATGAGTTGGGGGCCGCTCATCCTCGGGCACGCCCACCGGGAAGTCACCGCCGCACTCAAGAACGCGATCGATCGGGGCACCAGTTACGGCGCCCCGACCAAGCTCGAGATCGATCTGGCCGAACTGGTCTGCGAGATGGTGCCGTCAATTGATACTGTCCGTTTTGTCAACTCGGGCACAGAAGCGACCATGGGGGTCATCCGCCTGGCGCGCGCCGCCACCGGCCGTGACAAGATAATCAAATTCAGCGGCTGCTATCACGGCCATCCCGATGCCCTCCTGGTCAAGGCCGGGTCCGGCGTCGCCACCCTTGGCCTGCCCGACAGTCCGGGCGTCCCCGAGGGCGCCACCCGCGACACGCTGATCGCCGAATACAACGACCTCGATTCCGTCCGCACGCTGTTCGATGCAAACCCCGACACCATTGCCGGTGTCATCCTCGAACCGGTTGCAGGCAATATGGGCGTGGTGCCACCGGCCGATGGTTTTCTGCACGGTTTGCGCCAGCTCACCAGCACCCATGGCGCGCTGCTCATCTTCGACGAGGTCATGACCGGGTTCCGCGTCGATCGCGGCGGTGCCCAGGCGCTATACGGCGTGACGCCGGATCTGACAACGCTGGGCAAGGTGATCGGCGGCGGTCTGCCCGTCGGCGCATACGGCGGGCGATCCGACCTGATGTCCCTGGTCGCGCCTGCCGGTCCAATGTATCAGGCCGGTACGCTGAGCGGCAATCCCCTGGCGATGACCGCCGGGCTCACGACGTTGCAGATCCTGCAGCGTCCGGGTGTGTTGGAAAAGATCATCGGCCAAGCTGAACGTCTGTGCCGCGGCATCGGGGAGGCTGCCACCGCCGCCGGTCGAACAATTTATCAGACCCGGGTCGGCACGATGTTCTGCACATATTTCACGGCGGCTCAGGTCACCGACTGGGAAAGTGCCAGTGCGGCAGACACCGAGGCATTCGCAAAGTTCTTCAACGCCATGCTGACACGCGGCATTTACCTTGCCCCCTCACAATACGAAGCCGGCTTCACCAGCCTGATGCACAGCAACGAAATTATCGACCAAACGATTGAAGCCGCCGTAGAAGCGTTCAAAGAATAATTTTATTCCGTTGCCGATCTTTATGTAAGAAACTAATTCGGCTACCCTAATTCTATAGGATGGAATGGTCGGGATCCAATGGAACTAAGAAACCGATCGGTCGGACTTCGCTTCGTTCTCGACAGGACTATGCCCTACACCTATGATACGAATCAAGGTGATTGATAAGGCGGTAGGTGGGGGAATAAACTGATTGTGTTCTCAAATGGATATTTTTAGGCTAAGGCTGAAGACACGATCCACTTTGCCATTGGGACCAGGTGCTCCTGACCAGCCGTTGCTCAATCGGTCGTATGTAACGATTACTTTATCTTCGCCCCATGGCATGATACCTGTGTAAGCCGTGCTACTAGAAGGTTTTTCATAGGGTTCCCAAGCTTCCTCGGCTTGGCAAAAAGCTTCTGGAAATTGATGTTCTGTGGTCTCAATTAATTGATTGTGGTGCGTACCTAAGTTTATTTGTTCCCAGGTCTCGCCTTTGCCATCGGCATTGAGCCAGCAGAATAGGCCCGGTCGCCCGCCGGTCAGAACTATTGCGCCATTGCCTAGTTTAGCTAGACGTGGTTGGACCGAACGCATGCCTATTAAACGCATTGGCGTGGACCATGTAAGCCCTTCATCCGAACTGTAACTCTTGTAGAATTCCCGCTCACTGGAGACACGATATATACATATTAGATCACCGTTATCCAGTAATTGTGTATCCGATTCATTGGGGCCTTCAGGTGCTTCAGGTACATCATCACCAGTGGCGATGATGCTACGAAAAAACCAAGTAAAGCCACCATCATTGCTAACTACGGCAAAACTACAAAAATGTGTATCACCATCAAATTTACCGTACAAAGTTGTAAATAATTGCCCTCCCGGCAAATGGAGAATATTCCCAATATGATGCAGGAATAATTCATCCTCATGGTATGTAGCTAGAGGAGCAGGAAAATCGCAGAACGTAATATTGGGCGTCTCTACAGTAAGAGTGCCCTTGGTACTAAGGGTGAGTAGATTCCCTGATGCTGCGCTATTCAAGTTGTCATCTGGAGCAGCTGGCCAAAGTTCATAGGGCATCATCAATGTGGTTGTTTGATTGTGCCGGATAGATGTATGGCCGTAAGAATCAATCGCTTGGTCGAATTTCCAACTAGCCCCGACATCGGTGCTAAGATAAAGCTCGGCGGGCCATTTACCTTGAGCTACATCAGCGGATCGAACGATGGAACAGGCTAGTGTATTGTCGCCTACTTTATGTAGCGAAGGGAACCAGAAATGGCCCGTCTTGTGACTAACTTCAATAGGAGCGTTTGCCTGGATGAGGCCATTTTCTAAGGGATAATCGATTATGCTAATTTTTTATAACCTTATATGTTACTTGCGCAGCTTTATAGGGCCGCCAAAGAGAAGAATAGATTGTTTTCTAAATGGGGTCATTAGGTGCAGATATGACCATATTCCTTTTCCTATTATTTTCAAAATTTTTGCCAGATTATTGTTGCAACGTTGGCAGGTCAGATAACCAGACATACTGTTTTTTTATAGGGGCCTTGGCATTTAGCGCATGCAGGGCTGCGTAAGCGAGCCCAAAAGAGTACCATACTAATGACACTGGTAATAAAGATAATAGCAAGGCCAACTTCTAAACCATAAGGTTCGAGGTAAAGGAAGCTTAGCACTCCAAGGGTGAAGCTTAAAAATTCAAAACATATTATAGGTACAAAATTTCCTAAGGTGTTATTATCTGGTAGTTGTCGAGTTTTCATGGCGTTGGCTCCCATTTAATATCTTTAATGGAATCATTGCCGGTCAGCTTCTGGTTTCACGAGAATCGCATCGCAACGATCATTGAAAAAAGGTCCCGGCAGCGTTGATGGCAAGGTCGAACTGCCACGGGAATGGTTCACTTGGCGTATGGGTGTCTGGGTGGACAGATACTCCCATAACTGTATGTTGAACGCCAGACTCCACCAGAACCCGTTAAACATTTGTTGACCACACAGGAAGTCAATTATGAAACTTGGACTCGCAATTCCACAGGACTTCCTGACCCCGGACAACTTCCGGTTCGCCAAGCAGGCGGGCTGCACGCAGGTTTTTGTGGGGTTCGGGAAGA
>CAUZJQ010000135.1:0-10440 GCA_963580095.1 Lentisphaeria bacterium | reverse complement strand
ACAATTTCTGAAAAAAATGAATTTTTCGCCGAAAATCACAAAGATGAATGCACCACCGCCGCACCAGGGCGCGACAATACGCGGCTTCGTGCTGCATGTGTTCCACCGCACCAGTGCCGGATATACCACCGTGCACGTGATCGGCAAACTCGAATCCGGTGAGACATTCGAGATCACCGATAACAGTATGCGGCCGCATTTCTTCGTCCGCTCAACAGACGCTGAGCGCTGCCAGGACAAGGCGCTGGCACACAACGGTTCGATCTCCGATGCCGGACTGACGACGATGGACCGGGCAGCAGTGTCTCGCATCGACCTGCCCCGTACATTCGAACAGAGGCAACTCGCCGAGAGTCTGGCGGCAACCGGCGTGCGAACCTATGAAGCCGATTTCAATTTCAGCCTGCGTTATCTGATGCAGCACAACATCAGCGGCAGCCTCGCGATTCAGGGCAACTGGAAGCCGTCGGCCACGGTCAACAGGCGGTATGTGAACCCGACAATCACGCCGGCAGAGTGGGAACCCGTGCTGCAGGTGCTGTCGCTCGACATCGAGACCAACGCTGACGCCTCCACGGTTTACGGTGTCTCACTGGTGACGGCCGATTCGACGCCGGTCGAAGAGATGCACCTGGTCGGCGAACCCACCGCGGATGACCCGGCGTTCGCCATCTGTTACCCGACGGAAAGGGAAATGCTGACCGGTGTGATTACCCGCATCCGATCCCTGGATCCGGACATATTGACGGGCTGGAACCTCATCGATTTCGATCTGCCAACGCTGCTGCGCAGATGCAAGGCGCTGGGGCTGAAGTTCGCGATCGGCCGGTCGCATCTCGAAGTGTGGTACCGCGAAGGCTCGTCCTGGGGCAGCAGCCGCGTGTTCGTGCCGGGCCGCCAGGTTCTCGACGGCATGCACCTGATGCGCGCCACCATGCAAAAGTTCGAGGACTACAGCCTGGAGACCGTTGCCGAGGCGGTGCTCGGCCGTGGCAAGGTCCTGGGCAGCAACGGTGGTTCCCGGGTCGAGGCAATTACCGACAGCTTCCACAACGATCGGCGCACATTCTGCGAATACTGCGTTGAGGACTCCCGCCTGGTGCGCGACATTCTCAATGACCAGGGACTGATCACCCTGTCCATCCGCCGCTCGCTGTTGACCGGATTGCCGCTGGAACGAGCCTGGGGCAGCGTCGCGCCATTCGAGTTTCTGTATATTCGCGAATTGCATCGACTCGGAATGGTGGCACCGACCCTGGGCATTGACCAGGAACCGCCCGGCGGCGCTCCCGGAGGACTGGTCATGACCCCGGAGCCAGGCCTGTACCGGCATGTCTTCGTAATGGATTTCAAAAGTCTGTACCCGACGATCATTCGCACGTTCAATCTCGATCCGCTGTCACATGTACGGGGCCGGACAGCGACTGATCCGATTATCGCGCCGAACGGTGCAAAATTCGACCGATGCCCCGGCGTACTGCCGATGCTGCTCGAGCGCTTTTTCGAGAGCCGAGCCGAGGCCAGGGCCGAGGGCAATGCCATCGCAGCCCATGCTTACAAGATCATCATGAACTCGTTCTACGGCGTGCTGGGAACCAGCGCTTGCCGGTTCGCGGCAACCGAGCTCGCCGGCGCTATCACCGGGTTCGGCCACCACCTGCTGCGCTGGACGCGCCGCTGGCTCGAGGACCAGGGCTACAACGTACTCTACGGCGATACCGATTCACTATTCGTCGAGCCACGGTTCGCCGGCAATGCGGACATCGCAGCATCGCTGGCGTTCGGGCAGGAACTGTCGGCAACAGTCAACGAGCGGTTGGCACGTTATGTCGAATCTGCCTATGGTGTGGAATCACATCTCGACTTCGAGTTCGAGAAATATTATCGCAACTTTTTTCTGCCGAAGCGCCGGGGCGAATCGGTGCAAGGCCGGGCCAAGGGCTATGCCGGAATCCGCGTCGACAACGACGGCGAGGAGCTGGAAATTGTCGGCATAGAAGCCGCGCGTAGCGACTGGACCGACATTGCTCACGCGGTTCAGCGGCAACTTCTGGAGATGGTTTTCGACAATGCTTCGGCCGATGAACTCGACAAGTACCTGACGGCACTCGTCGCCAGCGTCAAGTCAGGCAAACGCGACGAGGACCTGGTATATCGCAAACGACTGCGCAAGCCCCTCGACCAGTACACGCGAACAACACCACCGCACGTCAAGGCCGCCCGGCTGCTCCCGGATCCGCACGGCATGATACGATATCTCGTTACGACGGACGGACCGCAGCCGCTAGGCTATGTCACAGCCCCCCTGGACTACAAGCATTACATCGAAAAACAGATCGGCCCCGTGGCAACGGCGATCGGAGAACTTGCCGGCGTCGACTTTCTGCCGACGCTCACTGGCGAGCAGTGGCTGTTTGAGATGTGAAGAAGGTTTCAGGTGGGAACAGATTGAAGAGTCAAGAGGGGGCTCGAGCTGGCGTTCAGGTTTTCGTGCCCGCAAACCGGATTTGGCTTCTCCGGCACAGCCTTCTCTTCACTGACACTTGGCCCTCTCCTCAATCCCGTCACACCCCTCTCAATCGTATTGTCTCGATGATCGACGAGACGATCGCTCTGATTATGTTGAGCTTGCGGATCGATACTGTGCCGGTCTTGCGGGTCCGGTACTTTACCGGGATCTCCAGACGGCGCAGGTCGGACACCACCGCGTAGCCGGCAACAACGAGGTTCGGCGAAAAGGTGTCGTCGGGAATCGCCCGATACAGGTCTCGAAAAATTTCTGCGCGCATGAGCCGGTAAGGGCAATTGACGTCGTGTACGCCCTTGCCGAAAATCACGCGTACGACCAGGGCAGCACCAATGCTCATGATGCGGCGAACCGGCGGGCGCTGCTCGCCGATCCTCCGACCTATGATAAAGTCGTAGCCCTGTCGTTGCTCCCAGAACTGCGGGAACATCGCGGCCCGCACTTCATTGTCCGAGTCAACTTGAAACAGCCACGGCGCCGCGTCACAGAATTCCTTGTACCCCTTGAGTACTGTGGGGCCGTGCCCGGCATTGGCCTTGTCGTGAACCTGTACGCGTGCACAGCGTCCAGCATAGTCCTGCAGGATACTCAGCGAGTCGTCCGTAGACCCGTCGTTGAAGGCATGCACGACATAATCGCAGCCGAGTTTGTCGAGCACAGCGATCCAGTCGTCGAGAACCGTCTCAATGATTTCGGCTTCATTATAAACCGGCATCACGACGACGAGTTCGGGATTTTTTTCTGACGCAGTGCTGTCCAATGAATCTCTCGGGTCGGTATCCGGTGCAGAATCCTCGTGGGCGGATAATGTAACGCATACTACACAATGACAAGGTTACCCGGAGCATCGCCGGGCATCAATTTTACAACTCACTGAACGAGGTTACCGGTGCCAGAGTCGAATTCCGAACCATCTGAATGCCCGCCTTACAGACGGTGCGATGGCGCCACGCGGTCACGGCATTGGCAATCCTCTGCATTACGATCGTCGTCTACAAAAACACGCTGACGTATCCGTTCGTATTCGATGATCTGCCGTGCATCGTCGATAATGACGCGGTCAGAGTGCAGGCCCTGACCGGTCCGAGCTTTGGAAGGCGGCACGAAACCCGGCAGCACCGAATCGCGCTGTTGAACTGAATCCGTCTGACACGAATGCCGCAGAACTTCTGGAACAACTGCAAAACCTCAGTCTATACGGACGATACAGAACCATGAGCTATATTGTCCGGTCATACGACGTCATTCAAACCAACTAACTTCTACCCCTCAATGCAGTCACACACGATTGATTTGGAAGTCGGCCCGACCGGCAGCCTCGAGATGCTGTCGCAGTTCGAAGTGAGCCAACTGCATGAAGCAGATCGCGGCGCCGACCACGAACTGTTTCGCCGGTGCGCTCTGGCGGTGCTTAATTCCGGCAGCCTGAATGACGATGCGGAAACGATTTTCCAGAGTTATGAAGATTTCGAGATCCATATCCTGCAGCGTGCCCGCGGCATCCGCCTGGCAATCGCCAACGCACCGTCGGGCGCCTTCGTCAGCGGGGATATGATCACCGGCATCAAGGACCACCTGTTCGCCGTTCTGCGTGATATTGTCTTCATCAAGACGGAAATCGAGCGCAGCCATAAATTCGACCTCAGCAAGTCCGCCAGCATTACCGACGCAGTCTTCCACATCGTCCGCAACGCCCGCATTCTCCAGGCCGGGCGCCCACCGGATCTCGTCGTGTGCTGGGGCGGTCACTCGATCGATCGACTGGAGTACGACTACACGAAGGACGTCGGCTATGAGCTCGGGCTGCGCAGCCTGCACATCTGTACCGGCTGCGGTCCCGGCGCGATGAAAGGGCCAATGAAAGGCGCCGCCATTGCCCACGCGAAACAGCGGATTCCAGACGGCCGGTACATCGGCATGACCGAGCCGGGCATCATCGCAGCAGAACCGCCCAATCCGATTGTCAATCATCTGGTGATCATGCCGGACATCGAAAAGCGGCTCGAGGCATTTGTCCGTGTCGGCCACGGCATCATTGTGTTTCCGGGCGGCGTCGGCACGACGGAGGAGATTCTCTTCCTGACAGGCCTGCTGCTGCATCCGAAAAACCGGAATCACCGTATCCCGCTGATCTTCACGGGTCCTCAACAGAGTAAAGCGTATTTCGAGCAGATCGATCGCCTGATCGGCGCAACCCTGGGCGATGAGGCGAAGAGTTTGTACAAAGTCATCATCGATGATCCGGCCGAGGTGGCGCGCTCGATGGCGGCGAGCATGGACGATGTCCTGCGGATTCGCCGGGATACGGAGGACGCCTACTACTTCAACTGGCTACTGCACGTGCCGGAAGAGATGCAGCAACCGTTCGATCCTACGCATGAGAATATGGCGGCGCTGCAGTTGAATAGCGACCAGCCGCCCTACCTGCTGGCAGCACAGTTGCGTCGGGCATTCTCAGGAATCGTCGCCGGCAATGTAAAAGAGAACGGCGTCCGCGCGATCAAGGAGAACGGGCCGTTCAAAATCAACGGTGACCCCGCAATCATGAAGCCCGTCGACGAGCTTTTGCAGGCTTTCGTGAACCAGCACCGCATGAAACTGCCGGGCCCGGCATACCAGCCATGTTATGAAGTGGTGATGTAGCGGGTCCATACACGGAAATGCGGACCTCTGGGATGCCGAATGCCAAGCCATATTGCGGCACAACGTGTAGCGGTCAGCTTCATGTCCTGATGTTTGCTGTGCTTCGAAGAACTGTTGCATCAAGGCAACTCCTACAGCTCTGTGACTGGAAATGCTCAGCAAGTCAGAAGCCGAAAAACCGCCTCCGTGTTTTCGGCTGTCAATACAGCACGCCGGAATTCATCGTTTTTCAGGCGGGCCGTGACCGACGCCAGCAGGCGAAGATATTCGGCATGCTGATTCGGGCTAGCCGCAATCATCAGGATCAATTCAACCGGGCCGCCGTCAAGACCGACATAGTCGAGCAGCGGCTGCCGGCACCATCCCACGGCAACAACCATACCAGTGATCGATTCCAGGCGCGTATGTGGAACGCCGATGCTCAGGCCTAAACCGGTGCTCATAAGCAATTCTCGACTAAGAATTGCTTCGCGAAAGGCCGCCGCATCGGTAACCTGCGGTGTGCGGACCAGGCAATCAATCAGGGTGTCCAGTGCCGCGGCTTTCGAGTCGCATTCAAGAAACAGCACACGTTCGGGCGTCAAAAAAGCCGCCAGTTGCTGTGGTTTATCGGATTCTCGGCTCATTAAGGATTCCACTATGTAAGGATGGTCGGGGGGATGTGATCGACATCGACGGTTTTTCTATCGGGGACAGCCGCAGCGTGACAATCTCATTCGATGCCGGCTGTCAGCTCACACCTAAACATAAGACATCCGCTTATTGCGATTACAAGCTGATGTGCTGGCCGCGGGAGGTTATGAGCCACTTCTCCAGAACGGAATAGTCTGTATTATTGAACCCCGGGGCATCCTCCAGGACTGAATATGAAGAAGGCTTCAGCCTCGGAGGCAACAAGCTGGACCGGGCTGCAAGGTGGCGTAATGCCACACAAAAGGTAGAGTATGCGACGCTCGTTTCACGCGCATTAGCCAAAAAATCAGACCATCATCACAGCGAAGTTACGAACGCGGATATTTCAACTGAGCTGGACACACAATGAAAATAGTAATCATGGGTGCGGGGCGCGTCGGCAGAGAGCTTGCCCGCGTGCTGTCCTTTCGCACTAACGACGTCGTCGTGATCGATATGGACGAGCTGCGCCTTCGCGAACTCCGCGAGGGGCTCGACATCATGACCTTTGTCGGCAACGGTGCATCCCCCCACGTGCTGAAACAAGTCGGCATCGAGAAGGCTGAAATGCTGTTGGCCGTCAGCAATAACTCTGAAGCTAATATCATCTCCTGCTCTCTGGCCAAGCAGTTTGGCGTGCCCCTGAAGATCGCGCGTATGCGTCGGCGAGATCACTTTCTCGATGTGCCGGGAATGGATGCAGCAACGTTTGGTGTCGATCACGCTATCATTCCTGAATACGAATGTGCTTCAGACATCACTAATGCGATTATGAACCCGGCAGTTCTTGAGCGTGTGACGTTCAGCACTTCCGGTGCTCAGATTTCGAACTTCCAACTTCGACCAGGATCCCCATTGGTGGGCAGCCGCATGTCGGAATTCCCGCGACCGGAATTATTGGAGAAACTGCGAATCTGCGCCATCATGCGACACGGACATCTGCATATCCCCCGTGGGAACACCAGTTTTGTCGCATTCGATGAAGTCTACGTCGCCGGTTCGCAAGACGACGTTGCGGATCTCATCGACTGGGCCTCTCCACACGATCGATCTATTTCAGGTGTGATAATTGGCGGTGCCACACCGCTGGGGTGCATGCTGGCACAGATGCTCAGTGTCGTGGACTATCCGGTACGGATTATTGAATCCGATCCGCACGCCGCCGAATCCGCCGCAGATACGCTTGGTTCGCAGGTTGTGATCATCAAGGGCGAAAGTACAGATCGTGCCATTCTGGAGGAAGCCGGCATCGACCATCAGCATGCCTACGTTGCGGCCCACGGAGATAATGAGAAAAACATCCTGAGTTGTATCCTTGCCAAGCGATGTGACGCGGTCAAAGTGATCGCGGTGACCAAGATCCCGGAGTACATCCGCATCATCGCGAGCATGAGCATGATTGATTGTTGTTTCAGCCCGCTCGTCGCTTCGATAAATATGTTGCTCAAGTTCGTCAGCAGTGACACTGGTAGAAATATCGCAATCTTCAATCGTATACCCGCGGAAGTGATTGAAATGAACGTGGAGGGAAAGTCACGCGTTGCAGGCCAACGGATCTCGGAGACCAAGTGTCCGCCGGACGCCGTGTTTGCTGCCATCATCCGCAACGACCAATTGGTGCCAGCCGTCGGATCTGCAGAACTGTTGCCCGGGGATCGTGTGATTATGTTGTCAAAAACTGAGGCAGTCGCCCAGGCAGAAACCTTGTTTCGCGTACATGCTTAGATGAATACTAAGGTCGTTTTACGAGTTGTGTCGGCAATACTGATGATCGTCGGCATTGCGATGCTGACATCCGTACCGGTTTCGTGGCTGATGGGGGATGAGGGCCATGTCACCTACGGCCTCTTGTGGTCTTCGCTGATCACGATCGCCGCCGGCGGCCTGGGCTCACTGGTGCACCGCGGTAAAGAAACCGTGCGTATCCGCGAAGGATTCGGGATTGTGACGTTCAGCTGGCTGGCGGCGGCGATCTTCGGCGCCATCCCGTTTTGCTGGACCACCGATATATTGGTCGTCGACGCAGTCTTCGAAACCATGTCCGGCTTTACCACGACCGGGGCAACGATTCTCAACAATATCGAAGCCCAGCCCAAGGGACTGCTGTACTGGCGCAGCCTTACCCAGTGGCTCGGCGGCATGGGAATCGTCGTCCTGTCACTGGCCGTCCTGCCGATTCTCGGCATCGGCGGCATGCAGCTCTACCGGGCAGAAGCACCAGGCCCCACTGCCGATCAATTGACCCCGAGAATCGCGACCGCCGCGAAGATGATGTGGGGCATTTACGTGCTGCTTTCCCTAATAGAGACCGTACTGCTCATGTTCGGCGGCATGACGCTGTTTGATGCATGGTGCCATACCTGCGGCACCATGTCGACCGGTGGATTCTCGACCCAACAGGCGAGCATCAAAGCCTTCGACAGCGCTTACATCGACGTCGTCATTACCTTGTTCATGTTCCTCGCCGGCTGCAATTTCGTTTTGCATCTGAGATGTCTGCGAGGCCAGCCGGCGACATACTTGAAGAACGAGGAATTCCGATTCTATGCCGGGCTCTGTCTGTTCGCTATCGTAACGATGGCAAGCATCCAGTTTTTCAGTGGGTTGCAAGGTCAGAATCTGGCACAGATTGTTCGCCAAAGCAGTTTCACTGTCGTTTCAATTCTCACAACCACCGGCTTCTGCACCGAGGACTACAATCTGTGGTCCAGCTATGCGCGCATGTTCCTGCTTTGCCTCATGTTCATCGGCGCCTGCGGTGGCTCCACAGGCGGCGGCATGAAAGTGTCGCGATTGATGATTTTGATCAAGTTCGCACAAGCTCAAATCTACAGGTGCTTTTACCCCCACGCCGTAACCAACGTGCGGTTGGACGATCACCGTGTATCCGATGACATCATCACCCGCATACTGGGATTCTTCTTCATCTATCTGATCCTGTTTGTCGCCGTCTGCCTGCTGATCTGCCTGATCGAACCCGGACTCGCAACGATGTCGGCAGCAGGTGCCGCCGAGACCGCAATCACTGCATCGATTGCCACGCTCTCAAACATAGGGCCCGGGCTCTCTGGTATCGGACCGACCGAGACCTATGCCTGGATGGAACCGCAAACAAAGCTCCTGCTTACATTCAGCATGCTGACTGGCCGCCTCGAAGTATATACAGTGATCGTCCTGCTGCTTCCCAATTTCTGGAAACGGTGAGGTCACCGGCTTCTTGCAAGGCCGTTCTGCAGGTAGCCCTACGTCGCCAACGCCTTCGTGGCGCCTACCTCAATGTTCATGCCCATGATTGTGCACCGGCGTGTGGTCGTGATACACGCCTTCGTTGTGCATACGCTGGTGCATCCGGTTGTACGCGGATTCCAGCGTCAACTGCATTTTGCGGAATCGATCGGCGTCCGGGCGCGCGGCGATCGTATCGACGTACGCCATAGCACCTTCGATCTGGCGCAACATTGCGACCGCGTCTTCCTGACGATACACCGGTTTGTCTCCGCATAACAACTGCACGGCGCTGGTGTGCGCCGCGATATCGTCATTGGGCTCGACCGAGATTCTACCGCGCACACGGACCGCGACCCAGGACGAATCACTGACCACGATTTCCGTCGTACCGCTCGCCGCCATGGCCTTGTCGAAACGCTCCTCGGATACCGTGCAGCCACCGACGACTACCTCGACGGCATCGATCGGCACCTGTACGGACTCGACGCGCCACTCGACCGTCAGGGTGCCACCGGTCTCCGACAACTTGATCCTGCCGCCCGGGGCGGTTCCATCGACGTGCATTTCCACCAGCGGACCGACGGTGACAAAGGTATTGCCGGCTTTCGTGGCCGCCATCCAGTTCTCATAGGTCAGCTCGAGATCGCCCAGCTGCGTGTACGTCCGCAACCCGCCGAGCTGCGAGGCGGCAGACATCTTGTCTGAACCGCCGGTAAGCGGCAGGTGATATCCCATGTTCTGGAAGCGGTACCAGTCTGCAACCGCGGTCGGGCCCAGCTGCGCGTCCCGCCGGTTGAATGACATGAACTCGATGGCATGCACCAGATCAAGAACCACATCGGCAACACGCTCACATTGCGGATTCGGTGCGTGCGGCATCACGACCAGACCGTTCTGATCAATACAGCGCTGTGCCCAGTCCGCCATCGTCACTTCCTGAAAATCGCCGAGGGCGGACTCCGACAAGCCGCCTGAACACAGTGGATGAATCATCTCACCGCGGTAACCGAGCAACGAGATGTGTCCGAGTACCTGCATGCGGTTCTCGGTGCCGACGCGCGCCAGGAATTCACCGTCGTTGCCGGCGAGCGTGTTCGAGTGTGTCGTGGAGCCATCGAAGTCACTGACGTTGGTGAACAGTTCTCCCCACTGGCTGGCCAGCAGGTTGACGACATTGACGTCTTCCGCCTCGCCTTCCAGTACCGCTGTCGATGGCGTCAGAAAATGAACATGTGTGTCCGCCGTCACCCAGCCGCGTCCGCGCCAGTCAAGTACCCGGTCGAGTTCAAACGTCATTTCATCTGTGTCCGCTCCGACCTCGAACGACTCCCGGACCGGGGTCACCTCGTAGCCCCGGCTGATCTCGATGT
>CAUZJQ010000134.1:0-10457 GCA_963580095.1 Lentisphaeria bacterium | reverse complement strand
GGCGGCCGCTGCCGGCTGCCGTTGGGGAGTGTTCGGGGATGATAAAGTCTCTGTTTGGCAGCGTTTCGTTGTAGACAATTGCCGCATCTGCCGCCGTCTGCATGCTGTTATCTGAGTTGGCACGATGTTCCTTGAACACACGAGCAATCTCCAGCTCGGAAAGTTCCAGGAAATGCAGGGCCGCTGCTTTGTCACGGGCAGCCTCGGCGCCGGTCACGCCGTTGCGCAGTTGCCGGTCCAATTTGCTCAACACACAAGCCATTGCGTGCAGCCACATTGCCGCATCAGCGAGGCGTGCCTGCACGGCTTGACGCCGCACGATCGTCTCGCGATACTTCTTTCCCGCCAGCTTGAATTGATGCGAGTGTTCACGGACCAGACGACAGAAGCGTTTTCCATGCTCCGTCAATTCCGGTGATAATCCCGGGAACCGCGGCAGCTTCCGGGGCATCCCCAGGAAGAGTTCGGCGGCCAGCCCCAATCCCCGGGCGATAATCGCCGGCCGTCGAGCCAGTCGGAGACAATTGGAGAATCGCTCGAACAGCGAGCAATTGGGACCACCGGCCATCGTCTGCAGGTCCAGCATGTGCTCAGCCAACTGCTTGCCGCCATAGGCAAAGATAAATGCCTGCATCACCTCATTGGCACCTTCAACAATCAGATAGATCCGGCTGTCGCGCATGGCGCGCTCCATCTCGTTTTCCGTCATGAATGCCTCGCCGCCCATGATCTGCATGCTGTCGTTGATGACGCGCCAAGCCATCTCCGAACAAAAAACCTTACATACAGCAGTCTCCAGCATGATGTCCTCGTCCCCTCGTTCAAGCATGCCGGTGGTCGTATAGAGCATCGCATCCATGGCATAATTCATCGCGTTGATGCGCGCAATGCGCTGGCGCACCAACTCAAAGTCCGACAACGGTCGCCCAAACTGATATCGGGTACATGTCCACTTGATCGCCTGCTCTGCACATCGTTCGGCGGCACCCACGATACCGGCGGAAAGGGTGCAGCGGCCGATGTTTAAGCATTTCAGTGCCACACTCAACCCTTTGCCTTCCTGGTGCAGCAGGTTTTCGCGAGGCACCTTGACGTTGGTAAAGCGGATCCGTGCCTGCCAGGTGCCACGGATTCCGCACTTGCTGCGATTTGCCTCGAATATTTCCACCCCGGGCATGTGCGGAGTACAAATCAGCGCTGTCACCCCTTCGGTGAGTTCGCCGCTGTCCGGGTCTTCGAATGTTTGCTTTGCCGTCACGGTGAACATGCCGGACAACGCTCCGGATGTTGCCCATTTCTTTTCGCCGTTGACAATAAAATAACTGCCGTCAGCGCTGAGTTCGCAACGGGTCTCCTGACCGCCTGCATCGCAGCCCACATTGGGCTCAGACAGGCAGAATGCGGACAACATGTGAGTGGCCAGATGAGGCAACCACTTCTGCCTCTGATCATTGGAACCGAAATCCATGATCGCTCTGCAGCCGATCGATAGATGGGTCGATACCATTACCGAGGTTGCGGCACAGGTTGCACCGATGCGTGACAGCACCCGGTTGTAGTTGGTAATGCCCAGTCCCAAACCGCCGAATTCCAAGGGGATAGTCATGCCCATAACGCCGAGATCAAATAGCCGTTCAATTACCCAGGAGGGAATTTCCTGATCGCGATCGATCTCGATACTGGGGTGCTCCTGCGAGAGGTACTGGTCGAGGTGCAGAAGTAGCGTGTCGCAGCGCCAGCGTTCAAGCTCATCCTGTTGGGGAAAGGGCGAGAGCAGGTCATCGCGCACTCGTCCCCAGAACAGGTTTTTGACGAACCCCATCTGTTGCGGCTCCGGTCCGAGCATGCGTTCGGCATCCTCGATCATCTTTTGGTCGCGTTCATCGACCCCGGTCATATTTTTTAATTGCGCCATAGTTCGCTATCTCCGTTTGACATAGAATAATTTAACATTAAAGTATCTAAAAGTCAAGTCTCGACAACAATTGCAACAAGCGTGAGGGTGACGTGCCAACCAAATACCCAGGTGATGCCGACGAAGTCCGGGCGCTCAACGCCTATATCTGCCTGCTCCGTGCGACGGAATCGCTGCTCGCGAAATCAGCACAGAACTTTCGCGGGTCAAGGCTCACTGCCAGCCAGTTCGCAATGCTGGAATGCCTGCTGTTTCAAGGGCCTATGAAGCCGAGCGAACTGGCTGGAAAAATGCTTAAGTCGGGTGGCAATATTACGATGGTAATCGACAACCTGGAAAAGCGGAAGCTCGTGCAGCGAACGCCACATGCCAGTGACCGTCGGGCGATCATCATTTCGTTGACTGCAGCCGGGAATAAACTGATCGAAAGTCTTATGCCGCCACAAGTGGCATGCATCAAAGATCAGATGGCTGTACTTACGCCCGGGGAACTCGAAACCCTGCGCCAGTTGACCCGCCGACTGGGCACGGCTCAGTAACGGGACAAACACGTATAGGCGCGTGAATGCCTTAGCGTATATTTTTAAGTCGGCAACTTGCCATGGGGTGGTAACAAAACACAGGATCCTGTCAGGAAGTAATACATCGACGGTATTGAACTTTCTTTGAACCGATGACAGGCCTGTGATACGTTAAAGCCGATAGCTCGTCTATTTCATTTAGTTGAAGCTTATAAAAATGCGATATTTGCCACACCGCACAAAATTTACACTGATTGAACTCCTCGTAGTGATTGCGATCATCGCGATTCTTGCATCGATGCTGTTACCCGCATTGACACGGGCGAAGTCGGCGGCTAAACGGATGACCTGTGCCAACAATCTCAAGCAGTTGGGGCTGGGTGTGGTGTATTACGCCGATGATCACAAGGGGTATTTGATACAATGGTACAACCCGGATTATGCACCAGGGAATAAGGGCAACTGGTATGATGATTATGCGCTTGGGCCGTATTTTCCGCCAGGTCCTCCAAACGGAGCTAACAACTTTATGCGACATATCTTTGCCTGTCCGGATTTTCTGAATGATCCGATCGGCTACAGCATCAACCGCTGGTCGACTGTTGCTTCCGATGACCATGCCGCGCCCCACGGTCCGGGCCCCCACAAAATCGAATTCTGGCGCACCCCGTCCGAGACTTATCTCATTGGTGACTCCAATTTAACGGACTTCGGCTTTGTAGCAGCCAGTCAATCACTGCATTATTCGTTGTATCGTCATCTCGAATCGTGCAACATGCTCTATGTCGATGGGCATACGAAATCCTTGAAATATGTCGAGCCGTATATCGCTCCCGCTTCTCCCTGGAGCCAGGAGCTATAGTGCCGTGCAGTACTGATTGGGACGCATCGTGAAAACGTCCAGACCCTGTTGGCTAACCGCGCCGTGCATTACTGACGACGAGTGCGTATGCAGTTGAGGCTCGCTTTCGCTGCGGCGATGCGCGCAGGATACTATGCGGGTTCACATCCCGAAAGGTATCCGGAAGGCAAAGATCGAATGGCCCGTCGGCAGCGGCCAGTTCACAGTGTGCATGGCGGGAACACATGAGTTCCAGGCGTAGTTTCGCTCAGAGCCGAACGGCTCCCTCGGCTACGGCCCGTTTTTTGGTCGTGGGAAATCGGCTCTCCAGGGTGACGCAGGATGCTTTAAAGTCGTTCACCGAATATCTATATCTACCTGCGATGCACCAGTCGAACACCGCCGTTGATACCGGCGGCGTACAGCTCTTTGCTGACGCGGATGCGGACCTGTGCCGTGTCGCCGGGTTCGAGTGTTTCGGTGATCACGAACGCCTTCGGCTTATCCCAGGGAGCGCCGGGCATGCTGCCCAGTGACTTGCCGTTCACCCAGACCTCCGAGTCGCCATCGATCATGCCGAACAAGAGCCATACAGTGCCGCCGGCAATATCATCAGGCACGACGAATTCGGTGGTGTACCAGGCGATTCCATGGTAGTTGATGCCCTGTCCTGTCCAATAGTCATCGACGCGGATGTCGCGCCATGTGTCCGAGTCGTCGACGCGGAATTTCCAACCACTCGCCAGATCGAGCAGCTCGCTGGCGTTTAGCGCCTTGAACGGCGGCCGGTATGGATTTTTCGCGAGCTCATCGCGCCAGCGGTCGGTGATCGGCAGGTTGTGGCGTTCAACGAGCGCCAGCGTCGCTTCACGCATCTTGTTGTAACGGGCGAATCCGGATTCATTGGCGGCAGTCGCGAGGCGCTGCATCTCGAGGGTGTTGAAAGCGGCGCGCATCATGGCAACATGGCGATCGAAGGGGGGGGCAGGCGCCTGCGTCTCCGCTTCGCTCAGCAACGCTGATAAGCGGTCAACGTCTTGGTCGGGCAGCGCCGTGATCCAGCTGCCCCAGATCTGATGGTCGTCGATCTGGTCCAGGGCTGCTTCAAATTCGACATAGAAACTCTGCATCGTTGTTTCGGCCGGACCATATATGTCGTGGCAGAACTCTGCGATCAAGATGCTCACATCACTGTTGACATCCCAAAGCAGGCGACCTTTCAAATAATGCCAGAGCCCGGAGCCGGCCCAGCTGCCCTGGCCTTCGCCGGCCCAGGCGATGACACCATGTGCCTGTGAATAACGCAACAGCGCCTGGTAGCGTCGAAGATGGCCCGTCGGTACATCAAAATTGCCGCCACCCGGCGGGTAGTCGTACATGATGACAGGGCGCCCCGCCGTGGCCCAGTGGGTCAACCAGGCATGGGCTGCGGCATTGGTCGGGCAATTTTCTGCCGTCAAATCGTGGCTGAGGCAGATACCGTCGCCATAGGCATATTCGACGATAATATTCGGTGCCAGTTTCCAGTCATCGCCGGTTGGCGGCATGACAGTGGAGCCGTAGGCATAGAACGAAATTTTGATGTCGGGGTGCACCGCGGCGACCTTCTGCGCGACCTGATTGACAAAGGCTATCCAGCGCCGGCTCATCGGCCCCGGTCCCTGCTTTGATTTCAGCCCGTAGGCGTCGTACAGGTCGTTTCTCTGCCATTTGCTGTTTGGCCCGTCTATCGCTTTGCACGCATCGCATTCGCACCAGTAGGTGGGTTCGTCGGAGTGACTCACGGAGAATCGCCAGCAGTCACCGTATTCGTTAAGCCAGGAGATCACGCGATGGCTCACCTCGGCGACGACTTCCGGATTCGACAGGCAGGCCTGTACGGGGCGGCCGTCCTTGTACTGGTGCACGCGTCTGCCGTTGTGCAGGGGGTACCAGTCCGGGTGCGCGGCAAACGTCTCGAGCGTTTGCGGGAAATCTGCCGACGGGATCAGGGCGGGCAGGGTATGCCCTTCCCGCAGGCGCAGTCCGTGGCCGAGTTCTTCACCGTAATCGAAAGTTGTCCCGGCGCAAATCGCGTTGATGCCGTTACGCGTCGCCCACTTGTTGATATGTACCTTGAACGCGCCCGGCGAAGACGGGTGCGGGTGCCAGCCCCGTTCGACGAACGTCGGCGTGTACTGGAGGGGTGACTCCGGCAACTCCAGTTCGGCGCGGCGCGGCACGATTTCGTCGATTATATGATCGGGCAGGTACCAGCGACAGCCCTGGTGTCGCAGGAACTCGTAAGCCGCGAACAGCGTGCCTTGCGGCCCCTGGCCGATGATTGCGATATCACCGTCGCCATAACCGAGATAGATCGTATCGCGCGCCCAGTCGCCGGGGTTGTGATCCCGCAGGTTTTCTGTCGTGCGCCCAACCACCAGTGCCCGGCCGTCGAACCGGTCGGTGTCCTCGGCGATTACCGGCAGCGCGACACGGGTGATCTTACCGATGTAGCGTGCCAATTCGTCACCCGCAAACTGCTCTGCCGGAGTGGCTGCTGTCGGCACGATGACCTGTGTGATGCCGTTGACAGTATTCAATTCATTGGCGTGGGTTATGACGACGAGGAGGGCCGTGGAGAGTAGAATCAAGATGCAGCGCATGGTTGTATTCTATACGCTAACGGCCGAAAGGTCCACAGCAATGGAGCCATGTGCCGCGGTAACGGAAGCCACGTTCTTTGCGAGTAATGCGCTTGGGTACCGGTGTGTCCACTGCAGGGGCACAGAGATGCCGGGTCGGCACCTGGAATAGGCCGCGAGAGAAGTAAGCGTATGCGCCCGATTTGCCGCCGATGTTGATGTTGCCCGTCGGAAGACGCACTCAACTCCAATGTCCGGTTAGCCGCTCGATCTCTCGCCGACGGACAGCAACTTGCGCGAATATTTTAAGCGAGCCCTCAGTCCGGCTTACAGGCCTAAGCCGGAGAGTGCTGCCGCCAGACAGGCGTCGGCGCTCGACGGTGCGCAGATCGGACCGCCAGCTGCGGCCGAGGCCGCCTCGTGCGCCGCGATGGCCATATCTCGCAGGTTGGCGACCGACGTCGGCGGGGTGGTGGATAATTCCGTACACAGTGCGTCCGCAGCCTCGTCCTGGATCTTTTCACACGGCACGCAGATCAGATCGGCGCTGACAGCCACGCTGGTGACGCCGGGGCGCAGCCGAGCCAGATTGCCTGTGGGGGTATGCGAATCGAGGTTCCAGAGTTCGTTCCATGGCGTCGAATTGTTCAGGGAATTCGCCGGCGCCATATACCAGTGGTGCAGTGAATCCTGCCCGGCGTACTTGCCGACAAAGACAATGTCGTCGAGATCGTCACCGTTGACGTCGCCGACGGCGATATCGGTCACTGAATCGATGGCGAACACACCGACAATCCCGTCGACGGAGATCTTACCATTTTGGAAACCGAGTACAATCTCGTTAGCCTCGGTGGTGGGGTCTGCGTTGCCAACCGCGACTGCCTGTGCCCCGGGACGCAAGCGATGCCCATTCGCACCCACTTTTCCCGGGGTGTCGGCATTGAAAATCTCATGCCACGGCGTCGGGTTGGTCGCCGAATTTGGCGTCGCCAGATAGAAAATGTGCAGCGTATCATTCCCGGCGTACTTGCCGACAACGACAATCTCGTCGCCTGCTATCGTCGGATCTACGTCGCCGACTGCCACGTCGGAGACGCTGTCAATCGCAAAAATGCTGACGGCACCAAACTCACCCAGCACAATAATCCGTCCGTCCGCAGTTCCCAACACGACCTCGTCGCCCGGCTTGGTCGGATCTATGTCACCCGATGCCAGCGTCGTGGCCAGCGGATACAGCCGGCTCAGATTGGCGGCGACCGAGCCCGGGTTGTCGAGATTGAACAGTTCAGTCCACGGCGTTCCGTTGGTCGGTGAGTGCGGCGGGGCAACGTAATAGTAGTGCAGTGAATCCTGCCCGGCGAACTTGCCGATAGACAAGAATTCATCGACACCGTCGTTATTGACGTCGCCGGCCGCGACATCCCCGACGGAATCGATTGCAAAGATCCCGACCACACCATCGACCCGAATGATCCCGTTGTCGTAGCCGGCCAGGATGTTGGACGCCGTCGTCGTGTGGACGCAGGCAATGCTCAAGGCCAGCGCTGCTACCAATATTCCCAGATTGTGTACGTTTCTGTTTTTCATGCCCTGTCCTTTTTTTCTTGGTTGTGGTGTAAATCGTTGCTTTTTTACCCACCGTGCTGTCCCGTCTCTCACGAGATACCACCCACCATGATAAGAAAACCCGAATAGAATTGCAAGAAAAAAAACTGTTACACTGAGGTCTGTTTCAATTGCACAGTGCGTCCCGATCGCGTCAAAAAGTGGCATCCCGGTTCTTTCTGTCCAGGGCTGCACCGAGCGCTCTGTCTTTACACTGTTGCACGTACCTGCCGTTGTGCAGCGGGTGCCACCCGGCGTTCACGGCTTCAGGTGCATTTTGATTGCCGGTGATTGTCCGAAAATGTATTTTATGCATGTGGATGCCAACTGCAAAACTATCTCATTGATTCCTCATCCCGGTGCGCGTATGTAGTCTTCCGTGTAGCAACTTCCCGCGATATAGGAATGCCAGCGTGGTGTCAGTGTAAGTTTCCGGTCCAGGTCGACGATGTCTTCCTGGCGCACGACTTCGGGCTTCACCAAATTGTAAAAGCTGAATATGGTGCCATCAGCGAGTTGCACACTGCCAGGGCCGCCGATATAGCTGGACGGCAGGCAACTGTCGTTGAGAATTTTCTCGTTGTCGATGTCCCAGGTTTCACCTGCATCGTGACTGAGCGTTGCCCGGATACCGCCGGGAAAACGTCGATGGGCGTAGCCGCACATAATTGTACCGCTTTCCAGGGCCAGGGCACTGAGTGGATAGCCCCCGCGAATGCCGGTGTCGAGGGGGGCACTCCAGGTTCGCCCGCCGTCGTCGGAAAAGCAGCAGCCAGTCTCCTCGGCGCGCAGCAGGCAGATGACGCGACCCGAAGGGTGATAGACCAAACATGATTCATTGTAGCTGTGCACGTTGGCAGGCACTTCGATTAATTCAAAACTTTTGCCGCTGTTTTCGGAACGCAAAACAAGGATTTGCAGTGGTCCGAGGAGGTTCCCATCGATTAGCTCGGCGTGTTTGATGCCGCCGTAGCACGGCACCAGAATAGTGTCATCGGGCAACACTATTGCGCCGCCGCCAAACATGCAGCCGAAGTGTCCGTAACCTGTGACATCGACAACTTTTCTGAGGCTCCAGGTTGCGCCACCGTCGTTCGACACACGCGAGAATAAGTTGGTCGGATCATGGGTCGCGACGACATCGTCCGGCAGGTACCGTTGATCCGGCGTCGGTCCCACGTGCAGGTCCCAAACGATACGGCCCTCGGCCCGCAGTTGCTCGGTCATCGAAGCTGGCCAGAGGTCCCAGGAGAGCATACAATCGTCGTGCCAGACATGGCCGATGCCGAGTGCCTCGAGCCGCGCCTTTTGTTCGTTTCGTGGTGTCAGTTGCCGGTCGTCGACAATCTCGACCAGCGTGCCGTCCGAGAGTTCGAGAGGGATGTGATAGGCCCAAGGTGATTCAATCTCGGTCCAGCTGCGGCCACCGTTGCTGCTTTGCATGGTGACTCGGCGGAAATGATCGAACAGGAAGTCGTCGTTGTAGCCGGAAGCATCTGCGCTTTCAAACTTTACGATGATGTCCCCGTTTGCCTGCAGCCGGATGCCACCTCCGCCCGGGTAGCCGTAAGTATAGGCATTCCAGCCGGGGCGATCATAGATGTCGACGTCCCATTTCATGTGTAATTCACAATTGTCATCAAGCTCGGTTGAATCGCGACGGCAATTCTGTTTGGTTGAGGATTCGGTTTACGAGTTGGGCTTTTACAGTTCCGCTATTGCGTGCAGCAGGTATTTTCGGGTGAACAGGAATCCTTGGCGGGGATAGACCGGAAACTTACTGGGATAGCAGCTGAGTTGCACTTGCGCAGCGCGCTCGAGTTCGAAAATTTGCATCAGTGACCGTGCCATCAACACGCTTGAGAGACCGCGACGGCGCCAGCCCGGCTCGATGAGCACGGGACCGTACTCCGCAGTACGGTTTCGATCGTGCGCGCGAACAACATTGAGTATGCGATTACGACGTCGTCCTTCAGCGCCACCATGGGTGCCGCACAAATTATGCCAGGTGCCGACATATGGTGCGCGTTCGTAGAATTCCTCGAGGGCGGCAATATGGTCGGCGGGAACAGCATCTGGGTCGCCAACCGCAGCTCGGACACGGTGTCAAAAATGATTAGAGGGACCTGAACGGGCGGATAGGCCGGTCTAACAACATAGAAATTTAACCCGGTTTGGTTCCGACCAGCATCAGACAACCAGACGCTGCGAATAACGCGAACCATTGTTGTTGTGGGAAAAGGTCCCATATATCCCGCTTATGGGCCTGAGATCGATGTATCCCACCTGGTTAAGTGGGGTGGCTACCGGTTAGGTTTGCCGCTGTTCTTGTCGGTTTAGCCGTTTTCAGAGGTAGATGCCTTGTCAGTAACAGTGCAGCGTCGTCAGCTTGTGCCCTGGTTGGTGCCCGTAATAGCTGTTGTCCTCATAGCGGTGGGTTTGAGTACTTGCACTAATAGCGGCCCAGCTGGTGACACCGGTTTGACAGGCCCAGCGGGTCATTCCTAACCATCGGTATGCACCGGACGATGAGCTCTCTACTAACCGATGTTTCTCAAGGCGAAATCAGCAGTGGAGGCATCATCGAGTCTATCGCCGGTCGCAGGTATGGTTTTCGAGTCAACCTCGAAGTAGAAACCTTTTAGAACTTCCAGGGGCCCAGCGGGCCCCTTTTTTTTGTCCCAATCTTTCCCTCCCCTTCCCAAAGAACTATAAGACCTGGCTCCTGCCTGGGTGGGGGAATTGGTAGACGCGCTGGCACTATTTCTTTTCGGCCTTTCAGGCGTAAGTGTCAAAGCGGCACGGTTCCTGCATAACAGGAAGGCGATGGGGCGAAAGAGTGAAGATGGTCGGGATGACTGGATTCGAACCAGCGACCTTTTGACCCCCAGTCAAACGCGCTACCCAACCCCCAATGGTGGACGAGTATCTGAAATCTATGCTGAATGGGC
>CAUZJQ010000133.1:0-10521 GCA_963580095.1 Lentisphaeria bacterium | reverse complement strand
TGTATTTGCGTAGGCGCGCAGACACGTGTCGCGCTGCCAGAGAAAAAAGCTGAGGGAAGTTAGCGCTGCAATGGAACCTGTGAAACTAAACATTGTATTAGTGGCCCCGGAAATCCCGCAGAACACGGGTTCGATCGGACGCATGTGCGTATGTCTCGACGCCCGTCTCCACCTGATCGGACCGCTGGGGTTCAAGCTCGACGAAGCACACCGTCGTCGAGCCGGGCTCGATTACTGGCCGCACCTCGACTTTCGGCAGCACAGTGGCTGGGACGAATTCGTCGCGAGTGAGCAGCCGCAGCATTTTTTCTTCGCGAGTACGAAGGGGACTCGACCATATTGGGAATTCGAATTCGCGGACGGTGACTATCTGGTGTTCGGCAACGAAACCAGCGGTCTGCCGGCACGTCTGTACGACGAATACAAGGACGACCTTTATATCCTGCCGATGCCTGGCCAGAATGCGCGCAGCCACAACCTCGCCAGCACCGTCGCCGTCATCGCTTATGAGGCTCTGCGCCAAATCAGTTCACCGTAGCGCTCGGACCGCGGAAACGCTAATCCCAGTCAGTCCCTCCATTTTTACCGGCATAGCCGCAGACAACAACGGTTCTCCATCCGGCTTCACGGCGCCAGCGTTGCTTCGCCGCTGACCGCCCGCTGATACATCTTCTGGAACTCAGGCAGTTCTATGTCGACCGGGTTGAAGCGCGCTGTATGTTCATTGGCGTACTGAATGTCGCAGAAGTGAAAGCCGCCGTACTGCAGCCGCTCCATGAGATAAACCAGGCAGACGTTCGACGCGTGAGTGACCTGATAAAACATCGATTCGGCCAGGAACGCAGCACCAAAGCGGGTTCCGAATATGCCGCCTACGAGCTTACCGTCTTGCCAAGCCTCGATCGAATGCGCACAGCCGCGATCGAACAATTCGATGTAGAGTTGTACCTGAAACTCGCTGATCCACTCGGGGCGCCCGGCCCGGCACGCACGCACCACGGGCTCGAACGCGTTGTCGATCTTCAGATCAAAGGTGTGCTTGCGATAGAAGCGGCGTAGCTTCGTGGGCACGTGGAAACAGTCAAAAAGATACAATGACCGCGGATCACAGGTAAAGTAATCGAGTTCGCCATCCTCTGACATCGGGAAGTAGCCGGCCAGATAGGCAGCTATCGTGGCTTCCACAACTTCCTCTGGAACTGCCACGCGATTGGACGCCACGAGATCGTTTCCTCGACTTGAAATCATACCGAACTTGCCCTATACCTCATAGGGTACTGTTATCGCAACCCCGACAGCAATATAGCATTCCGCTGCTGCCGACCCAAGCGAGTACAGGCTTTCTGTGCAACACTCAAGCAACTGGACCAAGCCATGAGTACATTTGCCGAACAGATCCAGAATGCGGTGAATGGCCGCAATCCGTTGATCTTCCTGCAGACGCCGGAAGAAAAACGCGTTGAGGAGACCCTCCGCGCCATCGCGCCTGACTGTTACGAAAACGCGCAGGTCTCCACCTGGTCATGCACATCCGGGATCCTTCCCTCGCCCGGCGACATCGAGACCAAAGACCCCGTGACCGCGATCCAGACGATTATGAAAAATCCGCATCCCGGCTTCTACGTCATGAAGGACATGCCCGACTTCATGGACCAGCACGAAGTCGTGCGGGCACTGCGCGACGCCTATTACGAACTGACCGGCAGCGGCCAAACCAGCATCGTCCTGGTCTCGCCGGATGCCACGCTCCCACGGTCGATCGAGAAAGAAGTCACCCTCGTTGATATCGGCCTGCCGATACCGGAGGAATTGCTCCACCAGTTTTTGCGGATCCAGAAGACCTATCCCGACCGCCAGATCCCGGACACACTGCACAGCGAAGTGGGGATGGCGCTGCGCGGTCTGACCCTCAACGAAGTCACGCACCTGGCACACCGGATTCTGCTTGGCAACAAGCTCGATGAGAAATCAATCTTCAATGAGATATTCGAGGAGAAGAAAATCCTGGTGAAGAAAGCCGGCTTTCTGGAATTCGTTCCGCAGAAACTGGGGCTCGATCAGATGGGCGGCATGGAAAACCTCAAAGACTGGATCATCAAACGCGAAACGTCATTCACGCAGGAGGCCGTCGATGCGGGCATGCCGATTCCCAAGGGCATCCTGATCATGGGTGTCTCCGGCTGCGGCAAGAGCCTGTGTGCCAAAATCGTCTCGAGTTTCTGGAACCTGCCGTTGTTCAGGCTCGACATGAACATGGTCAACTCGGGCGTCTACGGCACACCGGAAGCCGCCTTCGACCGAGCGCTCCGCACCATCGAGTCGGTGGCACCCGCGATCATGTGGATCGACGAGATCGAGAACAGCCTGAGCATGGCACAATCCGGCAACGCCGGCAACCACGTCTTCTCCGCATTCCTCACCTGGATGCAGGAGAAACCGCCTTTGGTATTCGTCGCCGCAACAGCAAACCAGATCCAGCATCTGCCGGCAGAGGTTATCCGAAAGGGCCGTTTCGACCAAGTATTCTTCTGCGACCTGCCGGACGACGACGAACGGAAAACGATCATCAAAATTCACATCGGCAACCAGGGCGGTGATCCGAAGGAATTCGACCTCGAGTACCTGGCCATGACGACCGATGGCTGGAATGGCGCCGAAGTCGAACAGGCCGTCATTGCCGCCCGCATCGATGCGAACCAGGATGGCGGGCGGAAGTTCAACAACAAGGATATTTACCGGCATACGCGCAGTATCGTCCCACTTTCGGAAACCATGCGTGAGCAGATCAAGGTCATCCGCGACTGGGCCTGGGGCCGCGCCACGCAGGCGACAAAGACGAAAAAACGCGCCCCGGTGTGATCATCGCAGCGCCTGCCTGGCACTCGTAATTCCGGGACGGTCAGGCCATAGACGTGTTAGGCCGTTCCAAAGGGCGGTCACATCGGACTGGTCTCCAGGCGCCGGACTGGGCAAGGCTGCTGCATGTTGCGCCGACAGCCAACCAGCCCGCCCTGCCACACCTTGCACTCTGTGGCATCGCATATTTTCATCCGAACCGCACCCAACCCCGACGACAGCCTGAAGCAGGCCGGATAAAAATATATGTGTTGTAAAAAAAGAATCGCAGCAGTGAATTATTTTGCAAACCTGCGGCACACCGCTAACGTGTGGCACACTTGACAAAGTAGCCTCATGGACCTTACAGGAAAACGATTCATAGTCATTGGCGGCGCCGGCTTTGTCGGCTCGCACACGGACTCAGCATCGCCAAGTTGACGATCCGCATTGCACTGATCAACGTCCTCGCGGCGATTCTGAACTGTATTCTCAATTACGTCTCGATCCGTGCCATCGGGTTGCCGGGCGCCGCAGTGGCAACGTTGATCAGCGCGATCCTTGCTTGTGTCGCCTACTTTGTTCTTGGCCAACCGCACTACAGGATCACCTATCCCTGGGGCCGTCTTGGAACCGCAGCAGGCGTGGCAATGGTCCTGGCATTGATGCCGTTCATCACCTGCCTGGAGTTCAGCCCGTTGGCGGGTGTCGCCATCAAGCTCGCAATGCTGATCGGCGGAACACTCGTCATCGCATTCGTTTTGGACCTGAAAAGCTCCCGCCAAGCAACGGCATGATCAGGTTCATTCGGAAAGCGAAAAAACGTTTTTTTTTCGACGGGCCCGCCCTGTTCAACTATCCCGGGCGCCGCATGAGTGGCTATCGTTCACCGAACGTGTTGATCGGCCAGTGGCTGCACGCGTTCACGGTCAAGCACTTTACGGTGTCCGGGCGGATGCGGGTGCTGATCCTGATCACCGGCCCGTTCTTCGTCGCTGGGCTAACAACATTGCGACGCCGGTGTACTTCCTGTCGTTCACACTGGCCTCTCTCTTCATCGTCGATTTCGTTTTCGGCTGGCTGCTGCGCGCGAGTGTGGCCACGGCCATCTCTGGAATATTCGCGAAGTGCTTGCCTGCCTCGATGAGATGACGGATGTCGTGGTCCCCGAACTATCGAGCAATGACATGGTCGAACTCGCGGAGATCGGAGCAGGGATCATCGTCCTGCTGGACTGGGACGCCCGGCGCCACGCACTGGTTCAGAACATGCTCGCCGCCGGCATTCAGGTCAAAGTCATCATCGCCATCCGCCCAGTACAACACTGCCGGTCGATGTGCCGTTTACCACGGTCGTTTTGGCGAAGGATATCATAGGCCGGGCACGTGACGGAAGCGTAGAGGCTGAACGGCGACAGGGATTGAGCAATGCAATGCATATGGGAATGTGCCCTTGGTGCACAGGTCTCCGTGCCTCCCCCGCATTTACGAAGACCCTGCTCGAACCGCACCCGGCAACGACTCTGTACCAATACCGATTGTGCGGCCGGCGAAAATCAGGGCCACTGCCGCGTTGAACTCCAGAAGTTCCTCGACGAAGATCAGGACGCGCACCTCGACAAGGTCCAGATCCAGCACCAGCGCCACACACACCAGGCAGACTGCGATCAACAGAAAGCGGACCCACGTTCGAGGATCAAGCTCACGCAGACACGACTTCGGTGAACCCGCGACAAACCGCCGCCAGAGTAGCCAGGAAACCGCCCCGGAAGCCAGCAGGACAATGCCGTAGGCGGCCAGATACAGCGGCTTGTCGGTCTCGAGAATCGACCAGGCCAGCAACACCAGGTCGTGGACACCGTCAATCTTGAATGCGTACACCTTGAGGAATGGAACGGTCAACAGATACTCGTGCTTGCCGAAGCTGATTTCGTCCAGTGCCGCCAGTCCCGCAAGAAATGGCACGAGCAACGTAAGCCACGCATGCCGCCCGTTGCCGCGCCAATGGAATATCGCCATGATCAAACCGATGACCGCGGCCATGGCAAAGGTGCTGGCAGTCAAATTTTCCAGCAGCATATCCTCTTCGATCAGGATCTCCGGAGATCTCATGTAGATCGCTGCAAACAGCAGGACGTTGAGAACCGTGACGGTACCGTAGATTTGCAGAATTCGATGCTTCACGGGTCCTCCCCTCCAGTCGGTTGCAGAAAGTTTGTCCTCACGAAGTTGGCAACGAACTCGGCTTTAACGACTGCACCGACTTCGGTGACATGGCGGCCATCTTCCCAGTACTCCCGATCGTGCGGCATGACCGCGGCGAAGTCGAGGCAAGGGATCTGGCATTCGCCGGCAAGCCCTCGGACAACTTCGTTCTGCTCGACATAGGCGCTGGTGTATTCCTCGCTGGTCACCCGTGGCTCATCTATAAACTGCGACGATACGGCAAACGTCATCAGCATACAATCAATATTCTGCGCCTGGCAGATACCGGCGATGCTCCGGAGATTTCGTTCAAAGAAAACGGGCGGGTTGTCGGCCAGCATACGGTGAGCGGGTACGGACTCAAAGATGCCGGCAGGATATGTACCCCCTTTCTTTTGCAACTCAAACTGATCGGCATGGTTTGTTTCAACACCATGATACGTCTGAAACACGCCCATGCCGGCGTTGCCCCGGCGTTGCCCGCATACAGTTCGCACGACTCGCAGGAGCGCCAAACAGTCCCAGGCACTCTGCGGTCGGTCGATGAATGCCATGCGACTGCCGTGGTTGTCGCCAGTGTACGCCGATGCCGGATGCACGAATCGGGGATGCACGTCATTAATGCCATGATAGACGATTACCAGATCCGGCTCCAGATCGAGCACGCGGAACTGGAGATTGATCAGACTTTCCCAGGACGAATACATCGAGCACCCGGCATTGACCACCTCGACCTGTCCATGGCCGGACGCTCGCAGGCCTTGCTGAAGGACAACGGGATACGATTTGCCATAGTCGTCGATGCCCGTCGAATAGGTTGTCGAGCCACCAAGCAGGACGATGCGGTAGACGCCGTCAGGCTTCGGTACGGCAACCTCGTCGCCGCGAAAACCGAGGGCGTTGTGGCGGTTCAGTCCCTTGGCGTAATTCGGCGCCGGAATGAAGGGCAGGTACGGATGCGCCGCGAACCGCAGCGCAGCGGCACTGCGAATCTGTTTGACCGACCCGTACTTCTGCAGCAGCCGCGGCGATGCCACCGAAGTCAGGCACCAATTCAGTGCGAGCTCCGCAGCAACGAGGGAAATGATCGTTGCGCAGGCGGCCAGGAGAATCCTGGCAGCGGTTCTGTTGTTTGTGGGACGATCGGACATGTAGCAAGTTCGGTTGTGAGTGGCTCGATCTGATCTCAGCGCAGCTCAAGACCACGAAGTTCGCGACTGTACCAGTAATGAAAACCGTTGGCCTCGAAACGCCAATGGCCCTCGTCCGGTCTCTGTTTCAAAGTAATACTGGGCATGACCCCCGACTCTCGGTTCTTGCGGAATTTTCCGCGGTACGATGACATAGCCCGCAGACCTGCAACCACATGAATCGTGCCATCCGGACGAACAAACCAGTTCTCACCATCCATCAGCGTGGGAATCACGGCCAGAATGACCTCCCGTCTACTTTTCACTACGGCAACATATCGATCGGGTCTTTCCTGCCACCTGTTGCGCTCGATGTCTGACATCCAGACATAGTCAGTGAGCAGTTCAATGTACTTTTCCCGCTTGAACAATTCCCGGAGTTCTGCCAGATATACACGAACCTCGACCGCCTGGGCCGCGGTGATGCGCACCGCTGCGTTATTTCTGGGGCGCATTTCGCTTTTACGGATCAGGCGTTCCAGGCCTTTGTCACTCAAGCCGTGATGCAGAATGGCGGCTTTCATCGTTTGAAGCAGCTCATGGTATGCGACTGTGATTTCATCGGCAGATATCGCTCCGGTTTTAAGGTCGCCGACAACAGTGTCGATCTCGGCATCATGCGCCGCCAGCCACGCTTGCACCTCGGCATAACCGGCATCATCGATCTCTCCCCGCTGGTGACGCACCTCGGTCACATCGCGCAGGCGCGGAAGCGCTGATTTTCTGATAGTGATCAACCGCAGATGAGCGGTGATCAGGCCGTACTGCTCGCAACCTGTCTGCAGGATCTCGTCGGCGTCTGCTAAGCGAGCTCTAAATTCATCGATCGTTGTCCTGCGCTTCTCGAAATCTGCTACGATCTCGCGAATCACTGATCGACGGACCGCAAGCCACGCCATGACCTCTTCGGACGTGGCGCCATACAGTTGTTCATGTCTCTCGAGGATCTGGACGCCGCCGTGTCGCCCCCATCCCCCGATACGCTCATAATGCTGCCGCGCCTTACGCAGGAAATACTGTGATTCGTCATCGCCGCCGGATACGTGCCCGGTCACACCGAACACCGCGAGCACGGCAAACTGACATGGAATCGAGATTTTCATCCACTCTTTCAACCTGCTGCAAAGGGGAAGCCAAAGCCACGAACCATAGTATAGTACACGTTTCTCTACGTGCCTAAACTTACAGATTCAGGGAGTACGAATGGCAGGCGGCAAATATTCGATGACACCAGTGGACGTACCGGCAGTCGACACACAATACCGGAAGATCCGGACACCGCTGCCGGTGCCGGAATCCTTACCGATTTTCGAGGACCTGATGCGGTACGAGCCCGTTTCCATGCAGGGCCAGCCGCCGGTAGTCTGGGACAACGCCAGCGATTTTCAGATACACGACGCCTGGGGCAACACCTGGCTCGACTGGTCCTCCGGCGTACTGATTACCAACAGCGGACATGGGCACCCCGAGATGATCGAGGCCATCCGGCGAATGATCGACAAACCCCTGCTGGCGACCTACTGCTTTCCCCACGAGGGCCGCGCCCGCCTGGCGAAGATGCTCGCCGAGCGTGCGCCGGCCGGCCTCGATAAGGTGTTCCTCCTCTCCACCGGCTCCGAGGCGACGGAAAATTGCATCAAGCTGGCAAAATCCTGGGGCCGAGAACAGGTCGGCCCACAGAAAAACGCTTTTGTCACCTTCGTCAACACCTTCCACGGCCGTACGATGGGCGCACAGACAGCCGGGGGAATGGCCGACGGAAAGACCTGGATCGGCGACCTCGACCCGACCTTTGTGCAGGTGCCATTTCCTGATGGCTTCAAGAATGAAAATACAGATTTCAGCCTGTTCGAGTCGACTCTGGCAGACGCAGGTATCGCCGCCGCGGAGGTCGCCGGTGTCATGTCCGAAACCTACCAGGGCGTCGGCCCCGACTTCATGCCGACCGAGTACGCGCAGCAGCTCAGGAAATGGTGCGACGATTGCGGTGCGCTGCTGATTTTCGACGAAGTCCAGGCAGGCTTCGGCCGCACAGGCACGTATTGGGGCTTCGAACACTACGGCATCAAACCGGATCTCATCGCATGCGGCAAAGGCATTTCCGGCGCCCTGCCCTTGTCTGCGGTGATTGGCCGCGGCGATGTCATGGATTTATACAGCCCCGGCTCGATGACTTCAACGCATTCGGCAAGCCCGGTAGCAGTCGCCAGTGCCATTGCCAACCTCGAAGTAATCGACAAGCAGAACCTGGTACAGAATGCCGCGACTCTGGGCCAGGTACTCGCCGCCGGACTCGACGAAATCCAGCAGACCTGCCCGCAACGGCTCGGCTGCGCCCGGGCCCGCGGCATGGTCGGCGGTATTCAGATCGTCAAGCCCGGCACGCGAACGCCTGATCCGGACACTGCTTTCCTGATCAACGAAGGCTGTTTCCACAAAGGCCTGCTGATGTTCGCACCGGTCGGCGTTGGCGGCGAATGCATCAAAATCAGCCCACCGCTGACAACGCCCAAGTCGGCGCTCGACGACGGCCTCGAGGTGCTGGCCGAAGTCTGTGCCGAAGTCCTGGACTGAATCTTCCGACGAAACTTTGCCCATAACCCAGCATAATGATGGCATCCAGCGTGCATCCCCTGTCCCCGACGCCATGGAACCAAACCTCACACCCGGCAATCCAAACAATTCCGGGCTGACGCCCGCCCGGCCTTGACGCAATGACCAAACCGCGCTGCAAAACGTCCCGTTGCTTCCTGCTGCTAATCGGACTGGCGATAGCCTCTGTCGCGGCAGCCGCCGACCTGGCAAAAGTCGAACGCGTGCGTCGCGCCCCGGGCAATCTCAATTTCACGGCCAGATGGCTGGACAGCGACGGTCTGACACTGCATCTCGACGGCGGCAATGGCACGGCAGTCGAAGTCCAATTGCGTCGAGATGATCCCACCGCAGTCATCCAGACAGAAGATCGCGACAAGATCCATTCTGCGCAGTTCGACATTGCCGGCATGCCGACGGACGAGCGCGACGTAGATATTGTCCTGAAGGTGCGACCGGCGTACTGGAGCATCTACGCCGACAACCGCCGCATCGCATTGCTGCCCGTCGCGCTGCCCCCACCGTTCACCGTGTTGCTGCCGACCCGTCACCTGCCGGAGGACAAAAAAGAGCCGTACTTCCAGAAAACCGGCCGCTTCGAAGTCCACGCCGATTTTATGAACGCTCTCATCCGCGAATGGGACATCGTCGACACCGGAAAATTCGTTGGCGAGCTCGTCGGGATCAACGGTGAAAGCGCCATACTGGAGGGCATCGATACCGCCGGACAAATCAAGCCGAAAATCACTTCGTTGTCAGCCGACGACCAAGCCTGCATTGCCCACTACCGCCGGACAAAAGGAACCAATCTCGGACCGTTCGGACAGGTATCCGGCACCTGGGCGTTACGATCCGTACGTGACCGGGTACTGGCGGCAGGTGATGACAAGCGCGCCGAAGACTATCCGCCACAGGAGAAACTCAGCGCCAATTTCTACAGCCTCGCCGGCAAGGGAGTCAACGCTATGGTCATCGACGGCGAAGGCTTCCACGACGACTACGCAGTCAGTGCCGCCGTCGAATTCGTGCCGGGGACAGAAAGCGGGTTGGTCTTCCACTATCAGGGACCGGACGAATACTACGCTTTCACAATGTCGGCGCCGACCCGCAGCAGCGACGAGACAATCCTCACGCTGTGGCGCCGGCAAGGCAGCGACGAGCGCCGGCGGCTCTACACCGTCGCCATGGATCTTACGCCGAACCAATGGGTCATGCCGAGGGTCGAAGCTCGACAGGATCGTATCGTTTGCTACCTGGACCGAGTCAAGATCATTGACCTGCCGCACGTCCTGCCAGCGGGCGGACGCTACGGACTGTTTGCCAACGCCCCCAGCGAAGTGCGATTCGACGACTTCGAGGTCCATACCCTCGGCGACCTCGATCTGCGAAACGCCCGTGACATTCGCTTTTATACGGTCCTCGAGCATGGCGAATTTTTCCCTCAGCGCCGCAAAAATATCGAAGGCCCAGGCGAACTGTCCCCAGCCATTTCGCGCAATCCCCAGTGGCTGGTGCTGGGTGGCACGGCAGACCGCCCGCATGTCTTCAGTGCCAACTTCAAGTCAATCATGGGTGTCTACAGCATCGGGTTGCTGGCCGGCTACACCGGCGGCAACGCCCCGCACTATCGTTTCACCTATGAGCAGGCTGCAAACGCCGAAATCTTCGGGGTCTACGAGGTGATTGACGATGTTGCCAAG
>CAUZJQ010000132.1:0-10611 GCA_963580095.1 Lentisphaeria bacterium | reverse complement strand
TCCGACACAGTGCTCGGCGGGCTGACGCCCATAATTTTGCAGGCCAGGTCGGCGGCAGCAGTAGCCACATCGGCACAGGATACACACGGTGCATTCTCACCAGCAGCACCAGTCGCGCCAGCAGCACCAGCGGCGCCATCAGAACCGACCTTGCCCTGCACGCCCTGCTCGCCTGGCGTCAACGCGATCGCGGCGATCAGTGCAAAGGCATCGCAACCATTGGCATCAACAGCTGCTCCGGCAGGCGTGTCGGCGCAGTTGTCAGCATTGTCAGCGACGCCATCGTTGTCGCTGTCTCTCTGAGAGTCGGAACAGCCATTGCCATCAACAGCTTCACCGTCAGGCGTGCCAGCACATTGGTCAGCGGCATCACTGACGCCGTCATTGTCGCTGTCTTTCTGAGAGTCGGAACAACCATTGGCATCAACAGCTTCACCGTCAGGCGTGTCGGCACATTGGTCAGCATCGTCGCCGACGCCGTCACCGTCTGCATCAGCAGCGTAGCCGGTGGTTAAACCGTATTTATCCGACAAATAAATACCAGTTGACAACAAATCATCGCTGTTCAACGCCGTGTTAAAGATAACAATCTCGGCGAAATCGCCGTCAAACGTTAAGTCGTTATCCAAGGCCCCGTGGCGGCCGATGTACAGCGGCTGGTCGTTGTCGGCCTCCTTATTGCCGTAGGCTTGGGGGTTGTCGTTGTCGGCCACGCCGTCTGTCCAAGTATTCTTTGTACCCGATCCAGCGCCCGTCTGGTCCAGGCTGAATGCTAAGATCTGAAAGTTACCCGCGCTGGCTATTGGAGAATACTGCAGCTCTCCATTGCCCGTGAACCACCTGAGGGTCCCCTCGTTAAAGATGCAATAGTCGCAATCCCCACCTCGCTTTTCGAGGAAGAACTTTTGGGCGGTATCGGAGACGTTGAGCACTAAAAACACCGTGAAGCCCTTGCCGGCGGCGGTACCGATGTCAAGATCGGCATGGTCGGCGATTTGCAGCCAATCGGGGTTCCCGGCGCCTCCTCCCGCATCGAACCGTACCACAGAATGGCCGTTGATCACGTTCGTCTGCAGCGATGGATGACGGTTGGCATTGGTTTGCGTGGCGTCGTGAGTGGCACCACCGTCCGACTGGTCCGCCCAGGTAAAGGTGCCGCCCGTGGTGACGCCTACTCCGGCGGCCAACCAGACAACCGGTTCGACGGAGGCTGCTGTGAACGATGCTGCTACGGCCGATGAGGCCAATCCCGAGACCAGGCCCAGGACCAACATCGTACCGAATAGTTTCTTCAGGGTGTTCATTGCAACTCTCCTTATTTCTGTTTTTCCTGGGGACTCCAGACGTTTTAAAGGCTTACGCGAACACGGCATATTCGTTGCCGATTTTCGCAGAAACTAGGCCACTGCACCATGGTATACGAAATCTGCTGACAAATTGCAACCCCCCTGCAATCTTTTTTTTACAGGCGCCTTCGAAACGTCGTGGCGCCATGTCCTGGCACGGGTCCCGCTGCTTCACCGCAAATGGCCAGCCGCCGCGTGAGCCCTGCGGCAGGAAAAACAGGGTTCCCGCCTCAAGCCAGTGCCATTCACCACTATACTCTTCGAGTTCAATTAACGTCAATCAACGGCTATCAACGGCTCGATTTTTCAACCCAAAAAAAAAGCACGGGATCCGCAGATCCCGTGCTTTTACAATGGACGATTCAATCAGATTTACTGATTTAGTTTGGCATCGAGGGCGGCAGTGATCTCAGCACCGATATCGCAACCCGTCGGATCGCAGATATTGGCACTGATTTGCAGCGAATTGACAATGACCTGGGCACAATCCTGAAGGTCCGACACACTGCTCGGCGGGCTGACGCCCATAATTTTGCAGGCCAGGTCGGCGGCAGCAGTAGCCACATCGGCACAGGATACACACGGTGCATTCTCACCAGCAGCACCAGTCGCGCCAGCAGCACCAGCGGTACCAGCGGTACCAGCGGGACCAGCGTCACCATCGTTGCCATTAGCGCCAGGAGGACCAGCCGGACCAGCCGGGCCAGCCGGCGGCGGTGCGCCGGCAACTGAGACTTCGATGAACACAGACAACCCATCGTTAGACGGAACGATCTTGCTGGACGGCCCTGCTATGCTTCCGTCAGCGGCAATGGTGAATTCGAGCGGGGTGAAGCCGCCATTAATGTGATGAACCTCGTGCGCCCCTGCGTCGATGTTGATTGTCCGGGTCGCCGTCTCTTCGTCGTGCGGCCCGGAGTACCACCGCTCGGCACTGCCCAAGGCAGCGGCGTCCCAAGTCGCCAACGCCACACCATCCACCGCCATCCAGAAGATCGAGTCGAAGCCCACACCCCCATTTTGGACGGGATAGCCAAGAAGCCCCGTCTCAACGCTACTATAGTTCTGGCCAGGACCCAAAAGGGTGGCTTTGACGACGACTTCCCACGCCGATGCCGGCCCCGCTATAGCGAGCATGACCACGGCTGCGATTACTGTAAATGACTTTTTCATTGTTCTTTCCTCTTTGTTTCGTTTCGTTTCTGCGAGTTACGCCAATTCCATCAGCGAGTTAGTCGATCTCTGCGGATCCGTGTGGTTTGTCTTTTGCGGTTCCTTTCCTCTTTCTTTCATTGTTTGAATGACTCCAAATGTTTGAATGACTCCAAATTCACCGTATGGTATAGGAAATATGGCGGGCAATTGCAACCCTTTTTTCACTTTTTTTTCAAATTTAAAAATGACATACCCATTCGAAATCGAATCTCGCCGCGAATGCGAGCCCCGGAGGAAGCGGTTGACGCCGGCGGCTTTCCGTCAGCCCACGGACACACCATGGATCAGCGCGGTCAGCGCTGCCATGACAGTCTGGGTCTGCTGCATGACCGTGGCGCTGGTGACGGATGCGGCCGAAGTGGACTCGCTGGCCGACCTGCCCGCGGTGGTGGCTCGGGTCAATGGGGAGGCGGTACCGAAGACGGTCGTCGTACCGGCAGCGGGAGAGACGATCGCCGAGGCCGTCAGGCGCGCCGTCGATCAGGCACTCATCGCTCAGTTGTTCGTGAAAGAAGGGCTCGACAAGGATCCCAATTATCAGCGACAGGTCAAGCGGGTAAGGCGACTACAGACGGGGCTGGAGGGGATGGAAATCGCCCTTCTCGCCCGTTTCTATGAGCAGAGAATTCCCGAACTGGCAGCGAAGCCGGACCCGAATGAGGTGACCGAAGCTGAGATTGACGAGTGGTTGAAAGGCGACAGGGCCATCCTTGGCTCGCTCACCGGGGAGAAGGCCCGCGAGGCGGCCAGGGGATTCGTGGCGCGGGAGCAGGCGGCCCGGACCCGCGGTGAGGCGCTGCAGGCGCGCCTGTCGAAGACGGACCTCCGGGCCGACGGAGAGCTCATAGCACAGTCAGTCGTCGATCAGGACATTGCTGCGATCGCGGGGCGGCGAATAGGTTCCCGCGAACAACCGAAATCACTGATCCTGGACAAGATCAGGGAGATGGTTATCAGCCGCGAAGCGAAGCAGCGTGGCGTAGAGCCGGAAACGATCGCGAAGGACGCCGCGTTCGTCAAGAAGCTTGTTGACGGCGTCACGATCGAGGTGGCGGGGGACGCGTTTGTTCTCGGCGACTACCCTGGTGGGGTGCGGGCGCCTGTCGCAATGCTGGGGCAACGCTTACTGGCCGCGGAGGCAAAAGAGAATGGCATCGACAGGGATCCCGAGTTCCAGAAACTGCTCGAGAAATCGCGCCCGCCGGCACGGCTTTTGTCACAGGTCAGCGAGGTCGACATCTACTTCTCGCATCACGGGCTGGGAGAGACGGACATCACCGACGACGAGCTTGACGCGTGGTACCTGGCAGTGATGCGGGCGCTCTTGAACTGGGAAGGGGAGCAGAACTCCCTCCGCGGCTATCTGCAGGCCGCCAAGCTGCGATCGCAGAAGGCGGGCTACCCCAAGATCGCGGCGGTCGCCATCAGTGACGCCGAGCTCGACGCCTGGTGCCTGGCGCTGATGCGGGGGATCGTGAACGGGGAAAAGGGCTCATTCCGCAACTACCTGCAAAGCGCCAAGCTGCAATGGCAGAGAGAGGGCTACTTAGAGGGGCTCCGCACGGCGGCGAAGATCGAGTACCTGGTCGACCTGTAGCAGGGCGGATGAACGGGGGACGATCCTGTTTGCGCACAAACGTCGCGCTTCCGTCATAGCAGGGCTCGGGTTTGGCCATCATCGAGGCAATCCTGCTCAAGGATGTCGTGGCCCGCTAGCAGATCCACAATGTCGGCTTTCTGCTGCGCCTCGCTCGTTTCCTGACTGACAACACGGGCCTGGTATGGCACAGTATGTCCTCATCTTTGCGGGTACCGCCGCAGCCCACGCCTAAACCCCCTTGTACTCCCACGCCTTCTGTTTAGATTGCTCATGATATGGTTCCAGGTGGTGGGGGGGAGCAACCGCGGGGCAGTACGACGCGGGCCTGCGCGCAAAAATCGTTTCGCAGCAGTGCAAGAGGAGCATGAGAATGAAGCGAAGTGTTGTACGTGCCGCTGTCATGGCGCTGACGTGCGCTCTGGCGAGCTGCACCATATTCGCAGCGGCGCCTTCTTATCCCGTTCTGCATCAGTCCGCCGGCAACGGCGAAGTCGATGCGCCTCCCGGCCATCTCGACAGAATCCCGGACATCTCCGGCAATGACAACCACTTCTGGTCGATGGATGAACCGCCCACCTTGGATACATCCCTGGGCCATACCGAGATCAACGAAGGCCCCACTCCGCCCTATACAATGAACTTTAACGGCGGCACCAGCACCATGGCGCCGCTGGTTGACCTGCAGCGCGGGCAGTTCTACTGGGCAGCTGACATCCAGATCACACCCAACGCGCAAGGCGCCGAGCAGGGTGGCACAGACCAGGTCCTGGTCGCCGTCATTATCGAAATCGGCGAGCAGCACACCGCTGGTGGCCGCCATCCAGTCGACCTCGGCCGCCGCCGAGATGTCCGTCACAGTGCCATCCGGATTGTGACGCAACAGGCGATTCGGCAGGCCGCCTTCCTGAGCGATGTAGACATCGTCGAGCCCATCCCCATCGACATCACCAAGCGCGATGCCGAGATAACCATTGACATCGATGCCCTGCATGAATTCGATGCGTTGTACCCAGTACGCGATGCCGTGCAATAACTGCTCGCGATAGCAGTTATTGCCACCCATAACCGCTTCCGAGCAATCGCTGAAGAGGGTGGGACGCTCGGTAGCCAGCATGATCTGTTCGTACTTGACCGTAGTCATAGAGATGAGCAGCGGTGGCCCGGCTTGCTGAGGTTGCCAGCCGCAGCGCCAGGTGGCGGTCTCTTCCAGGGAGCCGCCGGCGGCGCGACCGAAGAAACTGACGAGAACGACAGTTTCGAATCCAGCCGTCGTCATCTCGATGCCGGTGACTTTGAGTTCAGCGCGCGGGATGTAGCCATGAGTGTAGGGCCGGCGCAGTTGCTGCAACACGGCTACTCCATCGCCGGTCGGTGCCGTCTGATTCTCCGTTCCCGCCACCGCTGGTTGCGGTCGCCGGACCGTGATTGCTCCGTCCCGAAAAACTGTCTCGAGCGTAACTGGCCGCAGGGACCGGCAGGCGAAACCCGGCGCCGTCAACCCCTCCAGCTGCGCTGCCGCGATCGGATCGGGCTGGGAGAGCAGGCCGGCGAACACCTTTAACTGTTTTCCGGCCTCGCCGCTGAGGACTTCGGTGTTCCACCCGTCACGTGCCGGGTCATCGAGGAGCGGCGCTGCGGCGGTTGCGACCAGTGAAAAGCCGAAGGTGAGGAGAAGGATGTACAGGCAGTACCGCATGCTATAAGGTAACCCATGAAAGGCTCCGCAGGAATATTCTGCGCGTCATCACCGGGGCTGTTTCGTTCTTTCCCGTCCCTTTCCAGAATCCGACTTTCGCACAATTTGTCACTGACGCTGCGTTTACGGTGACAGTGCAAGGGTATATGTTCCTATCGTGATGAATGGGATTACACAATATGGCATCGCATCTCAAAACATCTGACTTGAACAGCGAACGGACTTCATACCGACGACGAGCGCCAAGTGGGAATCTGTTCACCTTGATCGAATTGCTGGTTGTCATCGCGATCATCGCAATCCTCGCGGCCATGCTTCTGCCAGCGCTGACCCGGGCGAAGGCAGCCGGGTGGCGGACACTGTGCCTGAGCAATCAAAAACAGATTTATCTCGGCTTTGTCCATTATGCGAGCGACTTCGACGATTACTTCCCCGCCCGCGGCACCAGTTGGGATTCGTGGGATGGGGGGGGCGCCGATAATGCATATCCGTGGGGGCCGTGGAACAGGCGTCTCGCAAAACTCGAGTACTACGGCGGTCCCGAACCGGGCCTTTACGGACCGACAGTCATGAAGCCGTCGTTTGGCTGGTCGCATAAACGCTGGATCATATTTCGCTGTCCGGCAGATTCGGCAGATGAGGTTCCAGCTTGGGGCGACGGCAATTACACGGGCGCAGAGGTCTCGAATTACGGCAACGAGTTTATGAACACCAGCTATGCGATGAGTTACAATGTGGGGAGTGTCGCGACCGATGGTACCCACTGGACGGAACGCAGGGGTTTCTCCGCCCCCGGGCAAGCAGGCGCCGAGAATGGACTTTCCTGGCAGAATGCGCCGGCCACCGCGACGGAGGCCCCGCTGATAATGGATTCCGGGAGATATACCTTCGGCTGGCAAACGCCGTCGTTCAGTGATTGGATTGATGACCCCTTCGAGACGGGTATGCATTCCGGGAACCGGACGCCGGACGCCTTCAATCGCCATCTTGATCGGGCCAACTTTGTGTACCTGGACGGACACGCTACGACTCGCGCACCATTCTGGCTTGCCGGTGACCATCTATGGGTCAAAGCGTACAAGGACCCTTAATCAATCCTGGTGCAATTCCATCGTCGTAGCGCCGGACGGATCAGCCGGTTCCTGGTAGCCTCTCTCCCCCCGCGTTCCGCGCTACTGCGGCTTCATTTGATGATACGGCTTGCCGGCCTCGTACAACGCGATACAGGTTCGGATGTACTCGGCGAACTCAGCCTCTTCGGTCCGCTCGGCATCACTCTTCCGTAATCGTCAGCACCTGATTCGACTTGATCGGGCCGGCAACATGCTGCCTGGCACCGGATGGCCAGTCCACGGTGATGCTGTCGACGCTGTCCGCAGCATCAAGCCCGAAATACAATGGATACAGACTGTGTGATAGATAGCCAGAGACCCCGTCGTTCACCTTTGTGTATGATTGCCTGCCTGCCTTGACAACAACCCGTGCCCCCAGACCGTCGTGATTGGACTTTTGGCCGACCAGATGGACTTGCAAATATTTGACCACCTTCTGCTCCGACAGATTGCTGATCAGTACCATTGGCTCACTATGGAATTCATTTGTCACGATATCGAGGTCGCCGTCGCCGTCAACATCAAAAATTGCAGATGAGCGGCTGCCGCGCGCACCGTATACGTGGACTTTTCCGGTGCGGCCACTACAAACCCGACCTGACATAGTCGAGTAGTCTGCCTGGGTGTCGCAATCGATCTCGAAAACCAGTTGTGTCAAGCCGCCGTGCCGCGGTTCGACGCCGACGATGAACTCACTATCGCGAAATATTCCGTGGTCGTTAAGCAGTACCGAATTCGGCGTATACCGAAACGGAAAATTCATGCTGTTGATAACTAAAAGATCTTCCCATCCGTCGGCGTTGAGATCGCCTGTACTCAGCCCCCAGGGCCAGTACGTCTCGACGCCCACGGCATCCGAGACTTCGGTGAATTTCCCACCGCCGTCGTTGCGGAACAGAGCGTTTCCGAGGATGTGATTTCCGTCCGTCGCCAACACACGAGCCGGGAAGTTCTGCGTCATCTTTTCCTTCTCGGCATACCAGTGACGGGCGCTCTGCATGGCGGAATCCACCATATCGGTATGCATATCCGTCACATACACATCAAGGGCATCGTCATTATTGAAGTCAAACACCTTGATGCCCATCGCACCCCAAGACGTGGCAGGAAAGACGTCGCGGCTCTTTCGTACGAACTTCCTGCCCTCAACATTTTCGTAATACTCATCGTGTCCTTGCATCGACAAGACATACAGATCTTGCCAACCGTCGCGATTGAAATCGATCGGACTGGCATCGCCGCTCCAGCTCGTGTCGATCAGTCCGACCGCCTCTGAAACTTCCTCGAAACGGTTGTTCCCGAGGTTCCGGTAAAGCAGACTGCGTTCGTCATTTTTCTCATCCATATGATTGACGAATGCGTTTTCGAAACCTCTGTAATTGCCGTCTGGTGTAATCACCTCCGTGGTATAGACCCCGACATTGCAAACGAACAAATCAAGCAACCCGTCCCGGTCGTAATCGAAAAAGACCGCACCCGAAGAATGACCGGAGTAGGCTAGTCCGCTTGTATCGCTGATATCTCGGAAAGTTCCGTCGCCAGTGTTTTCGAACATGGCATTGCCGCCGCGCACCGTGGTGACGAACAGGTCCGGGTCACCGTCGTTATCGATATCAGCGAACGACGCGGCGACACTGATCCGATCGCGGAGTGCGATCGCCGGTGTCGTGATATTCTTGAATCTGCCGCCGCCATCATTGCGCCACAGCTGGTTCTCGCCTTTCTGTGTCACGAAGTAGATGTCGAGTTGTTTATCGCCGTCCACGTCCGCTACAGCAACACCGGTGCCGTGGTCATAATGATTCGCCTTGTGCGCGATTGTGACGTCCTCGACTGCATAATTGCGAAACGTGATACCGCTTTCCTCTAGCCGGTCGACGAAGACGAAGTTATTGAATACGGTGAAATCGTCCCGTGTTGCGAGCTGGGTTCGGGCTCGTGCACCCATCCAGGGCGTCTTCCTGACTTCGGTCGGCGTGTACAGGATCTGGTCGGGGAGAAGGAATCTGTCGCCCGACAGAAATCGCCTTGTTGCTGGGCGAGCTTCGGCAAGGACTGATTCGAGATCGCGCTGCAGCAATTCGCGGCCCTTTTCGCTGAGCCCGTCATAGTGCCCTCGAATCTGCATCATTCGGTCAACCAGGACGACTTTCGGGCTGTGGGAAATGACCACGCCCGGATTGTCCGTCGCCTCGGCCACTGGGAGTTTGAAGACCTCGTTGCACAGCCTCCGGATATAGGCGCGGTCGCCGGTAAGGAACTGCCAATGACTCGGGTCAGCACCGTACTCTTGTCCGTATTCAGACAGGACTTTCGGTGTGTCTGTCTCTGGATCAATCGTAATGCTCAGCAGTCCAATGTCATCCCATTGCGGGTGCTTGGAGAACGTTTTCTGAAGATTCGAAAACGCTTCGCATTGGGCCGAGCTGGTTTTGCGGTCGGCCGTGAATATACATGTGACAATCGACACTTTCCCGTGCATGAACGATCCGAGAAATGGATCGCCGTTCTGATCATTGAGGAAGAACTGCGGGAGTTTGACCAGCACCGGCGGGGCGAGCAGTTGGGCGTCAGCGAAAAGGCCGGCAACGAGGATCGGGAGTGCCACAAGTAAGCAACAACGGAGACGGAGAATTTTCATAAAACTTCGCGTGTAGTTGTCGGCGTGTCGTATTGACGAGAGCCTGTTGGTAACAGGACTACCTAAATTAGCGAATCGGTTACAAAAAGCAATGGAAGCCTATCTATTGGCTGTTCGAGAAAGGCGGTTTTGAGCGGCAGTTTGTTAGCCAGCAGCGAGCCTTGGGCAGGATACGCAAGAACTGGCAAGTCGTTCCAACCACTTTCAGAACCTTGAGTCGTAATCAGCGTGGGCCCCACGCCTGCGAACAAATGATCGACGCGTGCCGCGCTACCTGCCCTCCGGCTTCGCCAGATGATACGGCTTGCCGGTCTCGTACAATGCTATGCACGTTCGGATGTACTTGGCGAATTCGGGCTGATCGGTCCCTTTGGCGCTATGCAGCGCGCGCTTGGCAGTCACCAGCGCCTTATCGAATCTACCGGCCTCGGCATACGCTGCGGCCAGCGTGTCGACAATAATCGGCTGCGTCCATGCCGTCAGCTCACAGGCTTTCTCGGCCAGTGCGATTGCCGCTTCACCGTCGCGAAGGTTCGCATCCCAGTGGGTCGCCAGGATGCTCGCCAGGTTATTCAGGATCGACGGCTGCTCAGGCGCGAACTCGAGAATACGCCGGTATACCTGAACCGCACCCGAATCATCACCCCGGCGCGCAAGCAATCGCGCGAGATCGAAATGAAGGGACAGGTTCTCCGGGTCGAGCGTCGCGGCACGGCGCAACAGTTCTTCGGCCTCATCCAGTTCGCCGGCATTCCCCTGGATCTGCGCCAAGCTCAACAATGTATAGACGTGGTCCGTTTTCAAGATCCGGCTCGGCAACATTTCCACAGGATCATCGAGATTTCCGGCCTGCAATCGCAGCGTTTCGCGAAAATGCACTGCCGCCGCTGCGGGACGCCGTTGAAGCAGCAGGGTCTTTGCCAGGAAGTAGTGGGCCAATTGCAGGTCGGGATCGAAGGCAATCGACTGCCGGCCTAATTCTGCCGCTTCTTCGTATCTCT
>CAUZJQ010000131.1:0-10619 GCA_963580095.1 Lentisphaeria bacterium | reverse complement strand
GTCGGCACGCAGCCCTTCTCACGCTGTCGCTCGATAAAATTCAGCAGGGTTTCACCTGCTTCGATTTCGTATGCCTCGCCATCGAGATATGCGCGCTTATTCATGATGCAGCGTCCTCGCGAAAATACGGCTTAAGTTCATCATTAAAGTACATCAAAGCGTTCCTGATTGGCAACGGTATGCCGCCGCCGTGGGCACAGAGGCTGCCTTTCTCCATTGTCTCGATCAGGTCTTCGAAGAGTTGGCGATCGATCAGCGCGCCGCCCTCGATGGCACCGGTCACCAGCTCATGACCACGGGTCGAACCGAGCCTGCAAGGAAAGCACTTGCCGCAGGACTCGAAGGCGCAGAAATCGAGGATGTGCTCGACGTAGCGGATCATCGGAAACGACTCGGGCACGCAAACGACGCTGCCGTGGCCAAGCAGAAAGCCACTGTTTCTGAAGGACTCGAAATCAACAGTCAGTGAATCGATTTTGGCGAGCGGCACCAGCCCGCCGAGCGGCCCGCCGATGTGCAAGGCCTTGACCGGCTGCCGGAATCCCTGGCCAAGCTCGTTGACCACGGTGGACAGAGGCGTGCCCATCGGCACCTCAAAGAGGCCCGGGCGGTTGAACGTCCCGTCGAGACACAGCAGCTTGGGGCCGGCCGACTTCTCGGTGCCGACAGCAGCATAAGCAGCGCCGCCGTTTGCAACGATCTCGTGGATGTTGGCGAAGGACTCGACGTTGTTGACGACCGTCGGCTTGCCAAACAGCCCTTCCGTCGTCGGGAAAGGCGGGCGCACATCAACTTCCGGCCGGCGGCCTTCGATCGAAGCGAGCAAAGCTGTTTCTTCGCCGCAGATATAGGCACCCGCACCGACCACGACCTTGAACGAAAACGAGAAACCCGAGCCGCAGATGTTGTCGCCGAGCAAGCCGCAGCCTTCGAGCTCCCGGATGGCGCGTCCGATGACCTGGACTGCATCGGGATACTCGGCGCGGATGTACAGGCACCCTTCGTCGGCGCCGACCGCGTAACCGGCAGCCATCATACCGAAGAGCACGCTGTGCGGCTGCTGCTCGAGCAGGTAGCGGTCAATGTAGGCACCCGGGTCGCCTTCGTCGGCGTTGCAGACGATGTACTTCTTGTCGCCCGGCGCTTCTTTGGCAGCGTTCCACTTGAAACCGGTCGGGAACCCTGCGCCGCCGCGGCCGCGAAGGCTCGAGGTCTGGACCTCGGCGATGAGTTCATCGCCGGTCTTCTTCAGCACAACATCGCGAAACGCCGCGTAATAGCTGTCGACACCGGGAAATTCGGCTGTGAGGATGGGGGTCTCGAGCAGGGATTCGACGTGGTAGAGGTCTTTCGAACCAGTGCCGTCTTTGCCAATGACCCCGTCGAGCTGGTCGATCGCAGTACCGGAGTAGTTCCAGCCGTCATAGTAGAACGCCGCGTTCTCGTGGCAACGGCCGAGGCAGGTGATGGTGCCGATCTCCGACTCGTCCATGTGCTTCTTGAGTTCATCGACAACCTTGTCCTGGGTGCCAGCACAGAGACAGGCGCTGCCGTCGCAGACCAGGGCCTTTTTCGAGGCAACCTCTTCACTGATCAGGTCATAAAAGGACGCAGCGCCGAAGGTGATCGCTTCACCGATGAGGTATTCCTTCGCCAGCAGCACGTGATCGGGTGCCGATGCAGGGGTGGCACCGATCTTGACGATGCGGTCGAAAAGATTGTCGTCCAAGCCTTTGCGGCCGGACAACGCGCTGATATTCCTGGACATGCACAATCCCGCGGTAAGCCCAGTGCCCGGGCAAATAAACCGTAACTGCCTCACAATGGCTGGAGGCAACCCGACTAGCTTATGGGTGTTACAGTTTGATTACTAATAGGATAGCAATATTTATACCCGATTGCAAGGAGAAACTGGTGATGCGCAAGGCCCCGGTTCTCGTGCAACCGTCACAGCATGCCCGGGGCCGTTTTGGCAGAGGACGGCGCCTTTACACACCACGCACATTCTGCGGGTTAGCGTAAACTGTCGCGCGCGATCCGCGGCAGAAGGCGATCAACGACATACCCCAATACTCACACATGTCGACTGCCAGGGTCGAGGGTGCGGAGACCGCAGCCAGGTATGGAATACCCGCGCGCCAGGCCTTTGAGACGATCTCGAACGACACACGGCCGCTGACGAACAGGATGTCGGCACCGCCGATGTCATCGGTCTCGAGCAGGAAACCGGCGACCTTGTCGACGGCGTTGTGGCGGCCGATATCCTCGAAAACACAGAGGCATTCGCCGTCGAGCCGGAACGCTGCTGCAGCGTGGATGCCGCCGGTCTCGTCAAACACGCGCTGGCGCCGGCGCATGGTCTCGGCCAACCCGGGCAGGATGCCGACGTCGAGGACGCCTCGCGGCTCGAGCGGGTCGCCGGTCAGGTTCAGGTCTGCCAGGTCACGGGTACCGCAAACACCGCAGGCAGCGTTGATCAACAGTGACCGCTTCGACTGCAGGTTCTCGCACAGAAACACCTCGGGGATCTGGAAATCAGCTCCGACGGTGACGCCGCTGTCAGGGTCTTTCTCCTCACTGTAAGGGAATTGGTCTTTGCACTGCTTGACCACACCCTCGGTAAACAGCAGACCGGTGACCAGCCGACAGTCGTCGCCGGGCGTGCGCATCGTGACGGTAAAGGGATTGCCGTTGATCGTCACCTGCAACGGCGCTTCAACCGTCAGCAAGTCCGTAACCTCCGTGGCAACGCCTGTCTCGTATTTGATACCTTTTGCTGATTTGCTGGACATAGAGGAATGTAGCGCGGCAAGTCGTTATGGGTAAAACGCCGACGCCGAAAAGGTAATCGGGTGAAACCCGGAGCGCTAAAAGATTACGCTGCAGGGCAACAATTACCGAACAGTGTTACCTGCCGAGCTGCCAGATGTCAATGCGGCTGATGCTGACATGACCGTTGAAATACGACACGACCCCATCGGATGTCGGGTCGTCATCGGAGTCGACCTTCTGCAGATCGTGTCGATAGTCACCGGTCGCCTCGTCGCGAACAAAACAGGAGCCGTAAGACGTGCGACCGACATTGGTGTGGACGACGCTCCAGTTATCATCGGGTGTATGCGGCATATTCACATTCCAGGTGATCGGTTTCGAAAAGGCATCGTCGCGGGCCCGAAGATCGGCCAGGGCAGCATCGAGGAATTCCCGCTGGTGACGACAAAGGTCATCAACGGTGGCAGCCGGCAGATGCTGCTCGTCCGCCCACTGCCTGTACGTCTCGGGCTGCAGGCACTGCGACAGGGCGATGCCGGGAACGCCTGCGATATTCGCTTCCAGGCAAGCGCCGACAGTGCCGGATGACACAATAAAGGAGACGCCGAGGTTGGAACCCATGTTGATTCCCGAGACAATCAAGTCCGGCGGCTTCGGGCAGAGATGATTCAGGGCCAGGTTCACACAGTCTGCCGGACGGCCGTTGATGCTGTAGCCGGTTACCCCACACAAATCCCGCTCTTCCACCTGCAACCTGCCGAACCGTGTCATCGCTTTGCCGGTCCAGCTTTGCTCCTCCTGCGGCAGCGCGATCGTGAGGTCGCCCATCTCTCGCAGGTAATCGGCGGTGAACGGCAACAGCGGCGAGTTCCAGCCATCGTCATTGGTAAGAAGAATGTTCATGGGATGATGCGCTCCAGGGCCATGCCGCGCGAGGCTTTTACGGCGATCAGATCGCCGGCAGCAACGTGAGAGGCAATGTGTTGACGTAGATCCTCGATGTCCTCGAACGCATCGAGACCGAACGACCGCGCGGCCTTCGCCATCAACGGCCCGAACGGCAGAATCCCGGCGTTCGGCAGACGCTCACAGGCATATGCCAGAACCCTCGCGTGATATTGAGACGTGTCCGGCCCGAGTTCGAGCATATCGCCCAGGACGATATGGACGTGTCCGCAGCTATGGGATGCCGATGCCAGCCAGTCGAGCAGTGCTTTGACGCTGTCCGGGTTGGCGTTGTAGGCATCGTTGATCCACGTGACGCCGTCGTGCTCGACAATGCGCGTACGCATCTCCGGCAGCCGACACGCTGCCAGCCCTTCAACGATACAGTCATCCTCGATGCCCAGCACCTGGGCAACCGCAAAAGCGATTCCGGCATTCATCGCCTGATGCGCGCCCGGGAGCGCCCAAGAAAATTCGACGTCACGACCACCCCGGCAAACGCTCACTCTCGCCGACGTAAGATCGCCACCGCAATATGTTACTTCCACGTCGGCGCCGTCCCCGGCGTTTCCGACGGTGACCACACGGTCCACAGGCAGGCTCGGGGCGATCTGCGGGTGATGTCGCAGGTGCACCGGCAGAATCGCGGATCCATGGTCGCCAAGTTTCGAGAACACCCCGGCTTTCTCCCGCACCACGCCGTCGATGCTCCCGAGTCCCTCGAGGTGTACCGGCCCGACATTAGTGAGAATCGCGATGTCCGGCTCAGCCAATGCGGTCAGCAGACGGATCTCACCAGGGCCGCTTGTACCGAGCTCGAGCACGGCGCCGCGATGTTCCGGCGTGAGACGCAGCAGATTCTGCGGCACGCCGACATGATTGTTTGTGTTGGCCGTCGTAGTGAGCACGGCGCCATCGAAATACTGCGACAGCACAGAACCGACGATTGTTCTGGTACTGGTCTTGCCGCTGCTGCCGGTGATTGCGACCATCTTCAAATTCGGAAAGTTGCCACGGTGCAGCCGTGCAATGGCCTGATAGGCCGCAAGCGTGTCACCGACGCACAGACATGGCGTCGTCCCGCCCGTCGCCGTCACGATCGCGTCGACCATCTGCTCATCGACGCACAGGGCGGCGGCGCCCTGGTCCACGGCGGCAGCGGCAAACTCATGACCGTCGAAGTGCTCACCGCGTAAAGCCAGGAACATGTCACCGTGCCCGAGGGTACGCGTGTCTGTCCCGATCACCGATACCGCAGGTAACGGGATATCGGCGGGTACGACACGGGCGGCCGCAGCTTCAACAAGTTCTTGCCAGTCAAACATGAACATTGTTTTCCGGAAAATCGATTACATGCCGTTGGATACACACAAAGAATTAGCGCAAATCCCCAAGATTAAAAGACGGAACAGAAGAAAGCGGCGCGACAACGGGAAGTTCGTCCGGCAGCGAGCAAGCAATTGCAGTCATCGAGCGGGCCTCCGGTCTTGTCGATATTGTAACGCTGGGCATGTCGCGGATGACGAAGTTATTGCCGCCGTGGCTGGCAAAGATCAGAGGGGGTGGGGCGGGGTATCGCGCAGAAACTGCTGCTCGGGTGCGTACACGATCAGGCCGCTGCACAGCAGCATACCCACAACATCACAAACACGCGTGATCGCCTTGAGCTGCAGGGGGAACGAAATCTGCTGCACTTAAAGGCAGCCACACCGGACGCGCTCGATGCATCCAATTGCTCACCCGCTGCCGGCAGGAAGACATCCTCGATGCCATGCGAAGGAACATGTCTCAGAGCCCTTACATCAACGTCCCGGCGTTCGCCCGACAGCACAACCCGAATGCGCGGGACAGGATATTCGAGCAAATGCTGGAAGACGTCGGCGATAAAGAATGGACAGAGTCATTGTTTCTGCGCCAGCCGACCAACGCAGTAACGACCGCAGATCTAATCGATACTACCGGCAGCATTTGGACCATGCTGCAGCCACAGGAAACCAAGCCCTGCAAAAACAGCTCCAACATACACAACACCTCGAGACCATCCCCGAACAGGTCGACGCACTTCGAGACAGAGGATTGAAATGATCATTGACACACTCACCGGCCTCCGCAAACAGATTGATCGTGGCCAGGAATTGCTCGCCATGTTCGAAGACGCAAACCGGCACTACACCAGCGCCAACATGATCGAACCCGAGGACATCGTCGAGATCATGCGCAAAAAGAGTGAGTTCGTCATCAGCTTCGACGATGACCGTAAGCAGAACGCCGACGCCGTGCTCGACCCGCTCTCGACCGCCGAACAGCTGGAACGCACGCTGCTGCTGGACGACCTCAGGTCGGTTATCGAGAACATGCTGACGATCGATCGCAAGAATGAAATGCTGGTCACACGACTACTGCTCACCAAGCCGTCGAAACACAATTGAGCTACGTGATGTCCGCATGAGATTCTGACCTTGTCGCCACGACTATCGACGTCCCGCCCGGCAGCAATCAAATGAACCGCTGAAGTAAAATTAAGCCCGAACGCGTCCGGGTAGCCAGCGACAACAGCCAGGGCAATGGCGCCCCCTCACCGTCGGGCGTTTTTTGTGCCCGCACGTCGCCTATGATTGCAACAGCAAGTCGCACTGCTACCTTGTGCCGTCAGAACCACACACACACCAGACTGCCCCATGCCCGTGCATAAATCATTGAGACACCCTCGCATCCTGACAGCAGCCGCAGCCTTCGCACTTGTGGTGCAATTACCCGGCACGGCCAGCCCGGCCAACGATGAGGCAGCCATTCGAAAAACCTATATCTACTGCCTCGCCGCGGTGCGGCAGAAGAATGTCAAGGCATTCCTGAACCGAATCGACACCGAATCTGCCGCCGGCACTTCATTGGCTGCGTTGAGTCATGCCGAACTCAAGAAAATGTTATCGGAGGAGGCCGCACAAATTCCGCGAACAGTTGTCGTCACTCGTATCCTCATTGAGGATGACATGGCCCATGTGGATGCCACCGGCGAACTCGACGGGGCGGCCTTCGTGGGCCAGGGCGGGTTGCGCAACGATGGCAAAAACTGGAAAGTCTTCGGTTTCTCCTGGCGCCCGGCAAACCAATAATGCGTGGCATCGTGACGCTCGCCCGCATGCAGCGATGAACACAGAACAAGCCTGAGAAAGGACCGTCGCGCTGGCAATCAAACGGATGAGCGCACCTCCGGAAGGTATCAATGCAAAAGGGCGAGTACAGCGCTACGGGGTGCCGAGAGTGGTCTTGAGGGTCATCATGGCGTAGGCCGTCACCAGCTCCGGGATCGATTCCATATACTTGCCGTACGCATTGTGCCAGCCGCCATTCTCGCCTTGCAGCCCAACGAGCACAGCGATAATCTCCTCGCGCCATTTGACCAAACGCCCGTCCGTAAGCTTCAGACTATCCAAACCAGCCGCGTCCAGCGCCCTCGCCATCGCGTGCAAATAGTAGTAATAACCGGCCTTCCCCCTGCCGGGATCCTCAGACAAATCGTAGTTCGCAGCGATGTATTTCCGCACTGCCCGGACGCGAACGTCATCGGGCGGCAGCTTGGCGTACAACATGGTCTTGTACCCGGAATAACTCATCGCTCCGCTGACAACCACTTTCGAGGCGTCCTTCGACGGCTTGTAGCCGAGTCCGCCGGCATCGCTGTCCTCGGCAGCATCTTGGCCCACAGCCTGATTTTTCTGAGTTGCCTCGAGAAATTCTTCGATCGACGCCCACATTGCCTCGTTCTGTGCTGTCACGGTCGGGTCTGCACCTTGCTCGTCACCCTCGACATAGGCTGTGTGGTGCATGGCCTCGGCGGACCAGGCAGTAATCGACAGGTTGGCACTGCGGCCACCGGCACCATAGCCGAAGCCGCCGTGGTGCTTTGAATTGGGGTTGACGCGCTGCAGCGTACGCAGGTAGGCGCGGCCACGTTTGATCAGTGGTATGTGTTCGGGCTTGTCGACGGTCGCCATGGCCAGGAGCGTGACGGCGATCGAATAGGTGGCGTAGCGCGGCGTCTTCTCCCAGAAGGCCGACTGACTACGCAGCCCGAAGAACTTCTCTGCCGTGCCGTCCTCGTCAAGATCGGCAAGCAGGAATTCTATACCGGCATCGATTGCGGCGTCGCGTTTCCCGGCATCGATGCCGGGGGCATCGTGCAAAGCAATGACACATAGGGCTGTGATCCCGATCATCGGCGGTTTCCCCCATGAGCCGTCGTCGTTCTGCAACGCCAGCAACCGCTCCGCACCGCGGGTAAGCGCCGCTTCCGCCCGGGCATGGTTCTCTTCCGCGACAACAGCCGCAGCCACATGCATGGCTGACATTGCCAAGACAAGAAGGCCTGTGTGGAACTGAAGTGAGGGCATCGGATAAGAATATCGTGGATCGTTGATTTGTGCAACGGTGCAGCAAGATAACGACAGATTCGGTTCTACCCCATTTGAATCCGTAAGGAGATGCAGTACTTACTTATCTTGCAAATGACAACAACGGGGTTGACGCATGAAGAAAGTCTTAATGACGTGGGGCGGCTGGGACGGACATGACCCCGAGCAAACAACCGGCATATTCGCCAGCCTCATGCGCGCCGAAGGCTGCGAAGTAACCATCACCGACACGCTTGAGTGCCTGACCGACCGGGACTTGACGCAATACGATCTGATCGTGCCCTGCTGGACGATGTCCGAAATCAGCAGTGATCAGTGCGAAGCACTTGCTGCCGCAGTGCAGTCCGGGGTCGGTTTCGGAGGCTGGCACGGCGGCGCGGGCGATGCCTTCCGCCAATCTACGCCATACCAGTTCATAGTCGGCGGCCAGTGGGTAGCTCATCTGGACAATGTCAAAGACTACACCGTCCAGATCATTGATCACGACGATCCGATCACCGCGGACCTCAACGATTTCGCGATGCATTCGGAGCAGTATTACATGCATGTCGACCCGTCAAACGAGGTCCTGGTCACAACCACGATTGAATGCGAGGAAGCGCCGTGGGCCAACGGCTGTGTCATGCCGGTAGTGTGGAAACGCTATTGCGACAAGGGCCGGGTTTTCTACTCTTCTCTCGGCCATGTCGCCAGCGACTTCGACGTGCCCGAGGCACGTGAGATCCAGCGTCGCGGTTTGCTGTGGGCAATGCGCTGAACGCAGTACCCTGCCCATCAGCCTGTCGTAGACAAAACGATCAGCAGGCCGGCTTCCGGAATGACAACATCGACATAATCGACAGTTTCAGTCTCATTATAGTTGCGCGCACCCACGCATTCGCAGCGACGTCATCTTGAAAAAACAGTGCTCGCCGTCCAGTTTATTGGAACGTTACCGGAGTTGTACATGTCATCACACGATCTCACACCTGAACAATTGGAATTCTTTGATACGTTCGGTTTTCTGGCATTGCCCGGAGCACTGGCCGACAGTATCGCAGAGATCACTGCCGCGTTCGATGAAATCTGGGCAACACGCGGCGATGGGCACGACGGCAAAGCACACGACCCTACGCAGCGCTCCTGTATCGTGCCATTTATCGACCAGCATGAGCGGCTCTGTGCGTTGCTTGAGGAACCGTGCATCCACGGTCTGCTTTGCAGTCTGCTCGGGAACGACTTCAATTATCTGGGTTCCGACGGCAACTACTACGCCGGCGACACGGTCTGGCACTCGGACGGCTGGCACCCGGTGTTGCGCTATGTCAAGATCGCACTCTACCTTGATCCGCTGAGGCGTGATACCGGCTGCCTGCGCGTCATCCCCGGCAGTCACAACACCGGCGACACCTACTCCGAAAAGCTGGAGCAGATAATACGGAGAAAGAAACCGTTACTCTGGGGTGTGGAAGGCAAGGACCTGCCGGCAATCGCGTTGGAGACCGATCCAGGCGACGTGCTGGTGTTCAATCACAACCTGAAACACGCGGCCTTCGGTGGCGATCCCCGGCGGCGCATGTTCACCATCAACTGTTCGCAGCGCTTCCCGGACGATCAGATCTCCGAGCTCAAGGATTATATTGCCCACAGCGCCCGGTTCTGGCTCGACCGTGTGTACGGTGAAACCATGATGGCGACGGCGAACGCGCAACGGCTGGTCCATCTGGAACAGGCCATGGCAAACGACGGGCACCTGCCGGCACTGGCGGCCAAAGCTCGCGAAGAGATGACGGAGCCAGCGCGCGGATAAATTTACATCCCGAGCGCCTGCAGGTTCTCGAAGCTGATCTGCATGCTCTTGAACGGGTTATTAGTGATCGGGCATTCGTCCTGCTCGACGATGAAATGCCTTGTGCCGGACGCCTTGCAAGCCTTGATGACCGCCGGCCATTCGATGCCGCCCTCGCCTACTGCGCGCCACACCGGTTCGTTGTTGAGCATGCCCCAGTCCTTTACATGCACCTGATCAAGGCGCCCTTTCAGTTTCTTCACCCAAGTCACCGGATTATGTCCGCCACGCGCGACCCAGCCGATATCGAGCTCGGACTGCAGGTACCGCGGATCGCTGTTTTCGAACAGGATATCCAAGCCCACCTGCCCCCCTCTGCCGCCGCGTATGCCGTACTTCTGGAACTCGAAGGCATGATTATGGTACAGCAGAATGACGCCTTCCTTCGCAAGCGCCTTGCCGTACGCCGAAAATTGCCGGGCAATCTTCTTCCAACTGGCGACGGTCGGTACGGAGTCGAGCGGCAAATACGGGATCACCACATGCTTGACACCCCAGCCATGGCACTGGGCGGCGACAGCGGGGATGTCTGCGTATTCATCTAGACCGACATGGGCGCTGATCGGCTCGACACCTTCGTCCGTCATGAGTCGCCGCAGCTCGGCCGGATCGAGCGACGCCATGGCGGATATCTGCGCCGAGGTGTAACCGATCTTGCGGAT
>CAUZJQ010000130.1:0-10662 GCA_963580095.1 Lentisphaeria bacterium | reverse complement strand
TCATTGCTGTCATCGCCATCCTCGCGGCGATGCTGCTCCCCGCCCTCAACAGGGCCAAGCGGAGCGCCAAGGTTATCATGTGCATGAGCAATATGAAACAGCTCGCCAAGGGAATGACCATCTACGCGGTGGCATTCAACGCCACATGGCCGATGCACGCCAAGACGACCAGCAACGAGTCGTACTCCAACCAGATCTGGAACCACCGCGGGCCAAATGTGTATGGCAACCTCGGCTATGACAAGGATGAATGGCTGGATCTCTTCGCAGATCTGGTGCTTGCCGATTCGATTATCGGCTGGTGCCCGTTTGATGGATGGGATAAGCCCACACAGATTGGCGGCCTGCACTACTCGAACAGTTCAACGACTACCTACAATGACGAGAAAGGCGACCTGGTCGTCATCGGATACAATCGATACGCAGGTTTCCACCCCGTTGACCGATCCACTACGGACCCGAATTTCGACTTCACGAACACCGAGAACTCACAGACGGATTCTGCACCGTATAAGGTGGGGGATTCGAGCGACGTTATTCTGACAGACCCGAGCTGGAACAACTCCCACACGTCGCTTGACGCTCATTCCGATAATCAGGGCGCGGCCGGATATTTTTGGATGCCGCACGTGCTCAAGTACAACGAAAACAATGTCGGCTACGCTGACGGCCACGTCGAAACCCATCGCCACAGGGGAATGACCCAGACTGCCGGCGGCAATTGGTATTTCCCGGACGGCCATCACATTATCCGCTATCACGCGCCGCCGGGCGGCGATCCGCATTACACGCCGTATTAGAAGTTAGACCTTCCGCAGCGGCGTCCGTTGCTTATGCCGGCAAGCTCAGAGCCGGTCGGCGAGATCGGATGCGAGGATTTTCTCGCGGCGCTCGTCTGCGCTCTCGAGGGCTTGCTTCCTCCTGCTTCTTCTTGATCGCCGCGTGCACCTCGCTCGAGATCCTGGAGTTGCTGTACATCGCTATGATCTGGCCGTCGGGGCTCATCGCTGCCTGCACAGTGATCTGTGCCGCCTGCAACGCAGTCCGGGTTGTTTCATCCTGGTAGTACTTCGCCCCGATCATCTCCTGGACGACCCTGTGGCCGATATTATCGGTACTGTCTTCGGGCGCATCGGCCAAGTGCCCCATCCCCAGGAAATGTGAGAACTTCGTGTGGGGCTGCAACGACTGGAAGTATTGAGGATGGGAAAGCTAAAATCCGGGTGCTATTTTATTAGATAGTCTCGTGTAGAAACACTTTTTTCCAACGGATCATCCCATGTCTTTGCCCCGTTTTTTCTTCAATATCGACAGTGCGCACCTGATGTGGAACGCGCCGCCGATTTCTCTCGAACAGTTCCTGCATGAAATCCTCGGTGTCACGCAAGGCACCCAGGTCGACGGTTACGTGCATCACATGTTCACTTTCGGCGATGCGGTGCCGCTGTTTCGGAGCGACGTTTCCAGTGCTGAGCCGGCGATGCCGGAGAAGATGGCCAGCGGTAATGTCTGGCGATACCTGCGCAACCGCGCCGCCTTAGTCGAAATGGATCCTGATCCCTGGGAAGCGGTTATCGCTGCCGCACACGCTCAGGGCAAACCATTCTGGGGGTCGATGCGCTTCAACGACGGGCATCCGCCCGATTATGGCCCACGCAGCCGGTTCTGCATGGATCACCCGGAATATTTTGTCGGCGACGACTGCGCATCTGAAATCCACTCACCGGGGCCTGATGGCAAGATCATGGTGTGTCGTCATCTCAACTACGCGGTGCCCGCTGTCCGCGAACACCGGAAGGAGCTCATCGAGGACCTCTGCAGCCGTTACGATTTGGACGGGTTCGAGCTCGATTTCACACGTCACAATTTCCACAGCTTTACGAAGGCGGATGTCCACCGCGCCGGCGACATCCTCACCGACTACATGCGCGAAGTGCACGAGCTGCTTGGTCGAGTCGGCGAGGAGCGGGGGCGCCCGCTTGGATTCTCAGTCCGCATACCCGGGTCGCTCGAAGTGTGTGAAGCATCGGGATTCGACATCAAGACCTGGTTGCGCGAAGGGCTGGTGACGTCGCTGACCCCGACCGTCTATTACGACACAACCTGCGAGCTGCCCCTGGATGCATTCGTCAAGTTGACGGCAGGCACGGACATAACGGTTTATGCCAGCGTCACGGAAGGCGTTGGCCCCGGACGGTTCCGGCCGCCGCCGATCGAGGCCGTACGCGCTGCGATGTCGAATGCCTGGCACCACGGTGTCGACGGTATCAGCCTGTTCAATTTCCACCACCACCAGATGACCAATCGTCCCGGCGACATGGCTATCCTATCGGAGTGCGGCGATCCTGCGACACTGGCGCGCAAAGACAAGCTGTACATGCTTGCGGGCATCGGTGTGTCACATCAGTCCCGCTTCTTCGGCATGGAGAACCTTTCATGGCATCGCCACCAGCTCCCGGTCGATATCCCCGTCGAACCGGACGGCCCGGGTGTCACGGTCACCGTCCCGGTCAGCGACGATATTGCCGCGGCCCGGCGCGATCGCATACTGGCCTCGATCACCCTGCGCCTGGATCTCCTGCACTTCACCACATTCGAAAAGATTTCCCTGCGCGTCAACGGCAAAGAGGTGCCGGTGAGTGCCGCCAAGTGGGGTGTGAGCTGGCAGTATGCCTTCAACTGGAACGGCATGCACGGCGACTGGGAGGCGTCTTTCGATCTCACCGGCGGTGACTGGATCCGACAGGGCGACAACGAAGTAAATCTGATCCTGCACGAGCGACCCGACGACATCGCGCCGCCCTTCACCTTGTACGTCCTGCGCCTCGAGATCAAGTTCAACATCCTGCCGATGGGATTGGCGCGCATCGAATCGTAGTCGTATTATTCTCAATCATTTTACCCATTCTCGTCCAGCGGCCAGATCGCCTTCATCTGCCACGCGTCCAGAGACCGCAGCGTCGCCTTGCCGCCCCTTGCAAAAACCCGTACCCGGACGCTGTCCGGCCGCGCCGGATAGATGCGCTTGGCCAGATAATAGCGGCCGCCGTTGACGAACACTTCGACGACGCTGTGATCGATGAAGACCCGCAGTTCGACGGGTTCCCCGGCGGCGTGGGCAGCGTGGCAGCGCTGCGATTCGCGATTGTTTATATCCGGCCTGGTGCTGGAGCGGGTAACATCGAGGACGAGCTCCCGCAACGGTGGTATCTCCCGGCGGTAATAATGGTTCGGATTGGCGTTGAAACGAATTTGCGTCTGTTCCTCGCCGCCGGGCGAACAGCATACGACCAGGCCGAATTCCTCGGCATCGTCCCACTCGAACACTGCCCTGATCTCCAGCCGGTTCCCGGCCACCGGGTCGAGCGGCACAATCGAGTCCGGCGCGATCGCCAGGTCCGCAATGTGCTGGTGTTCTCCGCGCAGGGATTCCAGCTCGGAACTGGCTCGACCAGCAGATGATTATCTGTGGCCAGCGACAGGACGGACGGCAGCGCCATGATGCCGGCCCAGCCGGAGGCACGCTGCACGCAGCCGTAGCGCGCCTCGGAAATGCGGGCAAAGAGAATGCGCCTGTTGTTGTCGTCCAGCAGCGTCTGGCATTCGTTGAGGATGCCGGTGCGGGCGGTGAAGTTCGTCTCGCCGAAGGCTAGGCGCCGGTGGTGCTCGGGAATGAATTTGTTGTCCGCATACGATCCGACATAGTAGTGCGGACCGCGGCGGTGGCTGGCGAAGAGCAGCACGTGTTTGTCGCCTAATGGAAAGAAGTCCGGCACGGCGCAATCCTCACCCCGCTCGGTGTATACGCCGCCTTCGTAAAACGGGTGCATATATTCCCAGTGCGCCATGTCATCCGACTTGAACAGGTAAGCCCGGTCGGGTTCCCGGCCGTCGAAGGCGTCGTGGCTGCTGTTGCCGGTGATCGCATAACAGGTGTCGCCTTCGACCCAGCCGCAGGGCGCGCCGTCGACCTTGTATGGATCGTCGGGGCCGGGCGTCAGGATCACCGGATTCGCGGGGTGTTTCTCCCAGTGCACCAGCATGTCGTCTGTGCTCGTGGCGAGGCAGATCCCCCCGGGCACGCCGTGGTAAATAATCGTCGGCACGCCGTCTGGACCGACAAAGCCTGTCCCACTGAAGCACCCGTCCATGTCGGGGCCATCCGGCGTTGGCGTCAGTGCGATCGGCAGGTCCACCCAGTCGACGAGGTTTTCGGAGACTGTGTGCCCCCAGTGGATCGTTCCGGTACGGCCGACGTGGTGTGCCTCGTGCGGGTTGTACTGGTAGAACAGGTGATATCGCCCCTGCCAGAAAAACGTGCCGTTCGGGTCATTCATCCAGTTGCTCGGCGGCAGGTTAATGGTAGGCGGGGCGATAGGCGTCGGACGCGAGTCGCAGTCGCTCCCCCATGCCTTCTTGGTGCGTTTTGCCTGCTTCGTGGTTCATTCGATCTCGGGCTCCCAGATTCGCGACTGCCGGGCTTCGAGCAGTCCCTGGTTGGTCGCTTCCAGCCGCCAGATTTCGACGGTCCGGATCGTCGTGGTTCCGCCGAATGCATAGATGTACAGACCATTTGCTGCCTGGTAGTCCATGTGTACGGCTGCTGCTGCCACGCGATCGTTGGCGAACAGTTCGACCAGGTATTTATCGATGAAGATGCGCAGCTCTACATCCTCGTCCGCCGGCAGGTCAGCGATAACGAATGGGGCGTCCGTCGAGCCGATTTGCAAGGTGCCCGCTTCCGGGTGCAGGATGATCGGCAAGCCCTCCCGGGCTTCGTTGGCGAAGAGCTGGAAGCCGAATCGTTTGCGCGTCGCCTCTGCCCGGTCGATCGTGATTCTGAGTTCGAAGGCATCGCCGTCGAGCTCGGCGATGTGTTCCCTGGCTGTGCCGCTGTGTTTTCGTTCCGGTATCGTGGCTGTCGAGTCGTGGATGGTGACCGGGTCATGGCGCAGCGACTCCAGTTCACGCAGCGGCCGGATGCGCAGGCTGCCGTCCTCACCCAGGCTGAGTTCGCGTGGCAGGCACTGGACCGTTTTCCGATCAATCGCTTCGTGCAGCGTCGTGAACCAGGCCCACATCACGCGACGTCCGTCCGGCGTGAGCACCGTTTCCGGGGCAAAGATGTCGCAGTACCGCTCGTCGCCCTGATTGCGGCGCCGCCAGTTCATGCGGCAGTGGGATTCCGGCACGAACTGTTCTGCGGCGGTGTTCCAGTCCCCGAGGTAATAGCGGCAGCCGAACGGATGGCTGATACACAGCAGCATCCACTTGTCGCCGAGCGGAAAAAAGTTGGGGCAGGAAATGTCCTCGCCGAGTGCGACGTCCGGGAAATCCTGTTTCAGGAAATCACCGACCAATGTCCAGCTCCTGAGATCGTCCGACTTGATCAATGGCGGGTTCTGGCCGCCTGAGATCGCGTAGTAGGTGTCGCCGATCAGAAAGCAGTCCGGATCCCAGTGCAACATCTCCGCCGGCTTCCCGTCCACAGTCATCGGCTCGACCGGATACGGTTTCTCCCAGGCCGACAGCTGGGTGTCTGTGGCGATGGCAATCTGATTGCGACCGGACGCCTGGCCGTGATAAATTGCCGCCGGCTTACCCTCTTTCGTGATGAAGCCGGTGCCGCTGTACATCCCGTGGTCGGTGAACGATTTTTGTAGTTTCGTCGGCTGCCAGGTCCAGTGCAGCATGTCCGGACTGGTGACATGAACGAAGCAAAAGGTCCCGTCGCCCTGCCACGGATACTGCAGGATGTAGTGCAGATGATACGTGCCGTCGACACAGAACGCCGCGTTGGGGTCGCCTGGTGAGCTGTCGCCGCCGGGGTGCATGAGATGAACGTTCAGTATCAACTCATCCGGCACGCAACTGGGGTCGTTTGTTGTATGCATTGGCCTTTCATAACCGGGGTGAGAACTTAGCGGAACGGCTCACTGCGCCCGGGCAGTGATCGATGCTCAGCCTAATGCAGCGGTTCGTCGAATTCAAACCAGGTGTGGCTGCTGCCGCAAGCTGAATATCGTCCGTTGGCATTCATGGACGGGATCGATTCAGTCTTCCAGCCGTACACGCAACATCTGCAGCGCCGAGGACACTGGCCTGGCGTTCCAGTGTTCGACATAGTTCTGGGCGTCGTATACAACGATCAGTTCACGCGGTCCGACGGTCTCGATCCCCAGGTAATCGCTGGAGTCGTCTTCGCGCAGGTACGGAGATCCGTTCTACTGCTCACCCGCAACGCTGTCGGTAAAACCGCAGGCCAGGAAGCCGCCGTCTACGACTATTGTCTGGCCATTGACGAACGCCGCCGCCGGGCTCGCCAGGTAGACGGCAGTGCCGGCCATCTCCGACGTTTGACCGAAGCGCGCGGCCGGCGTCCGCTCGAGGATGCGGCGGCCGCGGTCGGTGCCCACCAGGTTCTGGCGGTTCAGGTCGGTCACCACGAAGCCTGGTGCTATGGCGTTGGTGCGTACGCCGTGCTTCACCCATTCATTGGCGAGGCTGCGGGTCAGGCCGAGGACGGCGCTTTTCGCTGCTGCGTACGCCGACACCTCGATATTATCCACGAATGAACAGATCGATGCGACATTGATGATGCTGCCGCTGCCTTGCGGAATGAATACACGCGCAGCGGCCTGTGCACAGCGCAGCGAACCGGTTGCGTGCACGTCGTACATGTGATTAAACTCTTCCGGTGTCAGGTCGATTGCTGGTTTGCGCAGCTGGATACCGGCGCAGTTAATCAGGATGTCCAGGCTGCCTAGACGCTCGGTTGCGGTGTGCACGGCAGCTTCGACACTGTCGTTGTCGGTAACGTCCAGCCGAGTGCCGAAGACCCGTGGTTCGTCGATGTCGGCGTTGAGCTCGGAGGCGGCCTGCTCGACCAGTTCGGCCCGGCGCGAGCCGATGAGTACGCGCGCACCGTGTGCAGCGAGGCCGGCCGTGAGCGCCCGCCCGATCCCGGTGGCGCCGCCGGTGACGAGCGCGCCCTTCCCGGTCAGATCAAATAGTGCAGTTTGGATCGGCATATGGTCTTGCAGGCTCCTCAGGCATCAGCCGGTGGAATATTGTCCTTGAGGTTTGGTTCGCGGGTCAGGACGTCGTGCGGCCAGACAATTTGTCGACGTTCCGGCGTCAGGCGTTCCAGCAGCTCCTTTGACGGTCGGTAGCCGTGCCGGAAGAAGCCCCAGCTCGGGCCGTAGCGCTGAACGACAGTGCGACGTTGCCCCTCGTTCACCCGTCTGGCCGAGCCGTGACAGATGGTGTCGGCGAAGACAACCGCGTCTCCGGCTTTCATGAAAATCTCCTCACTGAGCGGCATTCCGTCGCCGCTGCAGAATTCACTGCCCATGGTGTGCTTGGCCATGAGCGGGTGCTCCAAGTTCTGCTTGTGGCTGGCCGGGATGAACACTGTACCGCCGTCGCCCGGCTTGATATCCATGAGGGCGATCAGCACATTTACCTGGCAGACCATGAACTTGCCGTTCTTATAGCGGTACTGGTTGCGCTTGGCGTGACGCTCGCCGCCGGAGTGCATGCCGATCGCGTTCCCCGGTCCGCGCAGATTGGCGAATGTTTCGTCGATGAACAACGGGCCCTGCGTGTAGTCGAACGACCCGGCGCCACCGACGAACAGTTTGACGTGTTCGATCCAGGCGGGATGATCGACCAGCGCTTCGAAGGGGGCACCTGCCTCGTAGATCTGCTGGTAGTTGATGCCGTCCTTTGGTTCGAAGCTGTGCCCGTGCACGTAGCCGTACCATTGGCCGGGTTCGAGCGGTGGAATGGCGTCGATACAGCCGTTGAGAGCGGCAACTTCATCTGCGTTGAGGGCACCTTCCAGGCGCACATATCCGAGCAGATCGAAATGGTAGGCATCCATTTCCGGGACGCTCATGGGATCCTCTTTTCCAGAGTGAAAACTGCTTGTTCTTGGAGGTAAACGACGTGTGAAATGTTACTTGAATGTTCGGCCAGATCAAATGTCCGGTTTACGAATCGACTCGCACCGCGGCCGGGTTGTTCAATGAATTTCCATGAGCCCCTCTCAATCCGTTTCCAGCTCCACGAAATAATGCAGGTTCGGCGGATTGTCCGGGTCATAGCCGACGGCGATGGACTTGTAGCAGGCCAGGAACTGCAGTGCGGGCATGTAAAGAATGTCGCGGATGCCGTCGGGCAGACCGGCATCCAGTTCGATCACGTAATCCGCTGCCGCCCGCAGTTCATCGGTAGCGCGGTCGCAGACCAGCAGTACCTTGCCTTTCAGTGTCTTGATGTTGCGGACGAACTCGGGGTAGTGCGCCTGTCCCGTATCCGACATGAGCACAGTGACCAGCATCGTATCGTCGACATTTGAGATTGGACCGTGCTGGTAGTCCAGCGTCACGTACGAGTCGACCGGCAGCAGCACGGTTTCTTTTATTTTCAGTTGTGCTTCGCGTGCCAGGCCGTAGTTCGGGCCGCTGCCGAGAAACGCATATTTGCTGATCGCCGCGTCCTCGCTCAGTTCGCGTCCGATTGTTTCGAACGCTGCCATCTTGTCGCGTGCCAGCGCGGGCAGCGACTGCAAGCCATCGATGATATCCTGTTGCCCTGTACAGACCGCTGCCAGGTAATATCCGGCCAAGACCATGGCAGTCAGTGATTGCGTCGTTGTGATACTCTCCTCGTGTGCCTCCTCGAGGACCAGCACGATGTCGGCGGCGTGGGCCATTGGACTGTCACCGAAGCAGGTGACCGCCAGAGTTGCGGCGCCGGCCTCGGCCGCGGCCTGCTGCGCCCTGACGCTTTCGGAGGTGCTGCCGGATCGCGAGTAGGTGATTGCCAGTGTCCGGCGCGACGGATTCAGGAAGGCATCGCGGTTGAGCATCAGGTCGGACGCGTGGACGGCGCGACAGGTCTTGCCGGACAAGCGCTGGCAGAACGGCGCTACGGCGTGGGCGATATTGAGCCCCGAGCCGCAGCCGGAAACGACAATCTCCTCAGCTGCGTCCCACAGTTCCTGCAGTGCTGCTGCCTGGTTGTCGATACGCGGAAAGACGCCTTCCCAGGCGCTTGCCGAATTGCGTGTTTCACGAAGGGTATGTTGGCCGACAGTTGATTCTGGCATGTCGTTCTGGGGTTTCAGGGTTCGGTGTTAGCGTACGATGTTGGCGTTTCAGGGCAGGGCAGGGCGGTTCTCGTCGGCTATCGGCAGCCCCAGGCATTGCACCGCTGCAGCGCCCCATTCATTGCCGCGTTTTACCGCGTCGTCAAGTGTGGCGCCGTTGCAGATGGCGCTGAGGAAACCGGCATTGAAACAGTCGCCCGCGCCTGTGGTGTCCACGACCTCCACGACCGTGCCGGGATGATGTCGGATTTCGCCGTTGCAGCGGCTGTACGCCCCGTCGGCACCGGCCTTGACAATAATTCCTGTGGCATTCTCATCGAATGCCGCCAGCGCGTCCGGTACGGTGCTGCAACCGGAGATGCCGGTGATTTCGTCGGCGTTCGGGACGAACCAGTCGAGCCAGGGAAGTGCCGGGAGCAGGTCTGAAATATCCCACGTATCTGCCGGATCCCCGCCCATGTCGAGTGAGGTGGTCATGCCGTTGGCCCGGGCGTCCTCGAGCAGTTGCCCGATCGACGGGCGTAACCCGACCTGCAGAAAAAAGGAGCCGAGATGCAAGTGTTCCGCGTCCGCCAGATAGCCGGCAGGAAAGTCAGCCAGCGTGTTGCTCTTGAGTGTGCCAAGATCGGTGATGAACATGCGGTCGTTCGGGTACGTCAGGGAGACCGTGATGCAGGTTCGATCGTGATCGGTCTGTGCGACAGTGTCGGTGTTCATGCCGTATGTCTGCAGGGTTGACACCAGGAAATCGCCATAGAAATCATTGCCGACACAGCCGAAAAAGCGCACCGGCACGCTGGTACTCGCGAGGATGATTGCAACGTTGGCGGTTGAGCCGCCGGGCGCCATGGAGCGCTCGGTGCCGATGATCTCCTTGCCGAACGCCGGTGGTACGGTCATGCCGGACAGGATCAGGTCGACATTGAGATCACCGAGTACGTGGATCATCGGTTTTCCACTGCTTGCCAGTCCTTGGCGAACTGTTCGAGCCCGGCCTCAGTCAGTGGGTGATCATAGAGTTGATCGAAGACCGCCGTTCCCAGGGTCAGTACCTGTGCCCCGGCGCGTATCGACATCATCACGTGATGCGGAGTGCGCACGCTGCCGATGATGATCTGCGCGTCGAATCCATACTCGCGAATCATCGTGCGCGTGTCCCGCACCACTTCCATACCGTCCGCACCGGTGGCATCGATCCGCCCGACAATGATGCTCACGTAGTGGGCGCCGGCTTTGCACGCCAGCAGCGCCTGGTTCAGCGATGCCACCATTGTCAGGTTGATCCGGATATTTTCCTGGCTGAGTATCGAAAGCGCCTTGATCCCGTCGCGGGTCATTGGCAGTTTGATCACGGCGTTCTTGCCCCAGCTCGCCAGTTGCCGCGACTCCGCGACCATTTCGTCACAGGTTGTCGACATCGCTTCGATGCTGACGTCCCCGGGCACCAGTTCGAGAATCTCGCGTGCTACGGGCTCGAACGGTTTGCCGCTCTTCATGATGATCGACGGATTGGTCGTCACACCGTCGACGACGCCGGAATCAATCCG
>CAUZJQ010000129.1:0-10668 GCA_963580095.1 Lentisphaeria bacterium | reverse complement strand
GGCCGGACCGTCCAAGCACGCTGGGAACACAGCGGCACAAAAGTCCGCGCCGACGTTCGTTACGAAGTGTTCGACGACACGGGCGTCGTCGAGATCGACGGACGCCTCACCAATCGCGGTCGTAAGAAACTCAGGAATGTTCGAGGCCCACTGGTTCTCGCCGTGGACTTCAGGATTCCGGTGGCGAGCCGGCCGCACGTCAGCTGGGTTAACAGCGGCGGCTCGGTCGAAAGCTGTTTCCCGCCGACAGCCTATACAGTCAAGGAAGTGGAGTTGGGCTGGGAAAGCGGCAAGACGCTGTTCGGCGGACGCTACGGAGGACGCTCGACGGAAAGCGAGCTGCCGTTCGCGTTCGTCATCGACCCGGAAACCCGCGACGGTTTTTTCTGCTACATCGAGTGGCCGTGTCGTTGGATCACGATGATCAATCGCGCCGGCTCGAACATGTTGCTGCTGCCTCACGTCGCCTACACCGATTTTGAACTCGGCCCCGGCGAATCGTTCGACATGCCAAAAGCCAGCCTGGGATTCTTCAACGGCGATATCCACGACGGCTCAAACCTGCTGCGCCGGCACATCACACGTCACGTCGTGCAGCCCGTGCCCGATGCGCCTTTGCTGCCCGTCACCTATAACCACTATTACGGTCTGCCGTCCGACTGGACGGTCGAAACGCTCAAGAAGGAAGCAAAGGCATACGCCGAGATCGGGGCCGAGTATTTCGTTGTCGACGCCGAGTGGTTTGCCGGTGGCTTCCGCGACGGCGTCGGCAACTGGGAGCGGCTCGACAAGCGACGCTTCCCGAACGGCTTCGACGAAATCGTCGAGTACGTCGAAGCCCTCGGCATGAAGTTCGGGTCATGGCTCGAGATCGAGTTTGCGATGGAAGGCAGCCATTGGGTGAAGAAGCATCCCGACTGGTTCCATCAGGCGACGAACCGACCGAACCTCGTCTACGGCAGAGCGCGACACAATGATCGGCTGCTGCGCCTCGAAGATCCGGATGTGCGCCGGCAGGTGTGCGATTTCATGGTCGGCTGGGTCGAGCGCTACCGCCTGGAGTGGCTGCGCTGGGACTTTAACAATGCCCCGGCCCCGTTCTGGGAGGCCAATGAATCGGAGAAAGACAGTGGCAAACTCCAGCTCGGCTACGGCCACGGCGTGATGGCGCTCGCCGACGAGCTGCGCGAACGCTGCCCGCAGCTGCACATCGAAGCCTGCGCCGGAGGCGGTTACCGCATGGATCTCGGTACGCTGCGCCGGGCGAACTCCGCATGGATCAACGACAACTCGCTGAGTACAGAAGCAATCCGCTGGTTCAAGAAAGGTGTCAACCATGTCTTGCCCGGCTGCTATGCGAACTCCGCATTTTTGTGGATGTCGCATCCGGCCCGACGCCAGCAGACGCTCGCGTCGTTCAAGCGCGAGGGTTACCCGTCATTTGTCATGCGTTCGCAGATGGCGGGTACGCTGCTGTTGTCCGAGCAGTCGCAATATTTCTCGGCGAAGGTCAAGGATGCCTTGCGGGCCGAAATCGAAAGGTACAAGTCGATACGCCACTTGCTGATGACGGATTTCTATCCATTGTTCACGCCAACGACACTGGCAGATTACGACGGCTGGCAGTTCCATGATCCGGAGACGGACGAAGGGTTTTTGCTCGTCTTCCGCGTCGAATCCCCGGCGTCCAAAACGAAGGCTGAGCTGCGCGGCCTGAAGCCCGGCAAGTCCTACCGATTGACCGACATGGACAGCGGCCGCACCCGCAAACTCGAAGGCGGCAAGACGCTGTCGATCACGATCAACGACATCCAGGGCACGGCCTGGTACCGGTACGAGCGGTCAAAGTAGCCGCGGGGCGCTGAACCGCAGCCGCGCGAACAGAGTTCCGAAAGAAAGCCGCTATGTCGACGCCAGGCTCACGTAGGGATTCGCACTTTACGCGCAAGGCGGCGGTTCAGCGCCCCGCCCCTACTGTGCGAGCGCGCGAAGTTAATTCGGCGTCATAGTTGTAAGAATTCCGGTCAAACTCTTCGCGAGCGTCAGCTATCTTCTTGATTTTGCGAAGCAAAATCAATGATGCAGCATCGTCGTCAGCCCGCCGTCGATGATCACATTCACACCGTTGATAAAGCCGCCGAGATCGGTGCAGAGGAAAGCGACGAGGTTGCCGATGTCCTCCGGCGTTCCGATGCGACCACCCGGGTGCATGCTGTTGACGCGGTCCAGCGTTTCCTGGCGATCCTCCTGGGAATCGAGCCACACCTTCGTCATGCCGGCGTACACAAATCCCGGGCTCACCGTCAGCACACGAATCCCGTCGCGCCCGAGATCCTGGGCCATGCTGTGGGTCATCGCAACAATTCCGCCCTTCGCCGCGGCATACGCGCCGAGGTCAGGGATCGTCGCAGTGGCATGCACGCTGGAGATGTTGATAATGATCGGACTCTTCGCTGCCTTCAGCATTGGCAGCCCGAATTTCGTCGTCAGAAAGATCCCTTTGAGATCGACGCTCTGGGTACGGTCCCACTCCTCCAGCGTTGTCTCTTCGATGCTGCGGAAATATTCGACTGCGGCGTTGTTGACGATAATGTCGAGGCCACCGAACTCAGCGATCAGCCGCATCATCCCTTTAACCGCATCGGGATCGGAAATATCCGCGTTGACATAAAGGCCGCGGACGCCGAGCTCGCGGACGGCAGCAACAGTCGCCAGCCCCATCTCTTCTTCGATGTCGCACACGACCACATCGGCACCGGCACGTGCGAGCACCAGTGCGATACCCTCGCCAATGCCCTGGGCACTGCCGGTCACGAGAGCTATACGATTCTTTAATGAGATTTCCATTGGTGTTCCTCCTGCCAGGTTAGAATAAAATACAATGCGGGCCCACGGAACACACGGAGCACACGGCAGGAGGGACAACACCGAAGACAGCGATCTCTTGTTCCGTGGATTCCGTGTGTTCCGTGGGCATCGTTATTTCGTCTTCTCCCGCACACGAAAGTTGTCAACGTAAACTTTGTCGTCGTTCTCGATGACGATTGCGGCTGACACGTCGCCGATCTTGAAGGTCGACTCGTCGTACGTCGGCAGCGAGAACGGGCCGGTGTAAACCTGCCATTGTTCGCTGACTTTAATAGTGATCAGATCCGGAAAGCCCAGCCACTTCGTTTCGCCATTCGCCGGGTCCTGGCCCAGAACCCAGGCGCGGAAATGAAAGGTGCCGGTGCCTTTCAGGGCGACCTCATAGCTGTAATTGCGACGGGCTCTGAACTTGTGGCTGTAGCGGCCGTGCAGTCCGGCCTGGCTTTCCGAGAGCACCATAGAGAACCCGTCGAACGCTGCTTCGCCCTCGACCATCCGCCCGGCCGGCAGCTCGAAGCCCTCGGGTTTGCGATACAACGGACCGCGGTAGTCATAACCCAGATCCTTGCCGGCAGCCAGACGATCGCGTCCCTGCTTCTGCAGCGAATGGCCGATCGGCGTCCACTCCCACGACTCGAATTCGTCGTTGATGACATAGGCTGTATCCGGCGTCGTCGCACCAATAGATAAAACGGCCGTAAGGGAAAGCAGGAGCAGGAAAGAATGTGGGCGAAGCCTCATCGTCACTCGCCACTTACGAAGGTCATCTTTTCGGTATCGTCATTGAAATAGATAACCAGATCTCCGCCCTCGAATGCAAACGAACTGGCCGCACTAATTGCGTTCCAGAATCTCTTGCCCAAGCCGCGTTCACCAGCTTTCGTGCCACCGAAACTCAAAACCTCCAGTTTCCCGGGCTCCGGAATCCGGTAGTCGCCAGTCACCCGATTGCTCACAGTGTGCCCTTTCATCGTTCCGTCCTTGCCGTCATCCTGGAACGTGAGCACAACAGATCTCTTTACATCGACCGCCTCCGTCTCGATCTTGCCGCTCGCGGAATCCTCATAGCCCATCAGCTTCCAGGTCCCATTCAGCGAGGTTGCGTCTTTCGCACATGAGCTCATCGAGAGCATACACAGGGCAAAGCCCAGGCATGATTGTTGTCGCATAAAATAGCCTCGCTTTTTCATTCCGATGACAACCGACTACTGCATCGCCTGGTATGTTTCATACGCCACTTCCAGGCGGTTCATGTTCTTCTTGAAACCATCATAGGCGCCATAGAGAATCTCGAAATTCTGCCGGGATGTCGGCGGATGGTCGGCGGCGACCGCAGCGAGTCGGACAGCCTCCAGTTTGACCATTGCATGCAGGGCCATGAGCTTCGGCTCATCGTCGATTGCGTTGCCTATATCGTCGAGACGCGATACCGTCCCTTCCGAAAACACCGCGTCCCACCAAGCCGGGTAGCTGCCCATCAGAATCCTGCCAAACAACTTGGGCTGGGCATACGCGCCTTTGATGTGACGCCAGATGGCATACGGTGCCTCGTCATCACGGATGACGTTCAGGCCCCAGACATCAGTCACCTTCAGACCCGGCGCCGGACAAACCAGTTCCGCTGTCCAGCGATTGTCGTGGATCGTCGAGCGGACGGTATGCTTGCCCTGGAACTGATCCCACATCGACTTATAGTTACCGGTGTATTGACCGGCGGCGTTGATCAGGATCTGCTCATAGTTGAGTCCGGTTGCATATGCGTCGACGAACAACTCGGCACCGTAGTAGTTGGTGTAGTTGTCCCACTCACAGGCACCCTCGATCGGAGGACCCTGCCGGTCAAGAATCTCCTGGACGCCGCGCTTGAGAATCTCAACGTCGTCCCAGACGAATTCGAGGGCGATGTACAGGTTCTGACTGTCGTACACAGCGCGGATGGTCGATACGCGCTGGACGGTCTGATTCGGGTCGGCAGTCGCGGAAAAGTCGCTGCGCGCCTCGGTCGCCTGCCAGCACGCGTCGTCGAGACGGCCGTCGATCGTGGGTGATTGCTCGGCGTACGTGGCGCAGATGACCTTGAGCGGTTGGGCGTGGATTGAAAAGGTCGAAAGGGACATAAGAGACATGAGGGACAACCATAAACGCACTGTCCCTTGGGTCCTTTTTGTCATTTTTATCCCTTTCTTACAGTTCATGGCACTACATCAAACGTGCATTCTGCGACCGCACCGGTTATGGCGTTCTCGGCAGCAACTCGATAGCGACCGGGCGTTGCGGAGTACGCGACCGGCAGCGAGATTTCGAAGCCTTCTCCCCGGATGATCAGATTCTGTCGGAACCACTCCAACTCCTCACCCTCAGGAGAATACACGCGCACGTGGATCGCCTGCTTTATTTTGCTCGCATCGCCCTCGAAATCGATCGTCCCGGCAATCCTCGCGGTCCCACCGAACTGCACATCGCCTTCAGTAGACAGCGACATGACGCCGGGGCGAGCCGGCAGCGCAGCGAAGTACTGCGGCCGCAGATCAAGCCGTGTTTTGAAACGGTTGGTATAACCGCGATAGGCATGGGTGCGCACGTCCCAGACATGCGCTTTCTCGGGCAGTACGACAGTCGTGGTCTGACGTTCAGAATCGTGGCCGTCGCCGCAGCGCAACAGACCGACAAGCATCGTCGCACCATTCCGAAACACCGGCATCAGCGTGTCTCGACGCGCCATCCCGTGTTCGTCGAACAGCTCGACAGGCGGCGCCGCGCCGGTGTATTCGCGCAGCAGCTGTTCGATGGCATCGGAGCCGGTGTGATCACTCTTCTCATGCCGGCCCATATAACCGTTGATAATATTCGGCAGATAGGCGGCGTGACCGTTACCATGGTGCGTGACGTGAATTTTGTCGGTCACCGGGAACAGGTCGTTGAGGCGTCCGGTCTCGAGCTCGCGGCCGTGCTCGGTAGACGATCCGGGATGGTTGTCGGCAATGACCAGCCCGCCGTTCGCCACGAACGCCCGGACTGCGTCCGCCTCGGCAGTTGACATCCCTTTGCTGTACGGCAGCAGCAACGTCTTGAAGCCGCGCTTCTCCAGGTCGCCGGCAACGATGTCCTGCGGCCCGATCATCGTCGGCCTTACGCGCAGCGAATTCATCAACGCCAGGGCATCCGCCGGCGCCCCGCCAATGACACTGATGTTGTACAACCAGGTCCCCGAAAAAGCGTTGTCCTGGAACGGGTGCAACCGCGAGATGTAATGGTTGTAGGGCGACCACAGAATGGCAACGTCGGAGCGGTACGGCTCCGCGGTGATCGTCAGTTTGCCGATGCCGCGCTGGAGAAAGCGCACTTCGTCGGCAATATCGAGAAAGTACGGCAGCGGATCTGACATGCATGGAGTCATGCATGACTCACCGCCGAGCGTCTCGGCGAGCAGCCCGCGTTCCCAGTCGAACCCGTTGAGGCCCAGAAACAGACAGATCCACGGCCAGCGTTCGCGATTGACTTCCGTCTCGAAATCGAAGTGCCAGCGCATCATCGCCTGTGCTGCCAGCAGGAAACTCTGATCGTGCGAAAACGATTGCAGCAGTTCGATCGACATGGCATGGCGCCACTCGCTGTTTGCTTCCTGGCCGACGTACACTTTCGAAGACGTCATTTGCTCGCCCATACGCGAGAAATCGAAGTGGTCGTGACCGACGCGGCCGGTCTTCGCCTCGGGCACCACCGTCCGGATCATATCCGTGTAGTCAATAAAGAACTGCGTCCAGACGTGCGAACGCATGAAGTAGCGGAAGTCGACCCAGCGCGGCATCTGATCCTGCTCGACCGCGGCCTGCAGCAAAATGCCCCGGACATCGTCCCAGGATTCGAATGACGTGTTCCATTCCGCATTCAACACCGCCAGGTCATTGCCGTACTGATCACGGCACCACGCTTGAAATTTCCCGGTCGTGACGGGACCGAACCCGGAGCATTCCATGCCGTCGAAATCACCGAGCAGATAGTTCTCACCCGTCAGCACATACAGCGGGCTTCCGAAGCGGGCACTCTCCTTGTACGCCGCCAAACGGTTGTTCAGCCAGTTCGCGTCGATGTGTCCCTGCTTCTGCGGAAACTGTTCCGGATCCAGGGGTTCTCTAGAATCGGCGATCTGGCGGCACATGTCACTGAGCGCGGCGAGGTCGAGGTCCGGATTCTCCTGGCGCTTGTCCCATTTTGCGTGCACCGGTGTCCAGTGCTCGCCCATGTGCTCGGCGTAGCTGACGCTTGCCAGATGCGAGCGGGCGTTGATCTCGTATTGCTTGAGCCTGTTGTAGATCAGGAAGGTAAAGGTCGAGTTGATCCCGTACTCCCGCATGACCTTGCCCCATAGTTGACCTTTCCAGTCGTTTGGCTGCGGTGACGGCGAGAAGATCAGCATGAACATGTAGTCGTCAAACGTCCAATCCGGCAGACCGATCCAGGTACGTTTCGTGTCGACGATGCCGTGCTCGTCTTCGATGACCGCTTCGATGTCCCAGAGACGGGAGAGCGGTTGGGTGACCGGCAGTTCGAAAGTGGCATTTGCGATCGCCACGCTGGCCTGCCCGTCCTGCCATTCCACATCGGTGCGGGCGACGGTTCGGCCCCAGGTGTCGATCGCGCGGACATATACCTTGCCTCCAAGCATGACGTCGATACGACCGGTCAGTGTCTCGCCCGGCAGGTACGAATCCTTCGCCGTCGTGACGGCAGTTACGAACTGTGATGACTCGACGCGGAACGCAGCCGATGCGAAATCGAGCACATTGCCCACGGTGTCGAGCAACCGGGCGTCGAGCACGTAGGTGCCGCGCGGCAATGTCGGCAGCGGAAACTCGGCTGTCGTCCAATTCCGTGCCGTAGTCATCTCCGAAATAAATTCCTTCCCCTGAGTGTTGCGGATCGCATACGAAACAGACGAGCGGGCCGGTGCCGCAGTTGTGGTCACAGTGACTTTCGCGGCACCGAGGTCATCGCGAGCGATGACGGTAGCGGGTGTCTTGTCTTCCCAGCAGAATCGCCTCAATACCTCATCGACCGGCGCCTTCAGGTGGGTCGGCGGCGCGGTAAAGCCGATCTCCAACCGTGACTGCCCGTCTTTGCCGGTTGACCACGTAATGGCGCGACTGAGCAGCGCGAACGCGTAGTCGTACATCACCGGAAACGACTCGCCGACGCCCGCGACCGATTCCGGGTGACCTGTGTAGGGACTGAGCGAGTTGAATTGCCGGTAGGCGATCGTCTCGTCGAAGTAATCAAGTCCGACGATGCGCCCGTTACCATGCTCAGTTGCGGTGATACACAGCGCGGTCTGAGCCCACGTGTGCCGAGATACGCCGGGGATTTCCTGGAAATCGGCATGACTGTCGAACAGCTGCACCGGCATGACATCCAGCGGCAGACCGCGGGTGATAGCGGTAGCGGCGTCCGGGAGCGTGTTGGTTTCGAACAGCGTTTGAAACTGCGGGTCGGGCTCGGCGTACTCGGTGCGGGTGTCCAGTCCGAGCTGCAGCCGGTTCGGCGTGACGTAGACCAGGCCCGTGCCGCGTTCGACATGCTCGAGGATGAGCTCACGGGCGTAGTCGGGAATGACCGGCCACGAGACTTTGGCAATGACGATCGCGTCGTACGTGTGTCCGAGGCTGAGTCGTTGCTTTGTCAGGTCAGTGAGAACGGTCTCCGCTTCCGCTTGCTTGAGCGGCGTCGCGGTGGTGTCCTGGTACGAGCCGTGGGCCCAGGTCGAGTACCCGGCGTTCATGATGACGGTGTACTTCAGGTCCAGGCGTTGGGCGGTCTCGACGACTTCACGGGAGTTGTAGTACGGGATAATGAAAAGGACGTTGAGCGGCCCGCCGGCGCGGGGCTTGGCCCATTTGACGTGGTAGGTCTCGAGCGTGCCGGGCAGGCGGTCGTAGGGCTGATTCGGATCCCCGACGGGCGGTGTGGCGAAGGCGGCATGAAGAGACAGAAATGCGAGCACTGCGAGGAACGTCGAAGCTGCATCGACTCTGCGAATACGTAGGGCCATTCGTAATATCCTGTTTAAGTGAACATTCACAGTAGCTTATATCGATTTCAAATCAAAGCAGGGTTTGAATCGGCAGGCTCCCACACTAACTTTGAAGATGCGCGCGCGGCGGAAATCCAGCACGGCATTTCACCGCCGACTCTTTACCCTCATAGAGTTGCTCGTCGTTATTGCGATCATCGCAATCCTGGCGGCGATGCTGCTGCCGGCGCTGCAGGGCGCCAAGTCCCGGGCGATACAAATCCTCTGCCTGAGCAATCAGAAGCAGCTTATGCTTGGAACGATCAGCTACGCAGACGATTCAGACGGTCACTTTCCGATGGGTATGCACTATCTGAACACCATCGAGTTCTATAGCGACATGTTCTTCTACCAGCTTGTCGATCCGGATCAGGGCTACACCTCTCTCGTACTGTTCGACTGCCCGGGTGACGAGACGCGAACGCCGGTTACGCAGCCTGCACCGGTTGACTACCCAAACAACTACGGCGACGAGATCAACATCAGTAGTTACGGGTACAATACGAAAATCGGCGGGTACGTGGTTCTCAATCCACCGGCGCCAGGTACGATTGTAAACAACACACCGAATATCAAGGTGTCGGCACTAGCCAATCCCGACCAGGATATCGTGTATATCGACGTAGAAAATACCTCCACCGGCAGCCCGACGAGCCCGAACTACAATCCATGGATCCTGTGGGAAGCGACGGCGCCGACAGCAAATCGCGACTTGGGCGGCACCCATATAATCACGATTCGCCCGCATCACGGTGAGAATGTGGTCATGAGCTTTGTTGGCGGCAACGCGGCGGTCTACAGTTCCATGCAGTATATAAGTGAGATACGCTCGACCGGCGATTACGCCGTTGGCGGCGAAGGGAATGCGACCGGGTTTGTGAATTATTGACGTCTGTATTTGTGGCCACGGTATGATAGGTACCAAAATCGTTGAGTAAGAATTCAGAAAACTGCTGTGCCTGGAACCCTGGGAGCGCGGGCGTCCATGGCGGCTACTGGCGGCCTTCACAGCGCCCGCTTAATGTTGCGAAGTTAAGCGGGCGGGACGCCCGCGCTCCCAGGGTTAATAACTGGACCTTCTATATCACGGCCGCCGGACGGATGCACAAGGCTTGTGATCTCTGCCCGAGAACCTCGATCCGGACGTGGGCCCGGCAGGCACACGCCACAAATAAAAAAACGCCGCGGACGACGTGGTCGCTCGCGGCGTTTTGTGATCGATCGATTCGCCTTACTGGCAGTTAAATGAGCCGATCAAGGTGTTGATGTTCTCCAGAACCGTGGCACGGCAGCTAGCCGGATCACAGAGATCGGCGGCCGCAATCTCGGCATCCAAACACTGGATGAGCAAGTCGCAGAAATCATTGATGTTGGTGAGACCCGCACCGCTGTTGCAGACACAGTCAAGGACCGCTAACTCGACTGCAGCACACTTCTGGGCTTCGGTCACTGCTTCGCAAACATCGCCGATGCCGTCATTGTCGCAATCTTCCTGTCCCGGATTGAAGGTGTTCGGGCAGTTGTCGTCACAGTCCGGCGTGCCGTCGCTGTCCGTGTCGGTGTCTGCTACGCCGCAGCCGCAGTCACCGGGGGCGACCTTGTTGGGATCGGCCGGGCAAAGGTCATTACAGTCCGGTACGCCGTCGCTATCCGAGTCGATGTCCGATACGCCACAGCCGCAGTCGCCTGGTGAAACCTTCAATGGATCGTTCGGACAGCCATCCAGGCAGTCC
>CAUZJQ010000128.1:0-10767 GCA_963580095.1 Lentisphaeria bacterium | reverse complement strand
CCCCGGCGGCCGCCAGCAGAACCCCCTCTACCAGTTTCGCCCAGCGCCACTGCCGGCGTATTGTCTCCATCTCGTGGCGGAGTCGTGAATAATATTGAGAAGCTTCCATGTCAGCCTCTGTGTTGGTGCGGTTCTGCCGCGAAGTTGAAAAGTGAAAAGGTTTCTAATTTCTCTCCTTTCCACTTTTTGACTATGATCGCGTTCCTAAACAAGGTGATTTCTCCGGCGAAGTATCCACTCAACTGTAATTGTCGTCAGGAAAAACAGAAAAAGCAGCGGGGAATTCCAATACTCTGTCCTGTGCACCTTCGAAATCCGGCGGTCCTTGCGTTCGATGTGATCCACTAGTTTCTCGGCATTATCGATATCCACGTAAACACCGCCGCTTTTACGGGCGATCGATTGCAGCAATGTTTGGTTCGTCCTGCTGTCTGCGAGCTCAAGGGCCGAACCGTGCACGAGAAACTCGGCCGTGCGATTGGCGACAGTATGGCCGTCCGCGACCAGACTGGCTTGCACCTCATAGCGCCCGCCGGTTGACGGATAGTAGCTCCCTAAAAATACGTCCGGCTGAGCGGAGCCGGCGCGAACCGGCACGGCGGTCGCTTTACCTGTTTCATCGAGTACCTCAACGACCGGTTGGTCGACCGAGTCACCGTCGCCGACATCCCGGCGTGCAACTCTGATAGCCACCTTTTTGCCGACGTCGTAGTCTGGCTTATCTGTACTGACGCTCAAGTCGGCCTGTTTTTCAGTGATTTCGCGCCCGGTCAACCAGCGCACCGTTTGACTCCAGAACCGCGCGTACAAGGTGTCGCTGCTGCCGGTGACACGGGTGAGTCGGGTCCACCGCCAGGTGGTATCGGCGGCGATCACCATGATCTGTCCCGAACCGTAGCGTCCAGTGACAATCACCGGCGCCGGGCCATCGTCATCGATAATGTTCGGATTGACCGCTAAAACCGTTGCCGCGGCCTTGACGCGCTTGATCAGATTTGATCCCAGCAGATGTGGCGCGGCACTCCACATCGTGAGGTCCGCGACGCGGTCGCCGGTGATCTGAAAAACCGGGTGCCGTTTGCCGGACTCGGTCAAGGTCAGCACAAACGGCTCCTCTGTCTGTACGAAGCCGCTGGCGGCAAACACAACCGGCAGTACTTCCGCCAGTGGTTTGTTGTGAAAACCATCGGCGCCGAACGACTGATAACCACCCAGAACCAGCAAGGCGTTCGCCCGTTTCGATTCACCCGCAGCCCCCTTGTCGACCCAGTTGACAAGCGCCTCGTATTCAGCGGGTGCAAGGTAAGTGCTTTCCATATCCCCGAGGATCACCAGGTCGAAATTCTTCAGAAGATCCGGCGTAAGTGCGATCTTTACAGCCCCGGATCCTGATCGTTGCGGATTGGCGCGACGCACCTCCGACACGAGATGCACATCCGGATCATCTTCGAGACGGTTGCGCAGAAATTTGTACTCGAAGCGCATGAAGCCTTCGAGGTACAATACCGCGATCGCGTCGCCATCGACTTCGAGCGGAAAGTGCCGTGAATTATTCGCCAGCACCCGCTCACCCGCATCCGTGTGCACGGTGGCGGTAAAAACAAAACTCCCGGCCTCTGCGGGGGCGAATGTCAACTGCACCTGCTGTTCATCCCTGCCTGCGCCCAGTTCGACTGTCTGCTCCGCGACGGGTTGGCCGGAACCGCGCTTGACATTGACTGTCGCGGTTACATCCGGGCCAGCGGACTTGCCGACAGTAACGGTGATCATCGTGTTGTTGTTGACCATGACGCGCTCCAACGCGCTGACCGCTTTGATTTCGAGATCGAGGCGGCTGGCTTCGGGATCCGACCGGAACCCGACACAACTGATCGGCACTTGACTGTCGGCCAACCGCGACACGTCCTGGCGGCCGGTATTGTCGGCACCATCACTTATCAAGACTAAAGCAACGAGCTTCTTCGATCGCAGTTGCGCCACAGTTGAAGAAACCGCTCGCACCAGATCGGTTCGCTCGGCACGTGGTTCCGCCGGCAATGGTTCAGCGAGTCTGTTGCCCTCCACATCGAATACATCGACTTCAATCTCCACATTCGAAGCACTGGAGAGAATCGCTGATTGCAGATACCCTACGGCCTTTCGGGCTTTGGCGTAGCGCCCTTCCAGCGACATCGACATGGAGGTGTCCACGACAATGGCAACACGGCCAGGATCGACCGTGTCTTCCCGTCGGGTCCAGGTCGGCTTGGCGAGCGCCAGCGCGAGGGCCAGCAACCCGGCACAGCGCAATGCCAGGAGCGCCCAGGTGAAGCGACGTCCGGTTCGGATGAAAATACCGCGGTAAATTCCGTACGACAGCCCGACTGCAGCGATGGCAGCTAAAAACCACAGCCAGCCGTTTTGCACACCTTCGAATTCCAGAGCGGCAAGAATCATGGTCGCCCTGCCTCCTGCCGTTCGACTTCGCGTCGTGGCGATACTGGGCGCTGCAGTTGCTGATTTACCCGGGCAGATTCTGGCGATGGTACGTGTATCTCGCGCGGTTTGCCGTAGTACTTGAGGCTGATACGATTGGCAATCCAGGGTTCCAGCAACGCCACAATGATGACCAGCATGAGTACATAGTTCCACAGCTTCCAGCCGCTGCGTCCCCGCAGCGAGGCCGCTCCCAGATCGCCCGGGTCGGCCACGAAGGTGACGAGCGGTCGGCCCGGCAAAAGGACTTCGCGGATGGCACTTTCAACCCGGGCTTCGCGCGATTGTGACTCTGCCTCTGCTTCGTCCGATGGTGCTGCGGCAAACACATCGTCCAATAGCGTCAGATCGGATTCATAGGCGGAAATATTGGCAACAAATGCCTCTGACAGTTCGGGTCGGCCCGGTGGATACATGGCGTAGATCCCGGCCTGACTGGTTCCCGTGAAAGCCAGCGGTGCAGCTGGATCGTCCGTCGTGCCGACGGTGCCGATATTGCCGTCCGGCTTGCGAACCAGCAGTTGCCGCAACCCGCTTGTCGCGGACACCGGAACCGGTACAACGTCGCCGGTGTGGAAGAAGTTTCGGTGGCCCTGAGTGTCCTGCGAAAGGTATCCGATCAGGCGGTATATCCACGGCAGGTATGCCGGACGCACCGGAAAGTTCGTCCAGTCGCGATCGCAAGTGCTGCTAAAAACCATGACGGTGCCCTCGCCGAACTTGTGCTCGCACAGCAGTGGCGTGCCGGAGTCTGTCCGCATGAGTACCGAGGCATCCCCTGGATCCATGTCCCAGCAGGCCTTTAGGTTGATGCTCGAGAAACTACCTGTTCGGCCGTCATCGAATGACGACAGCACAACATGATTCCCGTCGAATTTTCCTATCTGAGTGAGTTGGGTTTCAGAATCCGGATCACCGATCAAACCAATCAAAGGCCCGGGCAGCAGTCCGCCATGCAAACGGTTGCTCCCACTGAATGCCTGGTTGAAGAAAGCAGCGTTTGTCTTGTCGCCGAGAAATATCAGCAGTCCGCCGCCGCTGTCTACAAAACTCTCCAATTCCGTCACTGCCTGCGTTGGCATTGATTCGACGTTCGCCAATATCACCAGCGGATAATTGCTAAGATCCCTGTTCGCCAGTCTGTCTGGCGTAACGATGTCCAGCTGGATTGATTCCTCTCCGGCAGCAGCGGCACCCAGTGCTGCCTGGAGGAAGAACAGTTCGTCGAGACGCCGGACGCTCGAGGGCGCCCCATTGACCGCCAGGATATGAACAGCATCGAGCACCTCGAAGGCGAAATAGCGTCGGTTATCGGCAGCCAGTGTGCTGTCATGAATCTGGACATAGCCAGTATGCCAGCCGCCGGTTTCGAAGGTATGATGAAATCTCGACACAACCCAGCGTCCCGGCTGCAGGCCCTCGATCTGTCGCTCACCGACCTTTTTGTCGTCGACATAGAGTTGCAACGTCGAACTGACAGTTTCATGATCGTGGTTGTGGATGCGCGGGCGAATTGTGAATGGGACGCCGACCATTGGCCGAGCCGCCGCATACTGCACAGCGGTGACAGAAAGATTACGCGGCTGCTCCGGCCGAACACTGACGAAGAAGAGACTCGTATCAAGGCTGCCGCTGCCGTCCTCGCTTTCGTCGAATACCTCCCAGCCACTGTCCTGGAGGTCACTGAGAACATAAACCTCGCGGCTGTCCTCACGCGAATCGGCGAGAACCAGTTTTTCGGCACGCGCTACCGCCCGTGACAGGTCGGTGTCGAGGTCGCTGACCTGCACCGTGTCGAGCACCTGACGCACGTCACCGAGCTCGGGTGTCGGTTCATCGAAAACAACTTCCGGGCCCGCAGCACGACGACCGGCCATGACGATAGCAGCACGATCGCCCTGCTCCAGGCTTTCGAGTATCTCAATGGCAGCGTCCCGCGCTCGATCGAACAGGGAGACCCCGTCTTCTATGTACCCCATGCTGGCGGAGTTGTCGAGCACAAGAACAACGGTACGCGGCTGCTCGCTGATCATCAGGGGCTGGTTGGCTGGCCTGACGAACGGCTGGGCCAGCGCAATTGCGAACAGCGCAAACAAGAGCATCCGGGCGAGCAGCAGAAGCCGCTCCTTGATCCGGCTCATGCGATAGGACCGGAGAAACTGATCGGTCAGGAAGCGCGTTGTCGAGAAGCGAATCTTCTTGGTGCGCCGTGATCGGCTCAGATGGATGATCAGCGGAATGGCCGCCGAAAGCGTCCCGAGGAGAAACAGTGGACGGAGAAATTCCATCAGGATGTCAGCCTCTGGCGTCTGGCGAGATAGGTGCCGAGGAACGTATCGAACTTCATGCTGGTTTCGGCAACGGCGTAGTCGATCTGCGAGGAAAGGCAGCCACCACGGACCGTCTCGAGAAACGTCGCGAGCGCTTCGAGGTAGCCTTTGCGAAAGGCGCGCGGGTCGCTGGTGATCTCGCGACCGGTCTCCATGTCCTCGATGCGACTGATATCATCGAACGGAAACGTCAACTCAGCCGGGTCCAGCGTATGCAGCACGATGACGTCATGCTTCTTGTGGCGAAAATGCTTCAGAGCGCCAACCACGGCATCCGGGTCATCGAACAGATCGGAAATAATGATGACCAGCGAGCGTCGTTTGATTGTTTCGGCGAGTTGATGAAATATCTCGCCGAGGTTCGTTTCGTTGCCGGGCTCTGTATTCTCCAGCGAGTCCATCAGTGCTCGCAGGCCACTGGCACCCTGCCGCACCGGGACGCTGTGGCGAATCTTGTCGTCGAAAGTTATCAGACCGGCCGCATCATGCTGATATGCCATGAGGTAGGCCAGGGTGGCAGCCAGGAAGGAGCCGTACTCGAGTTTGGTCAGCGGGCCGTCGGATTTATAGCCCATCGACGCGGACTTGTCGAGCAGCAGGTAGCAACGCATGCTGGTCTCTTCCTCGTACTGCTTGACGTACAGCTTGTCGCGCCTGCCGAACACGCGCCAGTCGATGTGCCGCGGATCTGCCCCGGGCGTGTACAGACGATGTTCCGCAAACTCGACAGAGAACCCCTTATGCGGGCTCTTGTGCATGCCGGCGAAAAAGCCCTCAACGACATGCCGCGCCGCAAGCGGCAGGTTTTTCAGCCTGCCAAGCGCTTCGGCATCGAGATAATTGTAGGTAGGCGGTGTAGGCAAGGGAAGGAAGTCTGGTTTCAGGTGTCAGGAAACGACGGGATGTGATATTTTAGGTAGCGATCGGCTCACCCCCTCGTTACGCGTAGCTCTCGGCGGTTGGTTCGGGAGTGTGCTCGATGAGCAACTCGACCAGGCGCTGAGGCGTGATGCCTTCGGCTTCCGCGTGGAAGTTGGGAATGATGCGGTGGCGGAGGACCATTGGCGCAACGGCCCGAATGTGATCGCATGTTACGTTGTACTCGCCGGCGATCGCGGCGCGGGCTTTGGCACCGAGAATGAGATACTGAACGGCGCGGGTACCGGCACCCCAGTTGACAAATTCTCGAGTAAAATCTGGTGCGGCCTCTTCCTCCGGCCGTGTCATGCGCGCCAGGTCGACAGCATAACGTCCGACGTGATCGCTGATCGGCAGGCGCCGCACAATGTGCTGCAGTTCCATGATTTCTTTGCCGGTCAGCACCTTGGTGACCTCGACCTCGACATCTGCCGTGGTTGTCTTGCCGATTTGCAACTCCTCTTCAGGAGTGGGGTAGCCAATGCGGATATCGAACATGAACCGGTCGAGTTGCGCCTCCGGCAGCGGGTATGTGCCTTCCTGCTCGATCGGATTCTGGGTGGCCAGGACAAAGAATGGCTGCGGCAGATCATAGGTTTCGCCACCGACGGTGACCTGCAGTTCCTGCATCGCCTGCAGCAGCGCCGCCTGTGTTTTCGGCGGTGTACGGTTGATCTCGTCTGCCAACAGGATATTGGCGAACACGGGGCCTTTCACGAACTTGAACTCTCGGCCGCCAGTGGTCTTGTCTTCCTCGAGAATCTCGGTGCCGGTGATGTCAGAGGGCATCAGGTCAGGCGTGAACTGAATGCGTTTGAACGCCAGGTCGATGGCGCGCGCGATCGTGCTGACCATGAGGGTCTTGGCCAGTCCGGGCACGCCGATCATCAGGCAGTGTCCGCGCGAGAACATGGCGGTGAGAAGGTCGTCGACCACATGCTTCTGGCCGATGATGACTTTGCCTATTTCGGCTTTGAGTCTCGTGCGGCTGTCGCCGAGTTTCGTGATTGCGGCAAGATCGTCGTCACTGCCGGCACTGCTTATCAGTGGATTCTTATCGTCTGACATGGCATCTCCAATTAGATTAGGGTTTCCGGTTTTCCGTTTCCGGAAGAGCACATCAGGTGTGGCAAATAGTGGGTCAGTCTCCCAGCCGACACGCCCCCCTGACATACTTGTTCAATTCTGCAATGCATACGAAACCACATTCACCGCCAGGCGCCGGCAGGAATCGGCGTCGAAACCGTTGCCGAACGGGTCACTCACTTGCTTCAAGTGGGTGATCATGTCGTTCTTGGAATACACCAGTACGAGCCGGTCATTGACATTGATGCCCTGGAGTTCGGGCGGGCGTTCGGCGCCGGTCCTTCGATCACGAACCGTGCTGATGCTGTAAAAAGCCTTGTACAGCGGGTGTTCGGCCGATAGCAACTGCAGCGGTTGATCAGGAAACAAGTGACTGACGACCGCGCGAATGTGCTGATCGAATTCATTGAATCCCGAGCAGTTGTTGATGAACAGAAAACCGCCCGCAGCGATATGCCGTTGCAGCGCGAGCAACTCAGCATCCGAGAGTTCGGGATCACGAAAACCGGTCATATACAAAAAAGGATAGTCCGCAATCTTCGACTCACTGGCATCCACATGGCGCAACTCGAAACCAACCGAGAGGCTGGTGTCCTGTGAAATATGCCTGAGCCACTGATTCGTGCTGTTGGGGTCGGGATTCCAATCGCCCTGATGCCGCAACTGTGCCAGAACGAACGTCTGGCGCAGTCGATGGACGGGCGCCACAATCTCGCGAGTTACGGCTTCCACTGTCGCGACCTCACGCATTGCTGCTGCATAGCTGATGATGTTCAAGCCGAAACGGATGGCATCCCCGGGAATCAGTGCCTTGTTGCGTGGAGCGTCCGGGACACGAAGTTTCGACGACGGCGCCACGAACTCGTCCCAGCCGCAACTCAAATCGTGGGGCGAGAAAATCACTGCCGTCCGTGTTCCAATGTTCATTCCCAACAACTCGGGCGGTCCCTGGACCTGGAAGTCGAAACCCTCCTCGACGTCGAAATAGTGCACGTTTCGGTAGGCATAGTAGGCACGGAAGATAGGATGATCGACCTGCAGGAGATCGAAGGAGCGATCGGGGAACATCGTCCGAATCTCGTTACGGAATGACCGGGTCATCTCCGGACTGCCAAGCGTTGCATCACCGACCAGGGTGCCGCCATCGAGAATGTACTGGCGCAGCGCGTTGCGCTGGTCCTCGCTCAGCTGGAACGTCTCGTAGCCCGTGAGATAAAGCATCGGCAGCTTCGCCTGCTTCCCTTCCTTATGCAGCGCCACGAGCTCCTGCAGGTCGAAAACCTTCCAGCCGTACCACAGCCCGAGTTCGTAGCGGGCGTGCCGCATCAGGTTGTCGAGGTCGCCCGGATTCGGCATGTAGTCCTGAGTGTCGCCGTAAATCAGTTTAGCGGCAAACAAAGGTGCGGCAGGCTCTGCTTTTGGCTCGCTCCGGCGCATCGGCGTCACCGGCAGCGGCAACGGAGCAATCCCCTCACCGGATGTCTGGCGCTGCGGATTTTTGCGCGGCGGCGGGCCGATCGTCCCGAGCTTACGCTCGGCCGAAACCCCAGAGACAAGCCCGAGGATGACACAAATGACGCAGAATTTGCGAACGATGGAGTTATCGGGCAGCCAGTTCATAGGTGGTTGGTTGTAGTGATGCTGATTTTCGGCGATTCGGCAATATACTCTTGGAAGGATGCAGTCGCAACGCATGTACAACGTTGATGGCCCTCCCTCAGTCATTGGCAATTGACACTGCACGACATAATTACAGCCTTCCTGTGACCTTGATCGCAGCCCGTCTTTCCCGACGTACCGGAATGTGCTTTCGAGGTTATTGAATTGCTTTTCGCGGGCCTATTGCCTTGGTGGTGACCGATCGATTATTCATAAAGCTTTATGCCTGCCTTGTTTGCCTGCCGTCCACGGTAAGCTTATCCGCCATGTCGCATATCATAGTAAACCCTTATGCCGACTTAACAGCGGGCAATTGGCTGCGCGGCAATTTACATGCCCATACCACTGCATCCGACGGTAAGTTGCTGCCGCAAGAACTTGTCGATGCCTATGCCACGCGCGGTTATGAATTCCTGGCGATCACGGATCACGATGTTTACACGTCGTCCGCGGATCATCAATCGCTCGATGATAAAGGATTGATTCTTATTACGGGCGTCGAAGCGACCGCCAACGGATCACATGTGTTGTGCCTCAACGGTGACAGCGCGATCGAGCCTTCTTCCGACCGCCAGGCAGTGATCCATGCCACGTTGGCGAGTGGCGGATTTGTCATCCCGGCACATCTGAATCGGGAGAGTCATTTCGACCACACTCCCATCGAGCAACTTCGCCTGTGGGACGGCTATGAGGGTATTGAAATATTCAACGGCCAGGGCACCTATAATCCCGGCAGTCCATATTCGACTGCCAAGTGGGACCTCCTGCTTACTGAGGGGCGGCGTGTCTGGGGCTATGCCAATGACGACGCGCACGGGTTGGAGACCATCGCGCTCGGATGGAACATCGTCTATGTCAAAGAACGTTCCGCAGCGGGGTTGATTGACGCCCTGACCGCCGGACGGTTCTACGCCTCAACCGGGGTGACGATTACGGATATCATGGTGGACGGTCAAAAAATCGTTCTGCAGACGGCGGATGCGGACCGTATCGTGGCTATTGGAAGTGACGGCGGGCGCGTGGCGTTCGTTGATCAGGCCACTATCGAAATCGATGTACCGGATGACGTCAACTACATCCGCTTCGAATGCTGGGGGCGCGGTGAACGGTTCGCCTGGACGCAGCCATTTTTCGTCAAGTGATCAAGGATCGGAATGCGCAAGCACAACGAACACAGAATAAAATTTTATTTGGTCACCTGCTGTTGTTCCATCGTCTGTAGCGGTTTTCTCGCTGAATCTTTTTATTCCACCTCAGGCGCTCCTGCTTTACCCCGGTAGTGAACCCCCTTCTCGGCTACCGGCGGTGCGATATCGCCGAGGTCGATCGGTGGCAATGCCGCTTTGATCTTGATACCTCCGAGTGCACTGTCGAAGGTCAGGCACTTCGCCGCGTACTGCGAAGCGTGGATCCTCTCACGGTAATACAGGACAAACAATTCATCCTGCACTTTGACCCAGGTCTCCTCCGGACATTCGAAATGCCAAAGCTCGGCGCGCCAGATCACCCCGTCGCTGCCCGATCCATAAAAGCCGCCCGTGCGCAGTTTGTTCAAAAGCACCGCGGCGTTCTGGATATTGCCCTCGATCGTCATGATCTCGACCTCGTTCTCGAACGTGTTGAGCCGCCGCACCTTCTTCGTAATGATTGCGATGTCTTCCTCAGAGAGCGGTTGCTCCTCCACGTAGTCGGACGGTGGGACAATCATGCTGACCCCTTCGAGTCGAGCGCCGGCGTAATCGATGATGCAGTCATACGACTTGCCGATCGGTAGTCCGCCGATATTGAATTCGCCGGTCTTCGGATCGATGGTGCCGTTGTATCGGCTACCGCTTGCACGGTCGACCGCGGCTACTGAGGCAGCGCCATCGGGTTGTGTCAACCGGCCGCTAATGATACCGTCGGCAGCCTGTGCCACGGAGGCACTCGTGATTATCATGCCGATCAGGAATTGTATTCGTCTCTTCATAATTAAGGCCTGATGGAGCACCAGCAACGGACCAGGAAGGAATTCATCGCCGCACTCACCTTTGATATGCCGGAAGGAAATGCATGTACACCTCGAGCACAAGCGACGCCATGCTGGTCCAGTATACATTGTTGACGCCCGCGAGACCGGCGTTTTCGGCGCCCCCCGGGACATTGTCCCAACTGCCGTCGGGTTTCTGATTTTCCAGGAACAGCTCACGCACGCGCGGATGCCAGTCAGCCCAGTATGCACCACCGGCCTGGTAGTTGGCCTGTATGGCGTAATAATGGAAGTAATAGAAATAGCTCACGCCCCCGTCCGTCCCCCAAG
>CAUZJQ010000127.1:0-10827 GCA_963580095.1 Lentisphaeria bacterium | reverse complement strand
AGGCGCCGGTCCTTACGGGTCATGTCCGAGGCCAGCACATAGTTCGGTGTCTCGACATACCACCAGCCGTCCAGGTTCTTGATGTTATCGATGATGCGCCGACGCGTCGCTTCGTACTGGCTGCTATGATCCTGATCAAGTCCGGACTTGTCCTGAAACTTCTTCTGCTGTCGGTCGCGTGCTACCACTTCCACGGTTTTCATACTGTCGATGCAGCGATCGATGCTGCGGTCGAGGTTGGTGAACCTGGCGGGCATTTTGATGTCGAAGAGGATGAAGATGTGTCGCTCGTCGAGTTTGACAATGAACGCCCGAGCGTCGCTGCTCTTGAAGCTGACGGCGAGATACGGGTGTTCGATTTCGAAACCTTCGCTGGTGATCGCCTCGACGCGGGCACCTGTGAAATATTCGATCCAGCGTTTCCGTTCCGCGTCATTCCAGTCTGGCAGGCGAGCGTCACGTGCTTTTTCGTAATCCTCGGCGGTGATATGTTCGTTGTTGATCAACGGCAATCTGGTCAGGACGTTGCAGGTGAGTTCGCCAACGTCGATGCGGCCGTCGTTGCTCTTGAACATTGCCAGTTGCTGATCGCGCAGCCAGAGTTCGCGGGGGGTATAGGCTTCGGTGCGTTCGCCAGTCGTCCGGCTACGGTAACCGTGCGTCGTCGGCATGGGCAGAGGACTATTGACAAAGCCGGCTAACGGTCTCACTTTGAGCCCGGCATCATCGAGCGTAACGTACCGCCCCAGCGGCAGCCGTTCCGCTGCCAGCGGCAGGCTCATGGCCAGGAAGAACGCGAGTTGAAACGTTCGGGATCTGGAAGTCGCGATCATAACCAAGAGTCGTCCACCCTGTTGAAAGTTGACCAAACAGTACCGGCAAAACCGGGTAAACCCAAGTAGCGTCTTGTGACGTTTTTGTGCGCTTGGGTGCTTGCTCTGCCCTTGTGGCGCCTATGCGTTCCTAGGTGACGCACCCTTGATCGCGGTAATTGCTGCCGGTGTGCTACTGCCTTCGACGATAATTCGCCGGCCAATCGTACGGACAGTCCGCACCGTCGTCTATTTCCTGACCATCGCCTTCGTCGGGACGGTGATTCTCGATCTGTTGTACACGGTGGACAGTGATCGATTCTTCATACCGCTGCCGACGGAGGTTGTTTTTCCGTTCCTGACCATTGTCGGTGTGTGCGCGACGTTTCTGCCGCAGATACCCCATGTGCCCGGCACTATCCTGACATGCTCAGTGTGCGGACTGATGATCCAGGGCAGTTGTCTGAATGACCCGGTCAATGTCCGGATGGTTGTTGAGACACCACGTGGACCAGCCGGTTCTTTGTCTTTGGCATCTTTCTGGTCGTGCAAATGACGGCGTTCCTGCCGCTGCTGAATAACGCCATGCCGTTGGCCCGGCACCCATCTTCGAAGCGCCCGTGCTGGGCCTGACGCCTGACGGTGTGGAGTTTTTCGACCGCGCTCCTGGCGGCTCTACTCGCCGCCAACTGAATGTTGATTGTCGGATATTACCGGTTGGTGGAAGCGGCGGCCGATCCATTTGTCCAGATGCTCATCGGGCAGCGTTCGCGCACCGTCGTGTTCACCGGCAACGTCGATCTGAACCGGAAGATCAGCAGTTTCGTCACAGAGCACGAGAAGCGGATTGTATTACGGGCCCGTTTCGAACAGGCTCCGGGCTACCTGCGCGGTTTCTGCTGCCACGCGTACGCCGAAGGGCGCTGGGTCCTCGTCGGGCCGACGCCGGCGAGCGGCATACCGCTGGGCACTGATCGGACCGGTGCGTGGGATACTGTCTCCGAGAGCTTCCGGGCGCTGTGGACGGACGTTTTTACCAATATCAAACGTGGCTATTTCGCAACAGCGATCGTTGTGAGCCTGGGCAGTATCGGCAGGGGGATTTCCTGGATTTTCTGGTACGGCCCATGGTATATTGCCTAGCCGTTGCTGGTTGTCGCTGCCATCCTGCTGATGCGCTGGCACCGACCGCGGCGACCGAAGGATGCGTGGGTCCGCGAGCTGCAGTGGGTGCGGTCACGCCTGGAACATTTCATGGCCCGCCATCACGTCCATCGGCAACACTGGATGACTATCGGCGACCTCATTCGCAGGATTGATGATGCCAAGGTATCTTATGACAGCGAGTCGGCGGCGCTGCTCACTGAATGCGAGGCGCTGCGCTATGCAACGTCACCACCCGGCCTGGAAACGATCGACAGCTATGCCAGGCGCGTCGCTGCCTGGATATCGGGACATTGACAAGCCGCTCTCGGCGTCACGCGCCGCTGAGTTCAACCCACGGTTCAGATGAAACTGAGATTTTTAGACGGGCCATTTGCCGGACGCGTTGTTGATCTGCACAGCGACGACATGTCTATCGGGCGCGAAGCTGACTGCGATATTGTCCTCAACGAGGATGGCGTGTCGCGGCACCATGCCCGCATTCTGCGCGACGGCGACGATTTCGTGCTGGAAGACCTCGACAGCCGAAATGGCGTACGGATCAATGGTCAGCGCATCAAAAAAACGCAGACCTTGAAATCGCAGGACCGTATCGGTATTAGCTCGCGTATCCTTCTATTTATTGCCGACGACGCCGTTCAAGCGATGGAAAAAAAAGCGCCGCCGCAGATCGCCAGTCCTAAACCTGCTGGGACCGCGCCGCCGCCAAGGAGCAACGGTCCACTCTACGCGAGTGTCGCCGTTGTCATTGCCGCAATCGTACTGTTGGTGATTTGGCGGGGTGGACAGCGGTCGCCGTCAGAGCCCACCGAACCGAGGCCCGATGTTACCAACGTGAATCCGATAAGCGATACGGTCGGCCCCGACATCGATGAACCGCGGACGCCGCGCGAGGTCGATACGGACACCGGCGGCGATTCCCCTCCTACCGGTCCTACCCACACCCGGCCGCAGCTCGGACACTATCTTCTGAAGACCTTGCCGCCGGGCGTCGACGTCATCCTCAACGAGCGTTCTGAAGGGTTGACACCGCTGCTGCTGCAGCGGCTGCCGGTCGGCAGTCACAAGATCCGCTTGGAGAAGCCCGGGTACCGGTCGATGAAGCGGGTGATTTTCATACCGCAGACCGATCGCAGCTTCGACCAGCCCTTCGAACTGACGCAGGAGAGCGGCACCTGCCTGATCAGCAGTAAACCTGTTGGTGCTGCCGTCATGCTTGGCCGGCAGTTACTCGGCCGCACACCTTATGCGGTCTCGGGTTTCGATCCCGGCGAATATGAACTGCGGGTCGTGCAGTTCGGGTACGCGATCCACGCCGAACGCATAATAATCAGCAACCACCGCGCCACATTGATGCATGCCGACCTGAAGCCGAATCTGGGTTCCGTGCAGGTCGTCACGTTGCCGGCGCCGGCCCGGGTGTTTATCGATGGGCACCTGCATGGCCTGAGTGAACCCGGGCAGACCGGCGACCGGCGCTCACGACCGTTGCGCATCGAAGGGCTCAAGGCAGGCGAGTACGGCGTGCACATGGAATACGACGGTAAGAAATCGGTCGCGAAGAAAGTCAGGGTCGAGTCCGGCGTTATGGGGTTGGTACGCGTTACCGTCTGGTCGCCGGATACCGAAGTGACACTTATCGATGGCACGGTCGTAAGTGGTATGCTCAAGGGTCTCAACGGTCACGGCGATTTGCTGGTTGCGACCTCGGCGACACAGGACGTGACAATCATCGCGACGCGTGTGAAGGAGATCCGCGAGGTCGTTGCCGAGGAGGAACAGGTGGAATCCGAACGTCGGGACAATTTCTAATTGGACTTTTCAGCAGTTAGCAGCTTTCTGTTCGATCTCGACGGTACACTCGTCGACAGTGTTCCCGACCTGGCGGCAAATGTTGACCGTACGCTGCTGGCTATGGGCCGACCGCCAGCGGGCGTTGGGCACGTGCGCCAATGGATTGGCAACGGTCTTGAGCGTTTGCTGAACCGCGCATTGACCGGCGACATGGACGGCGTTGCGAGCCCGGACACCTTGGCACGGGCGTGTCAGCTGTTTGAAGACTATTACGGTCGTTTTATCTGCGAAGAAAGCCGCCTGTACGACGGCGCGCCCGAATTGCTGCAGGCGCTGCAGTCGCGGCATGCGAAGATGGCGATTGTCACCAACAAGCCTACGGCACTGGCTATCCGGCTGCTGGAGTTGCTGGGGATCCGCGACTGTTTCGAAACCGTCGTCGGCGGCGGCGACACGGCGTTGTTGAAACCCGATCCGGCACCGTTGCTGGTAGCGCTGCAACGGCTGGATCGGCCGGCGGCGACGGCGCTGATGGTCGGTGATTCGATCAACGACATCGAAGCTGCGCAGGCGGCGGGAATTGCCTGTGTCGCTGTGAGTTTCGGATATAACCACGGTGGTGACATCCACGCCGCCAATGCCGATTTGGTCATTGATTCGCTGCATGAGTTGACGGCGTTGTTGTAGGGACCGTGAAACGTTCGCGGCGGTTCCGGATTTTTTTAGCCCTGCCCCAGTGCCATTTTATTGTGACCGTGTATCTTGCAGACGATCAATCACAGGAGGACGACAAATGGTGGAGATCAACATCGCTTACGAAGGTGGCTTGCGCTGCTGCGCGCAGCACGGCCCCTCAGGCACTGAGCTGGTTACCGACGCACCCGTTGACAACCACGGCAAGGGTGAGAGTTTTTCGCCGACTGATCTTGTCGCAACGGCACTGGGCACGTGTGTGGCAACGATCATGGGTATTCTGGCGGAACGCCATGATATCGATCTCACCGGCATGCAGATCACGGTGGGGAAGGAGATGGTGGCGGAACCAGTGCGTCGGATTGGTCGGTTGCCGGTGACCGTGCGGGTGCCGGGCCAGGTGTCAGACGAGAATCGCAAGCGTCTTGAAAACGGCGCCCACACCTGTCCGGTGCACAAGAGTATTCATCCGGACATTGACGCGCCGATCACGTTTGTCTACGACTGACACCCGACGATCGTGAGAGGCAAGTCACCACTGTTTTTGCAATGTTCACGGTGCTGACTATCTTTGCCACGTTCAGCGGACAATCTTGGTTGAGAGGCGGCTACATATTTGAACCTGAGCCTGTTGTTCAATCTTCAGCGCAATTCACAATGCAGGGAACTGAATGGAAAAAGTGATAATAATCGGCTCCGGCCCGGCCGGGTTCACAGCGGCGCTGTACGCTGCCCGCGCAGATCTGGCGCCGGTAGTTTTCGAAGGCTTCATGTCCGGCGGCATGCCCGGCGGACAGCTCATGACAACGACGGAAGTGGAGAACTATCCCGGCTTTCCCGATGGTGGAATTTCCGGACCCGACCTAATGGCGAAGTTTCGGGCGCAGGCTCAAGAGTTCGGTGCGACCTGCCACCAGGAAGATGTCGACTCGGTCGACTTTTCGCCGCCGATGTTTAAAGTGAAAGCAGACAGCCACGAGTTGGAAGCCCACGCCCTGATCATCGCGACTGGCGCCACTGCCCGCCGCATGCATGTGCCCTCCGAAGAGAAATTGTGGAGCCGTGGGATGAGCGCTTGCGCGGTGTGTGACGGGGCACTGCCTATTTTTCGCGACCAACCTCTGGTCGTCATCGGCGGCGGTGATTCCGCCGTCGAAGAATCGACGTTTCTCACGAAGTTCGCGTCGAAAGTCTATCTGGTACACCGGCGTGACGAACTGCGAGCCAGCAAGATCATGCAGCAGCGCGCCCTGGAAAACAGTAAGCTCGAGATTGTCTGGAACTCGGTCCTGGTGGATGCCGAGGGGGACTCGATGGTCAGCGGTGCGACTGTACGCAATGTTGTCACCGATGAAATCAGTTCGATTGCCTGCGCCGGCATTTTTTACGCCATCGGCCACGACCCGAACACCGGCTTTCTCGACGGCGCGCTGGAGACGGATGAACAAGGCTACATCGTTGTGAAGCCCGGGCGGACGTATACCTCTGTAGACGGCGTGTTCGCCTGCGGCGACGTCGTCGATAAAGTGTATCGCCAGGCGGTCACGGCGGCCGGCACTGGCTGCGCCGCGGCCTTGGACGCTGAGCGCTGGCTCAGCGAGAAGGGTATCGAATAACCATCAACCGGTAAACGACAATGAGACGCATAGCACTGATCATCAGCCTGGCACTGGCTGGCGCACTGCAGGCGCAGATCGATGAGGAATGGCCCGGAATCGATGAGATGCCGGCGCTGCAATCGTTTCTGACGGAACTTATGGAAAGCGATCCGGAGGCCTACGACACGCTGACCGAGGCACGCGGGGGAGATGTTTCTAAAGCCTATGCCAAGATCAGGGATGTTGTCAGCGACAGCGGCGAATCGGCCGAGGACCAACGTCAGATTATTCAGGAAACGATTGCTTATTTGCGCAACCGCGACGGCATGGCGAATACGATGGCTGCCGGTTCGACGACTACCTGGGACCACCTTTACAACACTATCATCGATGAGCTTGACGACCTGAACGACCGCTATCTGGCGATTGACCGGAATCTCGATGCCAGGGTGCAGCAATACCATGCGGCGGGTGATGACGCAGCTCGCGAAGCTGCCATAGCAGGTTTGCGCAAGGCGGTCCACAGTGCCTTCGACGAACGCCTCGACGCGCAAAACAAGCACTTCGGGAGGATTGCCAGAATCATCAGCAACGCGGACCGCCGCAAACGTCAACAGACTCAGTTCAAGGAGCGGGTCTGCGAGAAGCGCTTGGAATATCTGCTCACCGACCCGCGATTGCGGTGGTAGAATCCAAGAAATGACCGAGGAGAAAATCTATCTCTTCGACCTCAACGGTTTCATTGTGCTCAAGGCCGTGGTGAAGTCGAAGTGGATCGTGGCGGCCAACGGGCTCATACAAGAGCGATTTCACGCGCCCCTGGGGCGACTGCCCAGACAAGTACCCACCGCTGCGCCTGGTTCTGGCCACGGCGAGAAAAATATCAGAGCATCATCTGGGGAAATGTCGGCGGTCAATTTTCGTCGCCGGTGACTTCAGTGTCCAGGAACGCCCGGCTGCCGATCGATTGCCGCTGCCCCTGATACTTGCCGGCATAGGGCTTGGCGGCCGGTTGGTCCATAAAGCAGAACACCAGTTGGCAGATTCGTCGGCCCGCCTGCAGACGGATCGGCAGGGAACTGGCGTTGTATAGCTCGAGTGTAATGCGACCCTCGAAACCGGGATCCACCCAACCGGCGTTCTGAATGAACAGCCCGATGCGCCCAATCGAGCTGCGGCCCTCGACAAATGCCGTGATGTTGTTTGGTAGCCGGACGTACTCCGCCGTCGTCGCCAACAGAAACGAATGCGGCGGCAGCGTGATACTGTCATTTTCGATTTCGCGATAGATGATCTCACTGTCCAGTGTCAGGATTTCCATCTCCCGGTCTTCAACGACCAGATAGTGATCACCCAGCCTGCAGTCGATCGATGCCGGCTGGATAGAATTAGCATCGAGCGGCTCAATCGCGAGCTCACCCGATTTGATCATTGCAGCCAAGGTCTGGTCAGAGAGGATCATGTGGGAGGCTTCAGGTTTCGGGTGTCAGGTGAGTGTCGAGTGGTGAATCATTCTTTTCTTTTTTCATCCACCCTTGGCCCTACTTTACGACGATGTTGACCAGACGGCCCGGCACACAGATGATTTTGACAACATTCTGTGCACCAATGGCAGACTGCACGTCGGCATCGGCCAATGCCGTTGCTTCCATGCCTGGCGGTGCCAGGTCCGGGGCCATCATCAGCCGCGTTACGGGCTTGCCCTTGAGCTGGACGAGGATCTCGATCTCGTCGACCTTGAGATAGCTCTCGTCGTATTCCGGCCACGGTTCGTAAGCCAGCGTGTCGTTGTGGCCGAGTCGCTCCCAGAGCTCCTCGGCAATATGTGGCGCCAGCGGTGCCAGCATTACGACGAACGTCTCGATCGCGGCGCGATTGCGTGCGGGCGCCTTGCCGAACGCATTGACGAATACCATTAGCTGCGAAATTGCCGTGTTGAAGTCGAGCGATTCGTAATCCTCACCGACTTTCTTGATGGTCGCGTGCAGGGTGCGCTGCAGTTCCGGTGTCAGCGGTTCGTCGTTGATCTCCGCTGCGAGTTCACCGTTCGGTCCGACCAACATGCGCCAAGCCTTGTGCAGGAAGCGATGGACGCCCTCGACATTGCTGGTGTCCCAGGGCTTGACCGCCTCCAGCGGGCCCATGAACATTTCGTAGAGCCGCAGCGTGTCGGCGCCGTATGCCCCGACGATATCGTCGGGGTTGACGACATTTTTTAACGCCTTAGACATCTTGGCGGGGAACTGTTCCAACTCCTCGCCGGTGTTCTTGTGGAAATACTTGTGGTCCCGGTCCTCGACCTGGTCGTTGGCCACCGGCACGCCGCGGGCGTCGCGGTACCCGAGTCCGAGGATCATGCCCTGATTGATCAGCCGCTGGAACGGTTCCTTGCTGCTGACATGGCCCAGGTCAAACAGGACCTTGTGCCAGAAGCGGGCATAGAGCAGGTGCAGGACGGCATGCTCGGCGCCGCCGACGTAGAGGTCGACCGGCATCCAGTACTTTTCCTTTTCCGGGGACCAGGCCGCCGTGTCGTTACACGGATCGATGTAGCGCAGATAGTACCAGCACGAGCCGGCCCACTGCGGCATGGTGTGGGTTTCGCGCCGACCCTTTTGCCCGGTTTCGGGGTCGGTATAGTTGAGCCAGTCGCCGGCCTTTGCCAGTGGTGATTCACCGCTGCCGCTCGGCTTGAAGTCTTCGATCTCAGGCAGTTCGAGAGGCAGTTCGCTCTCGTCGAGCAGCCGGATTTCACCATCTTCCATGTGTACCAGCGGAAATGGTTCACCCCAGTACCGTTGCCGGCTGAACAGCCAGTCGCGTAGCTTGTAGTTCACCGTTGCTTTGCCGATCCCTTCGGCCTCGAGCCAGTCGATCGTCGTCTGCTTTGCGGTGACGACGTCGAGCCCATTTATATCGAGGCCGTGATCATTGGCCGAGCGGATGGATTTGCCGTCGCCGGTCCAGCACGCTTTGCCGGCAAGTAGGTCGGCAACGTCGAGATCGGCGGCGGCAAGGGCAGCGGCTTCCGGTTCGAGGATGCAGCGGATCTCGATGCCGAATTTTTCGGCAAACTCGAAGTCGCGCATGTCGTGTGCCGGTACCGACATGATGGCCCCAGTACCGTAGGTGATCAGAACGTAATCACTGATCCAGATGGGGATCGCCTCGCCGTTGACCGGATTGGTCGCATGCGCCCCAATAAAGACACCGGACTTCTCGGTATTCAGTTCGGTACGGTCGAGATCGGATTTTCGGGAAGACGCCTCGACATATGTCTCCACTGCCGATCGCTGTTCGTCGGCAGTGATCTGCGCGACCAGTGGATGCTCGGGAGCCAGTACCATGTAGGTTGCTCCGAACAAGGTATCGGGCCGTGTCGTGTAGACGCGGATGACATCGCTGCGATCGACCACTTTGAAATCAACTTCGGCACCGGTGGATTTGCCGATCCAGTTGCGTTGCATTTCCTTGATACCTTCCGGCCAGTCGAGGTCGTCGAGATCGTTGAGCAGGCGCTCGGCGTACTCGGTGATGCGCAGGATCCATTGCTTCATCGGCCGCTTTACGACCGGGTGATTGCCGCGCTCGCTCCTGCCGTCGATCACTTCCTCATTGGCCAGCACGGTACCGAGCTCCGGGCACCAGTTGACGGCGATCTCGTCGAGATAGGCCAGGCCCTTCTTGTACAACTGCAGAAAGATCCACTGGGTCCAGCGGTAATATTTCGGATCGGTCGTGTTTACCTCACGTGACCAGTCATACGAAAAGCCGAGCGACTGGATCTGGCGCTTGAAGTTGATGATGTTCCCGGCGGTTGTCTCGGCTGGGCGGGTGCCGGTCTCGACGGCGTATTGCTCGGCCGGCAGTCCGAACGCATCCCAGCCCATCGGGTGCAGCACATTGTAGCCGCGCATGCGTTTGTAGCGGCACCAGATATCCGTAGCCGTGTACCCCTCCGGATGCCCGACGTGCAGTCCTGCACCGCTGGGATACGGGAACATGTCGAGGACATAGAGCTTTGGCTTGTCCGATTCGTCCTCGGCTTTGAAGGTCTCGTTGGAGACCCAGAATTTCTGCCACTTCGGCTCGAACCTGGCCGGCCGGTATTTGGCATGTTCTTCGGTTGCCATAATGCGGTTCTCACAAGTTGCGCAACACTTGGTTGCCGTAGGTCAAAAGGTAAAATCGCTGTCTGTTGCCAACTCGCGTCTCAGACGTGGCCGGCGACCTCGAGGATGGTCTGCTTGAGGTCGATCGTCGGCGCGTAGCCTAATAATCGTTCCGCCTTGCTCAAGTCCGGAACGCGGCGCAGCATATCCTCGAAGCCGTCTTCGTAGGCTTCGTCATAGGAGATATGAGTGATTTCGGAATTGCTCTGCAATGTATCTTTCACGGTTTGCGCCAGGTCGTTGATCGAGATTTCGCTGTTCGATCCGAGATTCACCACCTCGCCTTCCGCCGCCGGACACGAGAGCAGGTCGGCCATGGCGCGGGTTATATCGGCGACATTGGCAAAGCACCGCGTCTGTTCGCCGTCGCCGAAAACGGTGATCGGATCGCCGTTGAGCGCCTGGCTCACGAAATTCGGAATGACCATGCCGTACTGACCGCTCTGGCGTCGGCCGACAGTATTAAACAGCCGCAGGACGCAAACCGGAATACCCGACTCCTTCGCCATGGCGAAGCCGGCAAATTCATCGATCGCTTTGGAGCATGCATAGGCCCAGCGGTGTTTAGTTGTTGGACCGCTGACCGTATCGTCG
>CAUZJQ010000126.1:0-10894 GCA_963580095.1 Lentisphaeria bacterium | reverse complement strand
CCTGTGGAGTGTAGCCGGTGTGCAGCAGATAGGACGCCCGGTCGTGGTTGCCTTCACGCGAGGTCATCGAGCGAATGATCGCCAGCTCGCGCATCTGCTCGGCCACCTTCGGAAGGTGCTCCGAGATACGAATGCCCTTCGCAGCCGTCCTGATTGCTTTGAACATGCCGCCGTTCATCGTGTCCGGCTTCGGATCGAACGTGTCGAGCTGACTGGGACCGCCGCCCATCCACAGAAGAATGCACGCCTTCGCCCGTTTCTGGGCCGCAATTTTGCGCATCGCCATCACGGGATTGGTGCCCGCCATAATGACACCGACTATCCCACCAGCACCGACCTTCAGGAAATCCTTCCGTGATAGATGTTCGGGTGTGTCCATTGTCATACAGCCTCCAAATTCATTAGCGTTGAAGCATCAGCGTTAGTGGATGTAGAAGAATTCTGTGGAATTGAGCATGACCCACGCCACATCCTGAAACCCCTGCAGCTTGCTCTCGGCGTTGTTGACGTGGTTGCGGAATCGCCGGCGCTCGCCGGCGGTCGCCGGCCGTGACAAGATGCGCAGCGAGAGCTCTTCCATGCGTGTCTTCATGCCCTCACGACTCTCGGCTATGTTGCTGATCGGGCTGTTTTCATAAGTGACAAAACGGTTGGCGATATCGCTGTTCATCATGAACAACGCCTGCGGGATAGTGCCTTGAAAATCGAGAACCTCGCCCATTTCGTCGTTGTCATACAAGGTGATAAAGGTCTTCATCTGCTGACGCAACCGGCGGACGTACTGGCCACCTGTGCCGCCGCGGTTCATGCTGTTCGTAACCATATCGTTGAAGCCGCCGATCTCGACGATGGAGTTCAGCAGTTGCTCTGGTGTCATCGCCCGCGGCGAAGCTTTCGAGAGGTGGGTCCGGTCGAATCGGTTGGTTCCGTTCGGTTCGGCTGAACGCTGAAAGATTTCGGTTTTCATGATCACCCGCATGAGCCGCTGCAAATCGAAATTGGCAGCGATGAAATCGTCTGTCAGCAGGTTGTAGGCGGCCCGATGCATGGGGCGTTGACGCGCCCCCAGGCTCATGTCATCGACCGGGTTGATCATACCGCGGCCCATGAATTGAGCCCACATCCAGTTGACCAGGGCCAGGCTGAAATACCGGTTGTCCGCAGCGGTCAGTGCGTTGCTCAGGACACGGCGGCGCTCAGCCTGTTTTGCGATTGGTGCGTCACCCAGGATATAGCGGGCTGACAATGTCTTGTCCGTGTCGGGAATACGCAACCGTCCGTTGCCGCTCTGGCTCAGGCGCCATGGGGCGCTACCGCGACGCGGGCGCTGCACCCGGATACCCTGGAAAAAAGCGGCAGTCTCCCAGAATTCCTCCTGCTTCACGTCCTCGTACGGGTGGTCGTGACACTGGGCACACTGCATGCGAACGCCGAGAAATACTTTCGACACACGCCCGGCCATATTCTGCGGAGACTCGGACCAGCGTGCCAGGAAGGCAATGCTCCTGTCCTGGCTGCTGCTGCCCTGCGCCGAGATTAGTTGACCTGCAATCGCGTCGTAGGGCGTGTTGCGGGTCAACTGCTCCTCGAACCAGTCGTAGAGCATGTAGAAGAGGGTCTCGTTTTCACCGCCACGTTGGCGTCCGTTGAGCCGGATCGTCCAGACATTGGCCCAGTGCTCGGCGTAGCCGGGGCCGCCAACCAGCGCGTTGATCACCTGGTTACGTTTATCGGGGGCCTCATCCTTGAGGAATGTTTCCACCTCGGCCAGCGTCGGCACCCGGCCATTCACATGGAGATATGCCCGGCGAAGGAACTCGCTATCTGTGCAAAGTTTCGAGGGCGTCAGACCTTTTCGTTTCCAAAGCTCGGCAAACTGTTGATCGATCTGCTCGGCGAGAATCTCTTCGGGCACGATCGCCAAGGCACTGCCGGATATCATAGTTGCGCAACAGAGAATGCTGATGAACTGGAATCTGAGCATAAGCATGATCAGGCAATCAGGGGGTATTGGGTGTGGTGCGCCATGTAAGGTACATCGTTTATCGCGATTTTGAAAGTCTGCTACTTGCGGCAACTGCAGATCGGTTGCTCTCGTGCTACTCCGCGTAGTACATAATGCGGACACGAAAAAGGCTACACGTCCAGCACCCGCCAGATCCGGCGGCAATGCCAAATGACCATCGAGAGATCCGAGCAGTTTGACCAAATCCGACACAGTTCCGTCACCGAGCAATTTATCGAATCGCAGCGGACCGATGGAAACAGGCATGGGTGTGGTCGAGACTCGTCGTCCGGGCGAATTACTGTGACAGACGTTAAGGATGGAAACAGGCATGGGTGTGGTCGAGACCCCGCGCATGCCTTCAAAATCAACGACCGCACCGTTCGAAGCGTCTCAAATTCCCGGTTTATCCGTTCAGGAGCTGTTTGTGAGGTGCACGACATGGACAGTAGCTTGCATCCAGCCCCAGGTATCCGAATCCGATCCTCCTATTGCCGCCTGCAGCGGCAGTAAGTAATTGAGACCCCCATTGATTTTGGCGGCAGTCAGTCTTATATTTGTCGTTTAGACGCCTGTATCTGCACGAATCTTTTCATTTTTCATCTCAGGAACTTTTTTTGATTTCACGTATAACCAAATCCATCACACGTCTGTTCAATAACGAGGCTAAAAACACCAATACCGAGCCGGTCGTAGACCCGAAGCCCGAAGCCCCACCGCCAGCTCGTGTTGCCGGGGCAGCAAAATCAGACAACGACAGCCAGCCATCCCGCAATCGCAACCGGAACCGCAATCGCAGCCGAAATCATAATCGGGACCGTAATCCGGAGCGACAAGAGGCGCCGCGAAACGAACGCCACGCAACACCCGAGCCCGCAGTTGACAGCAGCGAAGACTGGACGCCGCCCACCGACATCCCGGTTCAGGAAGGCACCATGCGGTTCGTCGACTTTGATTTGCCGAAGACGCTGCTGCGCGGCATTTGCGAGCTCGGCTTCAAGTATTGCACGCCGATCCAGCAGGAATGCCTGCCGGCGGCGCTTGAAGGCCGCGACGTTACGGGCAAGGCTCAGACCGGGACCGGCAAGACCGCCGCTTTTCTGGTTGCCACCATGGCCCACATCATGGCCAACCCGAAGACCGACCGCCGCAGCGGCGAAGTCCGCGCCCTGGTACTGGCACCGACCCGTGAGCTGGCGATGCAGATCCACAAGGACGCCGAGGCCCTCGGGAAATATTGCGGACTCCGCAATCTCGTCGTGTACGGCGGCATGGACCATCGGCGCCAGCGCGATCAACTGTCCGATCCCGTCGATATCCTCGTGGGCACGCCCGGTCGGTTGATCGACTACATGCAAAGCCGGCATCTGAACTTGAGCCATGTCGAGATACTGATTATCGACGAAGCCGACCGCATGCTCGACATGGGATTCATCCCCGACGTCCGGCGGATTGTCAACAGCACCCCGCGCCCGGGCCAACGCAAGACGCAGCTTTTCAGCGCCACCTTCTCCAGCGCCATCCTGCGCCTGGTCGAGAACTGGCAGGTCGATCCCGTTCGGCTTGAGGTGGACCCCGAAAACATCGTGGCCGAGCTGATCGAGGAGATTTTCTACAGCGTCTCCACGGATGACAAACTGTCGGTGTTGCTATGGATCCTGCGGATCGAAGAAGTCGATCGTATGCTGATCTTTACCAATCGCAAGGACGAAGCCGCCTATCTCGACAGCAAGCTCAAGCAGCATGGCATTGCGTCTTGCCTGCTCTCCGGCGATGTGGCGCAGAAGACCCGGATGCGTATCCTCGAGGATTTCCGCGAGGGCAAGACCAAGATCGTGGTGGCAACGGACGTTGCCGGCCGCGGCATCCACGTCGACAACATCAGTCACGTGATCAATTTTGACCTGCCGTACGAAGTCGAATCGTACGTCCACCGGATCGGTCGTACCGGCCGCGCAGGCACCGCCGGTAAGGCAATCAGTCTGGCCTGCGAATATGGTGCGTACATCGTACCCGACCTGGAAGAATTTATCGGCCGCCAGATCGAATTCACTCAACCGCCCGGCGAAGCGCTCGAACTGCCGGAGCCGGTGCACCCAGAACCGCCGGCGCGCACCGACGAGTACGCCCGTGGCAACCAGCGCGGCTCGCGTGGTGGTGGTGGTGGTGGTGGTGGTCGAGGCCGGAGCGGCGGCCAGTCCCGCAGTCGTGGTGGTCCGCCGCGCGGCGGCAGCAGCCAAGGCCGCTCACGAAATCGTTACTGAGTCGATCGAAACACCGTTCGCTGACATGCTGAATCTCAAAGAAAGCATAGAAGGGGCTCGCGACGAAGCCCTCACAGCACTCGCCGAGTTCACCAGCGAAGACGAAGTCGAAGCACTGCGGATCCGAATGCTCGGCCGCAAAGGCATCATTCCTGCCGCCATGAAAGAGATGGGCAGCCTGTCGGCCGAGGAACGCCCAGAAGTCGGCAAGGTCGCCAATATCGTCAAGAACGAACTGCAGGATGCCCTGAAGGCAAAGCTCCACGAGCTGCAGGCGGCGAGCCGCACCGTTGCGGTTACCGGGCTCGATATCACTCTGCCGGGGCGCCGCCGGCGGATCGGTCTGAAGCATCCGATTAGCCGTGTCATGGACGAATGCGTCGCGATCTTCCGGCGCCAGGGTTTCATCGCAGCGGACGGTCCGGATATCGAGAACGAATACCGCAACTTCGACGCACTCAACACACCTGCCGACCATCCGGCGCGTGACTTACAGGACACCTTCTACTTTCCCGACGGTAGACTGCTGCGCACGCACACGTCGCCGGTGCAGATCCGCGTGATGGAGAGCCAGTCGCCGCCAGTGCGTATCGTGGCGCCTGGTCGCTGCTACCGGCGCGACACACCCGACCCGTCGCACGTGCCGAATTTCCATCAGATCGAAGGCCTTTACGTCGCCGAGAACGTTTCCCTGGCCGAGCTTAAGGGCACTTTATACAACTTCGCGCACGAGATGTTCGGTAAGGATGTCAAGACGCGGTTCCGTCCGCACTTCTTCCCGTTTACCGAGCCGAGCATCGAGTTTGACATCAGTTGCGTCAAGTGCGGTGGCACGGGCGATGCGGAAGATGGCCGGTGCTCGCTGTGCAAGAGCAGCGGCTGGCTTGAGGTCGCCGGCGCGGGCATGGTCGATCCCGCCGTGTTCGAGGTTGTCGGATACGACAGCGAGAAGTACACCGGCTTTGCGTTCGGCATGGGTATTGAGCGCATCGCGGCGCTGCGGTACGCGATCACCGACATTCGGTTGCTGTATGAGAATAACGTTCGTTTCCTTGAACAGTTCTGAATACGCTGTTGCCTTCACCGTCTGCATGCTGCTGGGTATGCTGGCAGGCGCCGCAGAGGCACCCGATCCCAACACTGTCAACAAAGTGTTCGGCATTCCCATGTTCAGTGACACACCACTGTTCGAGGAGAAACCCAGCCCGGTCTTGAGGCGTTTGCGATTGCAGCAGACACAGCGCGGCAGCTTGACCGAGGTCTATTCTGTCACCGGCGGAACTTTCGCAGGCCTTGAAACCGCCGAGATCGGCCTGGTCACGGATGGCGGCGTGATCGGTGAGCTCAGTATCAACGTTCTGAACAAGGGCGATTTCTTTTCCCCCGAGGGCATCCGTGCTTTTGTCGCTGCCACCGGCCTCGATGCTGGCCGCCATCCGAAACGACTCGAGTCACAGATGCAGAAGCGTTTCGGGAAACGGCAAAAGGAAGCGACGCAGCATCTCGGCGACCTCCTGACCCAGACCTTCGGCGAGCCACAGCGCCATGTCTTCAAACAGGGCCGTCGGCGGCGCCTGCTACGCTGGGACTGGCGCGACACGGCGTTTCTGCTCGACGGAGTCAAGCAGGAATACGTAATCCTGCGGGTAATGCGGATCGCCGCTGCGGACGCCGGCGGCGCACTGTTGGAACGCATTCATGACGGCGACATCCGCAAACAGTTGCTGGAAAATATTCATACGGCCGACAACGGCGATGTATCACTACACAACGTTCCGATGGTCGACCAGGGAGACAAGGGCTATTGCGGCGTCGCCTCGGCCGAGCGTGTGCTGCGCTACTTCTCCATCCCATTGGATAGCCATCAACTGGCGAACCTGATGGCAACCAATAAGTTCGGCGGCACCCAGTTGAAGGATCTCGAGGTGATCATGCACCAGATCGCGCATCGGCACAAGCGCGATTTCGACAAACTTGCGTCCGGGGTGGGTATTCGAAATGTCGCCAAGCACATCGATCGCGGCGTACCGCTCATGTGGGGCGTGTACCTGACGCCGGAGTTCGAGAAAATCGTCGCCGAACGCCAGGCACGGCGAGCTAAAGCTACGGCCGAGAAGTGGGCAGAAACGGTCAGCCGGGAACGGCGCCATACTCGCCGCATCAAGCCCGACCTCAACGGTGGTCACCTGCGGCTGATCGTTGGCTACAACGCAGAGACTACGGAAATCGCCTTTTCCGACAGTTGGGACGGTGATCGCTTTGTCTGGATCACCGCGAAAGAAGCCAAGCGCTTCAGCATGCCCGCAGCACTGTATACATTGACGCCGTAGGACGGCGCATTCGATCACGGACCAGCTTTTTTGTCCGTCCCTGCAGTTGCGGCTTCCGGAAGCTTAAGAATGTCGGCTTGTGCTTTGGTAGGCACCCGGTGCAGTGCCGCCGGGGTTTCCGGTCAGACGCTATTTAACAGGGGACTTCCAGAGTTACTGTACTATCGGCTATCACCGGCAAGAATGCGCCGACTCACAAAATGAGAAGAGAACTTCACGAAGGACACCCAATGGCAACGAATAAGGCTAAGATCAAGAAGGGCTTGCTGACAGTTTCGTTCCGGCAGCTGGAGCCGCAGGCAATTGTCGACCTTGTCAAAGAAGCACAGCTCGACTGCATCGAATGGGGCGGAGACCTCCATGTGCCGCATGGCGACATCGCGGCGGCGGATGCAGCGGCAGCAATGACGAAGGAAGCAGGGCTTGAGGTGGCAGCATACGGGTCGTATTATCGGGTCGGGGTGAGCGAGGACGACGGGCTGGCGTTTCAGTCCGTGCTCGACAGCGCGATCGCGTTGGGAGCACCGGTCATTCGGGTGTGGGCCGGCGGCAAAGGTTCGGCGGAAGCCGATCAGGAAGATCGCGATAGAGCAGTCGAGGACTCGGTGCGGATTGCCGACCTCTCGGCACCGCATGACATCACAATCGCTTACGAGTGGCACAGCCATTCCTTGACCGACACGCTGGAATCCGGACTGCGCCTAATCCGGGCCAGTGATCATTCACACATCAAGACACTGTGGCAGCCGGACATGGATCACACAGTGGAAGAAAACCTGGCCGAGCTCACTGCGGTCAGCGACTATCTCGTCAACTTGCATGTCTACCATTTGGTAGGCGAAGAACGCCGGCCGCTGGAGGAAGCCAAAGAAGACTGGAAGCAGTATTTCGAAGTTGCAGCAGCCGCACCCGGTGAACACTCCGCCATGCTCGAATTCGTCCGCGATGATTCCCCCGAGGCATTCCTCGAGGACGCAAAAACCTTGCGAAGCCTATAGCCTATAGGGCTCCGACGTATTGCTTCGATAGCTTGCGCGAAACGATCTGAGCACCTCAACGGCCAGTGCCTGATCGACTTTGACTGGTATTGCACGCACCGACCAGCGCCGACGTGATGCCCGGCTGGCGGCTCGCCACGTTGAGCCCTGCAAAACAGCAGCCTTACAGCCGGACAGCGGCAGTTTGTAAGACCTGGGCGACAGGATCGGCAAATGCGGATAGCTTACCAAGCATCGTACAACCCCCTATTGTACTGGTGATTACAACATTATGAGCCTATGTCCGCACTGCCATACGGAGTTTGATGCTGCCGCGAAAGCGTGTCCGACCTGCAGCACAGATTCACATCGACCCGGCCAGACCTCGATCATGCCGGCTGACGCCAGCGTGTGGTCGAAGTTGATGCCCAGCGTCGAGGTCGATAGCGGCGTGTACGAACCGTCGAACCTGGTCGTCAAGCGACATGTTGTTGCGGCAGCCGGTGAGTCGGCGCCGGACGAAGCGGATTTCGAGCTCATCGACATTCTCGGCGAAGGCGGCATGGGTATCGTCTATCAGGCGCGGCAGACGTCCGTTGACCGCACTATTGCCTTGAAGATGATCCGGCCGGACAAGGCGGAGCGCAGCGACGTCAAGGCGCGGTTGCTGGCGGAAGCGGCAGTTACCGGCGACCTCAATCACCCGAACATCGTACCGATCTACGACGTCGGGGAGACTGAGTCGGGAGCCTTCTTCTACGCTATGAAAGATGTCCGCGGCGTGCCGTGGAGCCGTGACCTGGCCGACAAAAGTCTGGAACAGAATATCGAGATCCTGCTGCGCGTTTCCGATGCTCTGGCGTTTGCCCATTCGCGCGGTGTCATCCATCGCGACCTCAAGCCGGACAACGTGATGCTCGGCGATTACGGTGAAGTGCTGGTCATGGACTGGGGCATGGCGATGACTGTCGGCGACGGCGGCAAGGCGGAGCCAGTAACCACGCGCAGCAGCGTTGGCGGGACACCGGCTTACATGGCGCCGGAGATGGCAATGGCGGACCGCCAACAGATCGGTGTGGGTACCGACATTTACCTGCTCGGCGCTGTGCTGTATGAGTTGATCAGTGGGCACCCGCCGCATATCGGCCGGACGGTGAACGAAATGATGGACGCGGCAGCGCACAATGTCATCGAGGCGATCGAGCCGCAGACCGAGCTGGTGGAGATCGCCATGAGAGCCATGGCCGGCGTTCCGGCGGATCGCTTCGAGTCGGTCAAGCAGTTCCAGACCGCACTCCGCGCGTACCTGTCACACTCCGAGAGCATCGCCCTGTCTGAGCAGGCAATGCGCGACCTCGCTACAGCGCACCAGACGAGCGACTATAACGATTACGCTCAAGCGCTGTTCGGCTTCAAGGAGGCGCTGTCGCTGTGGGACGGCAATCACCCGGCGAGCGAGGGCGCATTAGCGACTCGTATGGATTACGCCGGAACCGCTCTCGAGAAAGACGATCTTGACCTCGCCGACTCGTTGCTGCAGAAGACTCCGGAATATCAGCCGCTGCGCAATCGCCTCACCGCTGCCCGTGAGCAGCGCCTCGCCCAGCACAAGCGGCAGCGGTTGCTGGCTAATACTGTGCGTGGCCTGTTCATCGTTGTGGTAGTGACCTTGACGGTCGCGGTGATCTCGATTCGCTCTGAGAAGGAAAAGGCCGAGATCGCACAGTTGAGCGAGAAAACCCAGAGGAAACGGGTCGAAGAGGAAAAAGTTCGCGTCGACGCTGCCCTGATTCTGGTGAAAGAGCAACGCGAGCAGGCGGTCGACGCTCGGCAGGAGGCCGAGGCATCGCTGCACCGTGCCGAGCAAGCCAGCCGCCTCGCCGAGGAGCAGACCCTGCAGGCGTTGCAGGCCCAAATCCAGGCGGAGGAGGCGAAACAACGATCCGAGCGCTTACGCCAGCAAGCGGAACGCATGCAGCAGCAGCTCGCGGCCGAGGCCAAGAAAGCAGAGATTGCCCGTCAGGACGCCAACGCCGAGAAATTGAAACTGCAAGCCTTGCTCGAACGTGTGCGGCAGCAGGAACAACAGAACGAAGAGACGGAGTCGGCGCTCAAACGCCAGACAGAGATCGCTGCCCAGGCAGAGCAACGCGTCAAGTTGGCGGAACGCCATCAGGAGAAGCTCAAGTACATCACCCGCATCACGGCGATCAACAAGGAAATTGGAAGTTTCAACCTGGCCGCTGCCCGGGCGGAACTGGTGAAATGCCCGGTCCAGCACCGCAACTATGAGTGGGGCCGGTTGCTCTATCTCTGCAGCCCGGAGGCGACAGTGCTGCGGGCTCACAAGGGGCAGGTGAACTCCGTGGCGTTCGTTGACGGCGGTAGCCGGATAGTCAGTGGCGGCAGTGACCGCCAGGCGATCCTTTGGGACATCGAAAATGGCAGGCCGCTGACATCCCTGCAATGTGCGGCCGAGCTGCGCTATGTCGATCGGCACCACGACAATGACGGACTGATCCTGGCAACAAGCAACGGGGCAGTGACCGAACGGGCTGCTAATGGCACCAAAAAGATTCTGCGCAAGGCGACACCAGGGGCGATCGCCGTGTGCACGGCGCTGTCGCCCGATCGCAGCATCGGGGTGACGGGCTATCGCGACGGCCGGATAGATGTGTGGCTGATCCGCAACGGTGAGCTGCTGCGGCGACTTGAGGGGCATCCGGGCGGTGTTACTGCTGTTGTCTTTGCCCCGGGCGAACGGCTTTTTGCCAGTGCCGGCCAAGACGGTTCCGTACAGATCTGGCGGATCGACTCGCCACCGGCCATTGCGCTCGACGTTGATATCGACAAAGTGACCACACCGGACTGGGACGACAGCCTGAGCCGGTGGGTACCAAACATCGAAGTGGAGGAGACTACGAAAGTAACCATCCAGCCGGTCATCGAACCAGTCGGTCGCCTCGAGCATAATGCAGCGGTGCAAGCTGTCTCTTTCGCACCGGGCCGTCGCCAACTGTTGACTGCCAGCGGCGACATCATCCAGGTATGGGACATTCCGCGCCAGGAGTTTCTGCAGACTTACGAACATCACAACAGGGTCACAGCGGCAGCTTACTTTCCGGACGGCGAGCGATTTGCCAGCAGCACCGCCGCCGGCACGGTCCACATCTGGCACATCGACACCGCCCAGGAAACTCTCGTGATGCGCGGCCACGACGGTCCCGTTCGAGATCTGACGGTATCGCCTGACGGCGCCAAGGTGGCCACTGCAGGTGCCGACAACACGGTGCGCCTTTGGGATATCCTGGCGTACCG
>CAUZJQ010000125.1:0-10922 GCA_963580095.1 Lentisphaeria bacterium | reverse complement strand
ACCTTTTTGCACTGTGACTGCACTGTGACAGAAACCCGGGGCATTATGTGTTATCATGTATCACAATTCAGCCACACGGGATTTTAAGGTTTCTCAGACTACTGTAGTTATAGATATTTAAGTGATCGAGGCTGGGGATCCCCCCACCTCCAAAAAATTTTGTAACTATCTAAATTGCCGTGGTTTTTACAAAACCTAAGGACCCGCGTGTGACCAGAGTGTGACAGCATACCGCCGGAACAACGGCTAGGGGAGGAGGCGGTGCGCCCCCCGACGGGGCCTTCATATATACATGGCTTCCCGCGACAAACCGCGGCGCATTCGTGAGACCATCGGCCCCGACCGGCGGTTCATTGCCGGCACGACCGCTGACGGGCAGTGCGGCTACGGGGTGGACGGCATCCAGTTCCGCATGAAGCTCGACTGGCGGCAGTGGATCGAGGAAGGCGTCGCCGACGATCTGATGGTCTATGCCCAAGGCACGGAACCGACTCCCGTCGAACAGGTGCAGCAGCAAGTCAAGAGCAGGTTGAGCGCGGGACGCGTGTTCTTCTGGCGCGTCATCACCGACCCGGAGCAATTCGCGGCATTTCGACGAGAGTTGGACTAAGCTTTCGCGGGCGCCCTGGACGGCTACGGCATGAAGGAATTGGCGGGCATTATCCGCTCAAATGATTAACAGAAGGGCGCGGAGGTGTAAGGTGAAGCACGACACGTCAAAACGATCTATCGACCTACGTTAGCGAGAACCCCCCAACACAAAAGAAGCCCCTCATGATCGAGCACATCGTCCTGTTCAAATTCAATGACAACGCCACGACCGCTCAGATCGAAGCGTTGACTAAAGGTTTACACGCCATGGCAACGGAGATCCCCGGCATCCACAGCCTGGTCGTCAGCGAAAACAAAAGCAGCCACAGCAAGGGTTATACGCTTGGGTTAGTCGTGCGCTTCACTGACTGGGCAGCGCTTGAAGCGTACATACCCCACCCGGTCCATCAGGCACTGGTCACCGACTTGCTCGGCCCGATCCATGCGGACCTCGTTGCATTCGATTACGAGATCTGAAAAGCTAAAAGCTTGACCTATCTTGGTTAGCGTCGTCGGCGCATTGGCAAGGCCCTGCTCAGCGGCCATGCGCTACCACTTCACTGCCGCTTCGCCGCTTTCCGCTTCTCGATCCGCTCGGAGATTTCGCGCGCTAACTCACCTGGCCCTTCTCAAGCTGGGGTCGGTTTAGTATTTCGTAAAATACTCCTGCAAGCTCTGCGGCAATTTCTGCATGAAGTCCGGACGCCAACTTTCTCCATAGACATCGATAAATCGTTGATAAAACTCACGCGCAGCCGGCGAACATCCGTCGAGATATTTGGGGTTTGAGAACCAGGGCTGGTAGGCCGGAAAGTAGCCGCTTCGTTTTTCCATCATTGCGGCTGTTATGGGCCGGGGGTCGGAAGCGCGGTTTAAGGTGACGGCAATGGTCCGGCGGGGAACGCCTTGCAAATAAAGGCCGCGGTGTAGGGCGTTGACGTGGAAGAATGCCAGGTCACCTGGTTCGAGATGGAGTCGCAGTGTGTTGGGCATCTCGTCTGAGTCGGGGGCATCGCGGCGAATGTGGTCTTCCTCTGGGGTGTCCGTGCGCAGGTGGGAGCCGGGCACTACTTCGGAGGCAGCCGTGGGCACAAGGGGGATGTGCATGTGGATCTCGCGCGGTGGATCAGCCTCGCGGTGGATCGACGACGTTTCGTCTTCGCCGGTGAACTCGGCGTGAAATTGGGAATCCCGGTGCCAGCCGTTCGGGCGCGATTGCAACGGGTCGATGTAGTAGTTGATTTGGCTGAAGACGGCGGGCTCGCGAAAAATGTCGTTTAGAATGGCCAATACGCGCGGATCGGCCACGGCGTTGAGCAGTGTAGCCAGACGTTGAGGATGGTGGTGTTGATACTTGGGATGGTTGAGGTGGAGCATGACCCAGGCCTTGGGTCCGTAGCAGTATCCCCCGGGTTCCCCTTCTGCGATGCTCTCGCGCTGCCACTGGGCCAGAGAATCGTCGCAGGCCTCCCGCAGATTCTCGATCAACGCCTCCTCAAAGACGTTGCGATGGACGAGATAGCCATCATGCTTCCATTGTTCTATTTGGTTCATGCCGCCACAGCTTGATAGTGAAAGGCAGTGGGGAGCATGGAACTCAAAAGGAAGGGGCCTCCGCCGCTTTCTCCTTCTCTATCCGCTCGAAGATTTCGCGGGCCATCGCCTCGCCCTTTTCAAGTTCGGAAGGCGTGAGTTTTCCCTTGATCCTATCGCGATTTTTGCGGGCGTTGTTATGGCCGGATGCTGCCGCTGCGCTGTACCAGGCATATGCAGCCACATCGTCCCCAGCTACACCCCGGCCCATTTCGTATATCACGCCGAGATTGTACTGCACCTTGGCATGCCCCTGCTCAGCCGCCTTGCGGAACCACTTCACTGCCTCGGCATCGTCCTGAGGCACACCCCGGCCCGAGAAGTACATCCCGCCAAGGTTGTTCTGCGCTTTGGCATGCCCCTGCTCAGCGGCACTGCGGAACCACTTCACCGCCTCGGCATAGTCCAAAGGCACGCCGGAGGCACCGAAGTACATCAAGCCGAGGGCGACCTGCGCGTTGGCATCTCCCTGTTCAGCAGCCTTGCGGTACCACTTCGCTGCTTCAACTTTGTCCTCAGCCAGGCCGGTGCCTTTCTCGCACATCAAGCCGAGGTTGTACTGCGCGACACCATCTCCCGCTTCAGCCTTCTTACGCAGTGTTTCCAGATCTTCTGCCGCGACAGTACACACCGCGACCGTCAGTACGATCAGCAGTGTTCTACAAAACCGAATTATATGCACAGGCTTGCCCCACGACGTTTTCATCACTGCCCCTCCGCCGCTTTTCGCTTCTCGATCCGCTCGGAGATTTCGCGTGCCATCACCTGCCCCTTTTCAACTTCTGACGCTGTCAGCATAGGCTTGGTGATGGCAAGCATTCCACGGGCCTTCTCATACCCGGACGCCGCCGCTACGCTGTGCCACGCATAAGCCGCCACATCGTCATCAGCCACACCGATACCACGGAAGTAGCAGTAGGCAAGCTTGTACTGCGCTTCCGCATACCCCTGCTCAGCAGCCTTGCGGTACGACATCTGTACCTGCTCCAAAATTTTGGTTGCCATTGTCATAGATTCTGCCGAGGTATGCTTGCGCTTTCGCATGCCCCTGCTCAGCAGCCTTGCGGCACCACGTGATCGCCTCGGCATTGTCCTTAGGCAGCCCAAAGCCCAAGGCGTAGGGCACGACGAGGTCGAACTGCGCCTGCGCATGCCCCTGCTCAGCAGCCTTGCGGTACCACTTCACCGCCGCGACATCGTCCTTAGGTACCCCACTGCCATTGTGATACATCAATCCGAGGTTGAACTGCGCGGTGGCATGTCCCTGCTCAGCCGCCTTGCGGAACCACTTCACTGCCTCGGCATCGTCCTCAGCCACACCCTCGCCCTTGTCGTACATCAAGCCGAGATTGAACTGCGAGATGGCATCTCCCGCTTCAGCCTTCTTACGCAGTGTCTGCAGATCGTCTGCCGCGACGGTACACACCGCGACCGCCAGCACGATCAGCAGCGTTCTACAGAATGAAATTACATGCACAGGTTTGCCCCACGATGTTTTCATCATTCCCTCTTTGTTGTTAACGCCCATACCTCGACGCCATGCGCCGCGCATAGCCCGGAAACGTATTCGAGCTTCTGCCGTTCGGCGCCGAAAATATTGTAGTACGCACTGATTAAAGCAAGTACCGGCTGCTGCCCGGTCACGTCGCCGTAGTGCAGCGCCTGCCCGATGCTCTCCGCCACTTGTTGCCCTTCAGCCAATCCAGTTCTATTGCCTGCGTGTCGGTGAGTAGGTCCACGCGGCCCGCTTCAGCGAGGTGACGTTAAATACGGACACGCTAACCATCTCTGCGGAACATCGGCTGCAGGAAGATACGCCCGTTCTCCCCCTCCGCCTGGAAGCGGATGTAGGCTTGATCGTTTGCCTCATAGGTGAATGTGCGACCGGTTGTCGTAGACAATCGCTCACCGCCCGGGCCGACAAACGAGCCATCGCATTCACTGTCAACGGTGACGGACACCGCGTTACCGGCCACCGCCACATCGACAAGCCGCAAGCCGGTTGACGCGTAACTGCGTCCGTTTTTTGCAGCCTCAACGATGGCCGCCGGTGTCGCCTCAGCGACAAGCAGCATGTTGAAGGCGTTGTCGAAGTCCTCCGGATCGTGAAAATCGTCGTTGGCGAAGCACCAGAGACGATGGCCGGCAGTAAGCAGCTCATCATAGAACTGGTCATAAAGCGGCCATCGACCGTTGGCCAGCCCCGTTGCCGTCCCATAGTGGCCGTTGAAGATCTCGATCCCATCGGCCCAGGTCCCCAGGCTGCACAATTTCTCGCGCGTCCAATAGTCGCTGTCCAGCCCTGTAGGCTTGGGATGGCAAACGATTGTCAGCAGATCCGCTGCCGCGGCGAGCGCGTCTTCGAGAGGTTGCTCATAGAGCGGCCCGACGCCCGGGCCGATGAAAAGCACGTTCTCCCGCGTACTGTATTCGAAACCGTTGAGAAAACAGAGGTCCCCGTAGCGATCGGCCATGGCGGTCAGATCCGTGATCAGATCGTGATCCGTCAACGTCACGAAGCCGGCGCCGATGGCGTGGTAGTCGCGCACACTGTCTGCCAGAGGTACCGAAGCACATTGACTATTCTCGTCGCAATGACCGTGGAAGCTGCCGCGCAGCCACTGGCCGTTCAGGTCGGCGTATGGATTGATCAGAGAAGTGCTCATGTCCGTCCTTGGTTGATTGTGAAGGTTGGCCCTTGATTGTGACACTGTGACGACCCCAGACGATTCAGCGGCTGGCGCCAGCGGCAAATCGCATCCCCCGCGAGAGCCCGACACTCGCTTCGAGCTCGTCGTCGTACAGCGTGAACAGGGTGTAGCTCTGACGCTCGTCCTGTACTTGCTGGTACCGGCTCGGGGTCATATCGAGAAGAGTCGGATACCCCACGCCGCAGGCACCGCGACGACCTGCGGCTGCTTTCCGGAACTCTTCGAGGATACATCCAGGACTGCTGAAATACCAACTGGAACAACCGAGTCAACCCTGCCCCTCTCCCGCGACCACGCAGTCGGGCAGACGTGCCGCTACAGCATGGATTGGGGCGCGACAACCAGCCGGGATTTCTGGTGGTCCGGCCGATACCCTCAGGGCAACTGGACTTCGACCTCCGCTTGCTCTGTAGCGTAGACCCAATCTCCCTTGTGCGGCTGCGGCAAACGCCCTGTTCGAGGGAATCGAGACCCATCTTGCGGAATTCAGCCGGAATCGCGGCGCCCCACGGTGTACTGCTCCAACGCCTGGTCGTCGATGTCAATCCCGAGCCCCGGCGCCCGGCGCAACTCGATCCTGCCGCCGGTTACGGTATGCGGCAAAGGTGCAGCGCGATACGTGTTATTGTGAGCGGCATGTGCGGCGGCCCGTGAGAACAAGGTTTGACTTGTCGCGTTCGTGCGATTGAGTTAAAAGGCGGTAAAGTATCCGCACTATGAATCTTCGGCTTATGTTTTCACTCATTCACCATACACAAAGCGGCACCATGCCCCATCTTCCCAGGCGACTCACTGTTGTGGCCTGTCTCCTGTCGCTCGCCTGCGGTATCGCAGCCGGGCAGGCGCCGCCGCCGGTGCAGGCACATCGCATTGAGACGGCGCCTGTGGTCGACGGCAAACTCGATGACGGCTGCTGGCAGGGCGTTCCCGCGGTAACCGGCTTTCTTGCCATCGACTCCGACGAACCGGCAGCGCAGCAGTCTTTCGGGTATGTATGTTTCGATGACGACCGGCTTTATGTCGGCATGAAGTGCCTGCTGCCGGCCGGGCTTACGCCGAAGGGCGAGGTGCGGCCACACGATGCCAACGTCTTCCGTGACGAGATCGTCGAGGTCATGATCGCGCCGGGTACGGCCGGCATGTCGTACTGTCAACTGGTGATCAACGCTTACGGTGCGACGTTCGACGCGATGCGCAGCGGCGGCGGTGCGGCGGAGGACGACGCCTGGAACGGCGAATGGACCGGCGCAGCCTGGTACACTGATGGCTACTGGTCAGCCGAACTGGCGATCCCGTTCTACGGGCTCGCACTCCCGCCTGATGTCGGCAGCGAATGGCGCATCAATCTTTGCCGGGAGGCCAAGGCACCCGGGGCCCTGTCCGCCATCGGGGCTCACGGCGCCTTCAACGACGTGTCGCGATTCCGCAGGCTGACGGGTGTGACGGCTGACTTCGCCCGTCTGCGCTGGCGTACCGGGCCGGCATTCCCTGTCATTGACACCGCTGCAGAGCCGCCCACCGCGGTGCTTGTCGTTCCGATCGTCAACAATACCGGGCAGCGCCAGACGGTCCGGATCGAACAGACATCGGCCGCTGCCGATGGCGGCGAACAGTCTGGCGGGCGCACCGCGACGATTGCGGCCGGCGAAAAATTCGACCTGGTCGCGGAGCCGTTACACATCGAACGGCTGTTCGCGCACCGGCAGGATTTGTTTATCGTGCGCTCGTCGAGGACGCGCCGCACAATTCGCATCGTCGATGCTGCGACAGAGGAGACTCTGGCGCAGGCCGCGCTGACTACGCCCGTGCTGTGCGAGCCGCTGCGACTCGACATCCTCGACCCCTGGCAGCTCGGGCTCGGCGACGAGCCGCCGACGGCAGTGACGGCTCGTATTCGCACGCGGTTGAAAACTGCACCGGGGATGAAACTGCGTCTGCGCCTCGTGCACCGGGACAGCGGCACCGTGTTGCGGGAGAAAACCGTGCCGCTGCCGCTGTCGTCGGATACCGTGGCGTTCGACGTACTGGGCGCGGCCGCCGGTGCCTACCGGGTAGAAGCAGTTGTCGAGAACGGCGACGGTCGGCAGCCGGTGCGCGCCTCGCGACCGACGGTGATTCTTCCCCACGGCCCCCATCGCGTGCGCGTTTTGAACAACCTGGTCAGCGAGCTGGCCAACACACGCGAGCGGGGTATGCAGGCGGACACCGAGGTGTCGTTCATGAACCCGCGGCGCGGCTGGGTCTTCATCAGTGTCGCCGGCGATGTGTTGGTGTCGCTCGATCAGGAAGCCGCGCCGCTGCAGCTATGGCCGCACCCGTCGGGCGCCGGGGAAGCCATGCGGCTGCTGCCGGCCGGCATGCACACGCTGTCTCTTTCGGCGCCGGCCGAACAGGTCATTGTCCGAAGTGTACCGGCGCTGGTGCACTATTCCTTTCCGACCACGCCGTACATGGCGTTTCAGGGACCGTACGACTGGGCCTTTCTCGAGAGCCATGTGTTGCCGAATCTCAACACCATCGCGTCGCACAAGATCAAGACGCCCGAGGCGCTGCGCCGATGGACCGCGCTCGGGCGCAAGTGGATCTGTAACGCCACGGTTCCCGGCACCCACGGTGTGGGCGGTCTGGCCAGGAAAGACAAGTGCCTGGCGCATTGGCTGGGTAACGCCGGTTATCAACACGAACTGACGAGCGGCGTGATTGCGGACGAGTTCACAGCGTCGAATGACGATCAGTACCTGGAATGGGCGAAGGCCATGATGCAGATCGCCGCCGATCCGCGTCACGGCAGCCGAACTTTCTACCCGTGGTTCGGTTCCATGGCGGTGTCGGAGACCTCGCGCCTGTTCTCCCGAGTCGTCACCGACAGTGGCTGGCCGTGCGTCTACTACTATTATCTCAGCGAAAAGGCCGACCAGCAGCAGGCCGACGAACTGGTCGCCGGCGCCCTGGTCCGTGCCGCCACCGCCTGCAACGCCAACCCGGACGTCACTGTGCGCCGCGCAATTTTTACCCTGGGCTACATGTCGGCGCCGCCCGAGAGCCAAAACTGCGATCCGCGTATCGACTTCAAGGTACACATGGACCTGCAGATGCGCACGCTGGCTACGGGCCCGGAGCTGTTCGGGCTGTGGGGGCTGATCCAATACAGCGCGACGTATTGCGACGAAGAAAACGTCCGCTGGGCCGGACGGCTCTACCGGCATTACGCCATCAACGGCGCTACGACGCCGTTGACGCAGGATCCCTACGTCCTGCCGCACCTGACGAACCCCGACTTCGAAGCGGCGACCAGCGGCTGGGACCTGGCGCCGGCCGAGCAGGGAGGAATCCGAGTCGAACAATTGCCAGGGTACGGCGCCTTCCAGGGGCGGTATCTCACCGCGCTCGGGGACCGGTTTCTGGTCACCCGGCGGAGTGACCGTGGGCCGAACAGCTTTTCGCAGCAGATCAAAGCGCTGACGCCCGGCCGCGTGTATTCGTTAAAAATGATCACGGCGGATTTCGACGATATCAGGAACGACCGCAGCAACGAGAAGAAGCAGGCGGTACAGGTACGGCTCGATGGTGTGGACCTTTTGCCCAGAGACGATTACAATCTGCAGTTCACTTACGCCAATCATCCGGGTCATCGGTTGGGGAAGTTCGGTGGCGCACACTCTGCCTATATGAATTATCACTGGTACGTCTTCCGCGCCCGCAGCGAAAGTGCCCGTCTCACGGTGTCAGACTGGGCGGCGCTGGAGGTGCCGGGCGGCGAGATTGGCCGCGAGATCATGTATAATTTTATCGAACTGCAGCCGTACGCGGAGTGATGCGTTGCGCCGCCGCCATGCGGCACCACTTCACCGCCTCGTCAGCGTCCTCAGTCACACCCCAGCCGTTGGCTTACCTCAGGCCGAGGGTCTACTGCGCGTTGAGACAACCCTGCTCAGGGCCTGGCGGTACCGCGTCAGCGCACTGGCTCACCTTTGGCTCGGCAGCTTATTTCCCGGAGACGAGGGTTGTCAGTCGTCGCGTGTCCACGGGTTGACAAAAGACGATGCAAAGTTCAATTGCTGCCAAACGTCTAACGTCTAACGTCTAACGCTCAACTCCCCCCCCATAATGGAACACCGGAAAGATCCCATGAATACCCCGACATCGTTGCGTCTTATCCAGGCCACGTTCATCCTCGCCCTGCTTTCAGCCGCGGCGTCCCGAGCTGCTTTCGTAGACAAAACAGCGGATTGGTGCGGCGGCGGCGATACGAACGGCAACGGTACGGCGGCCTTTTGCGATTACAATGAAGACGGCTTCCTCGACCTCGCTACCGACGGTGCCGGCTGGACCGGCGTCGACGGCACGAGGTTCAAGCCCGGCGGCCCGCAGGGCTGCATCGTCTGGGCCGATATCAATAACGACGGCCACCTCGATTACGCCTTGGTCCACGGTCCCGGCGGCCATTACCTGGGTGACGGCAACGGCGGCTTCACAGCCGGCACACGACCACCGGGTCCGTTCGGCGGCGAATGTCTCGCCGTGGCGTTCGGCGACATCAACAACGACGGACTGGTCGACATGTTCTACGGCGCCGGCCAGACCAACAAGGATTCCCTGTGGCGCCAAGACCCGGAGCACGAGCAGAAGTGGGTGCTGATCGGCGGCTCCGCCGGCGCGTACTGCCGCGGCGTGCTGAGCTGCGACTTCGACCAGGACAACGACGCCGACTTCTACGTCTCCAACTACTGGCTCTGCCCGAACTATCTGTGGCTGAGCGACGGCAAGGGCGGCTCGTCCATGAGCGGCAAGGCAATCGCTGGCAGCGGCCACTCGATCGGCGCGGCGTGCGGGGACGTCGACAACGACGGATACTTCGACATCTTCGCCGGCAACTTCGCGCACCCGGGCCAGCCGCAGTCCCGGTTCCTCCGGAACACCGGTCCGGACGGCAACTACGGGTTCGAGGACAAGGGCACGTGCGGTGTTGCGTTCCAGGAATCGTACGCCTCCCCTACCCTCGGCGACTATGACAATGACGGCGACCTCGACCTTTTCTTCACCACCGCCTACGGCCACAACGCCCCCCGCCTCTACCGCAACAATGGCAACTGGAGCTTCAGTGATGTGACCGGTGCGGAAGGGATACCGCGGCTAGGGGCGACGTATCAGGCGGCGTGGGGCGATGTCAACAACGACGGTTTTCTCGATCTCGCCACCGCCGGCCGGCTGTTCATCAACAAGGGCAACGACAACCACTGGCTCAAGATCAAGCTGAAAGGGGACGGCACAAAAGTCAACAGCGCTGCGATCGGCTCGCAGGTGCGGATCAATCTCGGCGATCAGACGCTGTCACGCCGCGTCGGCGACACGGTCGGCCAGGGCAGCCAGAATGAGCTCACGCTCCATTTCGGCCTCGGCATTCACGCCAAGGCCATCGCCTACGAAGTGACCTGGAGCAACGGTCAGAAGCAAACCGGCGAGACCGAAGTCGACAAGATGATTACTGTAGAGATGGCAGTGCCGTAACGCGGGTAATCGTGAGACTTCACGATTCAGGACACGGACGGATTGTAAGTCGACCGTTGCCGTTCATGCTTTAGCTGCTCAGGACCAGCGACTCGCGACGAGCGGTTTGTTCATGCTTGCTGATCGCGGGTCGAGATCGGGGCTTGGGTGGCGAATCCGTCACCCATAGATCCATGTCCAACGTGACACGGCGGATGCAGGAGTCGGGCAGGCCCCAGTTACTGCCGTTCCCGCAACTGTACGCCAGCAAGACGGAATCATCGACGCCGTGGAACGCCGTATAATAGAAGCCGCGGTTGCGGGCGGTCTTGATCAGTTTAGCATTGCGCCACGTGCTGCCCTCGTCGGCGCTTGTCGCCAACGCCAACGGTGTTCGACGCCGAGCCTTGTCGCCCCCCCTCGTCGCCAGCTTCCACCTTTTGCTGTGATCGTTCCAGACCGCCAGCAGATCACCGGTGGCTGCAATCCGTTTGATCGACAACGGCGAACACCAGATCTCCGAACGCGTCGGGCGCGTGC
>CAUZJQ010000124.1:0-10926 GCA_963580095.1 Lentisphaeria bacterium | reverse complement strand
CGGTCGCCGGCACCGAGCACGAATCCACACCGGTACCGGCGCTTCTGGCAAAGTTCGACTCGTTGCCCCCCGACATCCAAGGCGCTGTCCGCAACAACGGCGGTGGCTATGTCAACCACAATCTGTTCTGGACAATCATGGGTCCGAATGCCGGTGGCGCACCATCCGGCGCCCTCGCAGATGCAATCGACAGCGGCTGCGGCAGCTTCGACGCATTCAAGAGTGATTTCGCCAACGCCGCAGCAACCCGCTTCGGCAGTGGTTGGGCCTGGCTCGTAGTGAGTGGCGGCAAGCTGGCAGTGACCAGCACGCCGAACCAGGACTCACCGTTGATGAACGGCGACTCCCCGATACTGGGACTGGACGTCTGGGAGCATGCCTACTACTTGAACTACCAGAATCGCCGGCCCGACTATATCGCGGCTTTCTGGAACGTCGTGAACTGGGACGCAGTGGCGGCCAATTTCGACGCCGCCACCTGAGAGTGATGATAAAAAAGTCGCGTGTCCCGCGCCGGGACACGCGACTTGATTTTCCGCCCGCGCCCGACGTACATTATTAGGTGCCAAGCGAGAAGTCGATCAGTCGCTGCTCTCCCGCAGTGCACCTGCATCGCAAGCTGAGCCGTCACGGGCAGAACCCACGCGCTCAGCCCGCTTTTTCTCATACAGGATGATATGGGTCGACGAACAGCATTCCGGAACTCCCGTCCTTTTGTAATCAGCTGCCTGGCGCTTACGCTGCTGGTCGTTGCACCGATCAGATCGCAGAAGATGCCGTCGCTCCAGCAGTTCGAAACCGAGAAGCGGGAAATCGAGGAACTCGTCGAACGCCGGCTCAAGCAAAAGTTTGCCCCCGACCTTGGCGCCATCGAGAATCTCTCCAACCCTTTCAAGATAGGCGAACACATCACAATCTCTATGCGACGCGGCTCGCAACGTCAAACTTTCTCCGGAATTTTCGGCGGCCTGGTCGGGAACAAATACGCCAAGCTCGACAGCCTCCAGCTTCTACTCCAGGACCTGGACCCGGCAGATCGGGATCGATTGTATTGGAACAACGATCAGAATCGTCTCGACAAACTGATCAAAGAACGGGTGACAGAACTCGAGGCGCGCATGGCAAAATACCGCAACAAGTTGCTTCACCAGGCGAATATCGAGAACCATTACAACAGCGCTTTTTTCAAGGAAAACGTCATTATAGGCAACAAGATCGGCAAGCGCCGCGTGTTCGGCGATCATACCAGGGTCATCGTACAAACTGAAGACGGGACCGATTCCAAACTAGTTGTTAAAACATTGTCGAAAGAAATCGATTACGTCATACTGATCGACGGCATCGCGGTTGCCGCCATCGTCAACACCGGCGACCTAAAAAGGCAGCGCGCGTCGTTCCGCATCCGCCGCAATGACGTGGCCGAAGACTTCGCCGATCGCATAACTGAAGCGATCAGTGTTATTTGCCATCATCCCAAGATCGGCAGCTGGTCGCTGAAGGCAAACCCGCAGGTGCGCCGCAAGGCCCGCACCGTCCAGCGCAAAAGCGGGCCAAAACGTGTCGTCCGGGTGCAAGTGAAATTCGGCATCGCGATGAGTGCGGAGCCGTCGGTGCTGGCCCGGGTGCAAATGACTAGGCGCGACAATTTCGCTGAGCACGTCGACAATGCTGTGGCGTACATGAAACCTGCCGCGGCAACGACGGCAGTTGCCGTCGAGTCGCAGACCGAATCAATCGACAGCGAAGAAGTGGATTACGGCGACATCTCTCTGACCGATACCGAGGTCTACGACCCGGGTGGAGAGCGGGGCAATGGTGCGAGTCCCGAGTACGGCATGGTGCCGACCGACGACAGCGACGACAGCGACGACGAGTCGGAAACCCTGGATTTCGTGACTATCAGGAACCTGCTTGAGCCAGTCAAATATTCATGGCATAACCCCGCGAACATCGTAAGCCGCAACCAGGTTCGTGCCAACTCGATTCTTTACAACCTCGGCATGGATCATCCGAAAGCCATGCGGAGACTCGGCCCAACGACGGTCGTGCTTCTGTCCGATTGGCTGGATGTCACCAAATCAGAAGCGGCCGGCAATCTCGAGGCGCTGGCCAGAGCCGAGTACCGTGTAGCTGTGACGCGGGAGGACGATCGGTACGCCTGCTACCTGCAATACCGCGGGACGCTCACCAACTTCAAAGTATTCGGTGAGACACTGACGTTCGAATTGTCCTTCAGCACCGATGACAGGCCATCAACATTTCGCAACAGCCTCGATGTCGAGGGCAACTGGGGCGGCAAGGTGTATATCGCCAATCAAGTAGCGGCAGAAGCGCTGTCAAAACCGCTGCAGAATATAACCGTCAAGATTGTCGATTCGCGGGTCCGATGACAGCTCGACTCCCATCGCAATGCAACTTACACTGTTCGCGTGACATCCAAAAAGCATGAGAGGACAGCCGACATCGCATGAACTGTGCATGCGATGTATGACAGGCGCGAAACCTGACCGACGTAGCATCAGCATCGCCGGCGGGTTATTCGAAACTATAACCAAGATCAGGAGTCATTAGATGAGCACCCTTCGCATAGCTTTCATCGTGACTTTTATCATATCGCCGATCTACATGAGCGCCGCCAAGGACGCACCGGAAGATTTATCGGTTGCTGCGTATGAAACGTTCATGGCGAATATAGATGAAAATATCGACAAGAAACTGGCAGACGAATTCAAGGAGCAGCAGGAATACATCGACCTGATCGCCGTCCCCTTCAAGAAAGGCGAGGAAGTGACGATTGTCGTAAAGCAGGGCGGGCGCACACGCAAATTTACCGGCGTCTTTCGACGTATCCTCGGCAACCGCGTGCAGATCGGGGACTACAGGATAAACCTGAAAGACATCATTCCGCAGGACCGCGACCGCCTGGCATTCTCGGACAACGAGGCAGTACTGCAGGAAAAGATTACCCAACTCAAGGCAGAGCTCGAAGAAGAAAAGACCCGGCGCCGGCTCATCCAGCACGAAAAGCTGAAACGCGCCGCCGGTTACACTCGCGAATTTTTCGATAAGTGCCAGATAATCAGCGGCAGGTACTGGGCAAAACCCGAACTCGGTGACGGCAAAGTCGAGCTGGTGATCTTAGAGTCCGAGGCCGATGACCATGTTATCCTGGAGATAGTCAACGAAACGGAGCAAAATCTCGACGTTATCTTTATCTACAAGATCCCGCCGCCCAAGGAGACGCCTGACAAAAAACCGCAGTGGAAAAGCCGGTTCACCAGCATAGGTATGGACGGCGAGAATCCTGTGCTCTCTGGCAAGAGGTGGCCGCGCAGTAAGAAATTTCGCCTGCGAAAATCTGATCTGGGCGACAGTGTCGTCGGTTCGATCGCCGACAATCACGAGCTTTGGATTGTCATGGCGGATGTCGGCACCTGGCGGCTCAAACCGGAAAGTAAGCCCATTAGCTCCAAGTCGATATCTCGTGACAAGATCAGTTGCCCCGAGTGCCTGGGCGATCAAATAGTCGCCAACCACCGCTATGTCGAAGACGGAGACGAACCAGAGACGATCGAGTGCCCAACTTGTGGCGGCGAGGGCAAGATTGCAGCGGAGTCCTACCGCGTGAAACGCAGCGTATTCTCCTACAGCCTGGTCCCCAAGAAAATCAGAAACTGGAAAAAGGATACCGTCAAATCCCGCGTAAAGGCGATTCTGGCGGCATACGCCCACCAGAAGGACGTGCGCAGTGACCTGGACAAGGTCCGGACAGCAGTGCGCGACAAACGTCTCGCGGCCGAGGCCAAGCGACAGGCGCTGATCGACAAGATCAAGAATCACCGGCAGTCACTGATCAATGCCGCCGCCAATCTCACTGACGTCGATGACAGCTACGAATGGCTGCATCCAAACGACGAAGCAGTCAGCAAATACCGACGGGAGATGCAAACGATGGACTCTTTCCATGCCCAGCACGTTGCCCCTGATCCCGCCTATCCCACAGTAATTGTCTTCAGCAAAGAAGACCGCGACGGGCGAAAGAGCAAGGAGAAGATCGACATCCAGAGGTGTACCGACTGGAAACGCGGCGAGAAAGCCAACATGAACACTAAATATTATGAACTCTTCAACCTGGAGTACCGCATCCTGAAAAAAGGCAGACCGGAGCTGCTAAACCCCGAGCAGACTGACGACCGTGACGAGGAGCAACCGGGCATGCGTAACAACCGGCAGCCGGGGATGTTCGACGTGCCAAAGATGCGTGATCCACGCAACAGCCGCCCCCCGCGGAACGAGCAGCGCCTCGATCGCTTTGGCATCTACGGCGGTGAAGAAGAGGAAGAAGAGGAGGAAGAGGAGGAAGAAATTCCGCTCGAGGAAATGACTATCGAGCAACTGGAGGCTGTCGATCTCGATGTCGAAACCGCTGCACAGCCAAGCTACTTCATCGAGTATCAGTTGTCGCTTCAGAACAAGAACTTCACCCTCAAAAAGATGGTGCCCAGCATCGTTGTCGAGTTCAATGACGACACGGATGTCCGGTTACACGATGTTTTCCAGATTCAACGGCGCTGGTTCGGACGGCTCATGGGCGTCCATCGAATCGAGATCGAGAAACTGCAAATAGGCATTCGCAGCGTCCGTATCCTGCCGCCGGACAAATCGAAGATCAAAGAGCCCGTAGAAAAGCCGACGAAGGACAAACCCAAAAAGAAGAAATCTCCGTTCGGCTCCAAAAAGAAAAAATCGCCGTTCGGTTGATTGACGCCAGCCCTAGATATTCGGATGAAGGTACTCAATTTCGGCTCGGTCAATATCGACCACGTTTACCGGGTCGATCATTTCGTTGTACCGGGCGAGACCCTGCCAAGTGACAGCTACCAGCGCTTACCCGGCGGCAAAGGCTTCAACCAGACGGTCGCCCTGGCCCGTGCCGGCGCCGCCGTGTCACATGCCGGTCGCATCGGCACCGACGGCATTTGGCTGCGCGATTACCTCGGCACACTCAACGTCAACACGGCGCACCTGAACGTCAGTGAAGATGTCCCCACAGGACACGCCATCATCCAGGTCGGTCCAGCCGGCGAAAATGCCATCCTTCTGCACGGCGGCGCCAATCACTGCATTGCGGAAGACGACGTCGATCGGATCCTGCAAGACGCCGCGCGAGCCGGCGATGCGCTGCTGCTGCAAAACGAGATCAGCGCCATGCCGCACTTGATCAGCAGCGCCGCCGACTGTGGGATGCAGATCGTTCTGAATCCGGCACCCATGACCCGGGCGGTTCGTGATTACGCGCTCGAACACGTCGCTGTCCTGATCCTCAACCAGGTTGAATGCGAACAGTTGACCGGTCGCTCGGATGACGCCGCGCTGGATGCCCTGGCAAAGCGTTGTCCACAGGCCATCGTCGTGCAGACGCTCGGCGAGCAGGGCGTCCGCTGCCGGCACGGCGCCGAGACGATCGCGATCCCCGCTGTCGACGCGGAAGTCGTCGACACGACCGGGGCCGGCGACACATTCACCGGTTTTTTCGTCGCTGAATGGACTCGCTCAGGCGACGTTGCCAAGTCACTGCAGCTCGGCTGCAGTGCCGCCGCCATTTGCGTCTCACGCGTCGGCGCAGCTGTTTCGATACCGACGTTGGGTGAGCTCGGCCTGTGACGTGGGAGGCGCGACCCATCCATTGTCTACAGTACTACTCAATATATGGAAGGATTCTGTTCACATTGGTCGCCGTGCTGGGATTTTCCCCCGCATTACAGAGGTTCATCACAGGCCCAGCAGCGACAGACTGTCGCGATAGATCATCGCCTCGATCTCGTCCGGGATCAGTCGCGGCAGGTTCGTACCCTCCACCATGCCGTTGAGACCGCGTAGACCGTCGAGCGATGCATCCACGTTCGTGAACGGATAGTCCGTGCCGAACAGTACCTTGTCCCAGACACCGTATTCCTGCACCAGCATCAGTGAATTGTACAGTTGCCAGGGCCGATAGTGCAACGCACTGACATCCGTGTACACGTTCGGATGCTTGCGCACGACCACAACCGCCTGGTTCTCGAAGGGATGCCCGAGATGCGCCATGATGATCTTGACGTTGGGAAACCGAATGGCAACCGCGTCGAGGTGCATCGGCAGCGTCCGCTCGAGCGGCGCCGCCGCTATTATCGTGGTACCCGTATGCAACAAAACTGGCAGCTGATGCTCAGTCGCATATGTCCAAAGCGGATCCAGCGCCGGATCGTCAGGACGGAAGCCGGCGTACATCGGCATCAGCTTGATGCCCTTGAGCTGCAGCTCCTCGCGACCGAAGCGCATCTCATCCTGCCAGCCCGACTGCATCGGGTCGAGCGACATAAAGCCGATGCGCACATCAGAATGTGCCGCAACACTCTCTGCCACATACTTGTCATCGACCCACAACCCGCTCAACTTTGCCTTGCCGCCGAAAACGACCGTCGCCCGGACCGGCTCGCGGCAGAGCGCCGTATAATCCTCGTAGCGCACCGTCAGATCGAGCTCGTCGCCGGCCCGGGCCTGTTTCATCTGTTCTCGGAAGTCGTTGTCGAAATGTTCCGGGTACTCCCAGACGTGGCTGTGTATATCGATAATCATTCTGTCATCCTCCGTTGTCCGTTGCGCCTGGCCGGTCGCAGGGTCATCAGCAGCGCTGCCAGGATAAGAGCGCCTCCCATCATCGTATGCGGCGCCACCGGCATCTGCCAAAGCAGCAGCACCCACAGGGGATTGAGTACCGGTTCCAGCAGTGTGATCAGTGAGCCTTCCTGCGCCGTTACCCGCCGCAGACCACGGGCGAACAGAATATATGGTATCCCCATCTGCACCACACTGAAAATCGCCAGCCACAAAATGTGCCCGCCGTTGAGATGATGCACCGCCCCTGCCAGCCAAGGGGTCAGGACCAAAGCGCTGAGGCATAGGCACAGAAATATCAGGCCGATGGAGTCTTCGTCGCGCAGCGCCCGCAGCGACAGGATCACCCCGGCATATCCGGCACCGGAGCCCAGTGCCAGCAACACACCGATCCAGTCCGGCGACGACACCGAAGCCACGACAATTACGGCAACGCCCGCCATGCCGATGACCAACGCGATGAGATTCGATTTGACCAGAGGTTCCCGTAGCCAGATGGCAGCAAGCACGCACACCCATAGTGGGGCGCTGTACTGAAGAAAAATCACGTCACCCGCATCAGCCCGCGTCATGCTGCAAACCAGCAACACATTCATAGTCGCAAACGAAAACAGCAACGGCAGCAGCCCGACCCGCCAGCGAATCAAACGCCACGGGCGAAAGGCCAGTAACAGCAGCGCCGCGAAAGCCGTGCGGCCGCACGCCAACAAAGGACCACGCACTGTTGCCGGCTCGATACCGCCCAGTATCGGGCTCTTGATAAAAACGCCGGCAGTGCTCCACAGCACCGCTGCCGCCAGAATCAACAGGCGCCCGCGCCAGCGGTCGGCTTCCGTCGCGGTGCCGGTCATCTGTCGCGCTTCCACATCAGGCAGCACCCACACGATATCGCTCGTCCCAGTTCGATTCAGCCAGATCTTCGCCGTTTGCCATACTGGACTTGTCTCCCTTTAGCAAGATTCGCGTGGAACGGCCGGCTTCGGCTGTTGAACGCAAGTCGTACAGTACCGAATTTCCGTCGCGCCGCAACAAAGAAAAACGCTCCTGTCCCTTTCGTGTCAACAGCCGAAGCCGGCTGTTCCACATCTAAAATTCCCTGTTGGCACGTCGTTGCGCGCACACTATAGTATCGGCTCTTCTTCAGTAGCCCCGTGGTGTAATGGTAGCACAACGGTTTTTGGTACCGTTAGTTTAGGTTCGAACCCTGGCGGGGCTGCCACCTCCCTCTCTACCGATGAAGTCCATGAGTGACGCAACACACAATGCGATTCTGTGCCGCTACGGTGAAATCGCTTTGAAAGGAAACAATCGCAGCACCTTCGAACGTGCTCTGGTGACCGCACTGAAGCGGGCGCTCAGTGACATCGAGGATCTGCGCTATATCCGCGAGCGTGGTAGAATTCTGTTGCATCGCAAGAGTTTTGCGACATTCACGGCAGCGCACGAAGGTTTTATCGCCGAAGGACTGCACCGGGTTTTCGGTTTGCAGTCGTACTCGATGGGGTACATGGTCGAGTCGAACCTCGAAGCAATCGAAAAGATTGTCGGCGACACGTTGCCACGGTATTACGATCAAGAACTGCAGGCCGGCAACGGGCTGGTGACCTACCGCATGCGGGCGCGACGCGCATACAAGTTCTTTCCACTGCGCTCACAGGAACTGGAGATTCATTTCGCGGATTTACTGCTGCCGAAGTATGACAATCTTAAGCTTGATCTCGACAACGCCACCATCTCGATCGGCGTCGAGGTGCGTGAAAACTGGACGTTCGTCCACTATGGTAAAATGCCTGGGCCCGGCGGTCTGCCGATCGGTTCCAGTGCCCCGGTTCTGGTCCTGCTTTCCGGCGGGATCGATTCGCCGGGGGCCGCTTACCTCGCAATGAAACGCGGGTCCCACACCAACTTCCTCACCTTCCACAGCGCCCCGTACACGCCGCCGGAGACAATTGACAAGGTGTGCGGCATCGTACGGGTGATCAATCGTTTTCAAAAACCCGGACTGCTGCTTGCCTGCAACCTGGTGGCGTCGCAGAAAATCATTCGCGACCGGACGACGGAAAAATACCGCACGATCCTCTATCGCCGTCTGATGATGCGCGTGGCTTCCAAGCTGGCTACCGAAATCGGTGACCGCGCCCTGGTCACCGGCGAATGCCTGGCACAAGTAGCCAGCCAGACCGTGCAGAATCTCGAGGTGATCAACAACGCCACCGACCGCTTGATCCTGCGCCCGCTGATCGGCTACGACAAAATCGAAAGCATGGCGTTGGCCCGCCGCATCGGAACACTGAAGCTCTCCGAAATCCAGTGCGCCGACAGTTGTACGGTGTTTGCCCCGAGCAATCCCGCCACCAACTCAACGCTGAATGTCATTCACAAGCAGGAATCGCGGATGGACTCGGACGAGCTGCTGGGGTTGGCCCTCGACGGTGTGACCGTGGTCAACCCGGCAAATGGCGAGACCAGCTCCTTCCGCTTCAATGGCACGAAAGAGCCACGGGTCACCTCTTCAGCTTCTTCTTCAACGCCCTGAGTCCATCGTCCAGTCGCTGCCCTGCCGCTTGCTGCGGGCAGCGCATTTATTCGTCAGGTGTGTTTCAGCCAGGCGCCGCATGGCATGGTCACTGCCGGCTTTTCTGGAAACTTTTAACCTGTTTATTTAGAAATGGTTATATATAAAATTTCAACCTCGGGTCAACCAGGTCACGGGTGAAAATAACCAGATGTTGGCGAATTTCACGAGCCGCGCTATACTGCGTTTTCGCAATCCGCCAGGGGACATTGCACAATGGCAGAATTCACCGGCATCGTTGCCAGCGGCGCCTTCAGACAGATCCATGAGAAAGCGGAGCAGGACGCCGCCATTCGGGGAACAGATCGAGGCGTTCAAGAAACACCTGATCCTCAGCCGCATGGTCGCCTGCGACAACAATCAGAAGTGTGCTGCCGAGGACTGCGGGTGGCCTATGATCAGTGCCGTTACCACCACAGGGAATATGCCAACAGATGATCGATTTGCGTGATATTCCCGAGACCATGCTCGATGGCCGAATAAAAGGCTTGCCGGGCGGCCTGGCACCGCTGCCTCTCCATGATGTCGGGAGCCAGGGCTGGAACATCCACGCAGAGGATCTGCCGCTACCACAGATGTTGCTCAAACAGTCGGCCGTCGCTCATAATCTCGACACCATGCGGCAGTTCTGCGCGCAGTGCGATGTTTCGATTGCACCACACGGCAAGACAACGATGTCCCCGCAATTGTTCAAGCAACAGCTCGACGCTGGTGCCTGGGGTATGACAGCAGCAACCGTAGAGCAGATTCAGGTGTACCGGCACTATGGCGTGCCCCGGATCTTCATGGCAAACCAGCTCGTCGGCAAACAGAACGTCCGCTTCATCGTCGAAGAGCTCAATCGCGACGTGTCCTTCGATTTCTATTGCCTGGTCGATTCTCCCCACCATGTCGAGCAACTCGCAGCAGCAGTGCGCGAAGCCGGCCTGGGACGGCGGTTGCAGGTACTCTTTGAGATCGGCACGCCGGGCGGACGCAGCGGTTGCCGCACGATCGAAGACCTGACCGCCACGGCAGCTGCCGTGCAAGCCGGCAGCGATGTCCTGCAGGCCGCTGGCGTCGGGGGGGATGAAGGGATTATCCACGACACACCGGAAGCCGTCCTGCAGAGGGTTGACCAGTTTCTCCAATTCGTCTGCACCGGCCTGCGCGCCCTCGACCCGGCGCTGTTCGGCGAACGTGACGAAATTTTGCTGGCCGCCGGCGGGTCCGGCTACTTCGATCGGGTTGTCGATATCTTTCAGAATGTTTCTGTCGCCAAGCCTGTCCGCATTGTCCTGTGCAGCGGCTGCTACATCACGCACGATCACGAGTTCTACGACGGGTATATCAAGCAGATTATCAAGCGCGGCTGGCAGCACACGCTGCTGCCGGCTCTCGAGGTTTGGGCCTATGTCCAATCATTGCCAGAAACAGGCATTGCCATCCTCGGTGCGGGCAAACGCGACTGTGCCTTCGATTTCAAGCTGCCGATACCGATCAAAGGCTGGCGGCCGGGGCACGGCGAGCTGTCATTGAGCGACTGCGAGATCTACGACCTCAACGATCAACATGCCTACATGCGCTTCGCCGGGCCGCTCGATCTGCAGGTTGGCGACATGGTCGCGCTCGGGATCAGCCACCCGTGTAATGCCTTCGACAAATGGCGATTCGTCCCGATCGTGTCCGACAGCTATGACGTCGACGACGCGGTC
>CAUZJQ010000123.1:0-10943 GCA_963580095.1 Lentisphaeria bacterium | reverse complement strand
TAGTGATGATGGCACTCATTCTCACGGCGATCCTGGTGCCAGATGCACCGTTGTACACCTACTCGATGCCGGATGCCGCCGGCTCGCCGGCCGAGCGCCTCGAACTCGGTCTCGACGAACCTTTGCCTGAGGGCGCCGTGACGCTCGACAATGGGGTGGTCGTGGTCAAATCCGCATCGCCCTTCAAACGTTGGGTTCGAGCGATGGTACCGTTGCTGTTTTTTGTGTTCCTGATTCCCGCAATTGCCTACGGCCTGGCGGCAGGCGTGGTTCGCAACGAGAAGGACGTTACACAGGCGCTGACAGGATCGATGGCGGCAATGGCACCGATCATCGTGCTGGCGTTCTTTGCCGCGCAGTTCATCGAGAGTTTCAAGTACTCGGGGCTGGACAAGATGCTGGCGATGGCCGGCGGCCAGGTCCTGAGCAAGGCAGACATGCCCATGTGGGCATTGATCGTCGCTTTCATCCTGGTGACAATGGTATTCAATCTCTTCATCGGCTCGATGTCCGCGAAGTACGTGATGTTTGCGCCGATTTTCATTCCGATGCTGATGATGGTAGGCATCAGTCCGGAGTTGACCCAGGCCGCCTATCGCATCGGCGACTCGGTGAGTAATATCATTACACCGTTGAATCCGTACCTGATCATTATTCTCGTGTTCGTGCAGAAATACGTCCCAAAAGGCGGCATGGGCACCCTTATCTCGCTGATGCTGCCTTATACCATCGCCTTCTCGATCGTCTGGACCGTGCTGTTGCTCGGGTGGTTGATCCTCGGCTTGCCGCTTGGACTGGACGGCTACTTGACGTTTCCCCACTGAGCACACCAGAGGTTCCAGCGCCCTGTGACAGACTCAGCGGCGACGGTTCCAGGCGTCGTTTCCGTAACGAGATACGGTGAGCTCATCGACGATGGTCTGGAACTGGGCAGGGTTTTCGCACGGTAGGAAACAACAGTCGAATATTTTTTCGAATCCCTGTTCAACGGCACTGATTAATGCCAGTCGATCTACGGGCGGCAGGGCGTCGAGAGAGATGCTGCCCTGGTAGAGCAGACCGTCGACCGTGCGCCGCTGGGCGCCGCCTGCCACTTTGCAGTCACCGCTGATGACGTCGTAACGCGTCGGTGCCGTGAAGCATTGCATGGTTTCACGATCCTCTGTCCGCGTCGTGTCCTCGGCGGTCAAAGATGCTGGAATGTCCAGAAATTCCAAGCCGTCGACGATCGCTTGATTGACCAGACGATAGCTTTCGAATCGATCGACATCGAGATACCAGTGCCCACGCGGTACTGCGATGGTGCAGGTTAGATCGTTGACGTGATTGACAACACCACCGCCGGTCGGGCGCCGGACAACTTCGAATCCATCGCGTACAACCGCCGCATAACGCTGAAAATACCCGATGGTAAGTGACGGGCGAGTCCAGCCATAAAATCGCAGCAGGGGGCAGGCACGGTCGGGGGCAGTACGCAGGAGTGCGTCATCGACGGCCATGTTTTCGGCGGCCGCGCGAGAGTCGTCGTGCCAGGTGTACCAGTTTTCGGACACAGAATTCGGGGGGGGACGATCCGCTACTGAATGGGAATACCGATGTTCTGGCCTTCCCAATCGGCGCGGCCGGTCCACGGCAGGGAGTCATCCTGGCCATTGTGGACACGGCTTTCATCGACGACGGTGCAGCCACCAACAAGGCCGATAAGTAAGAGGAGGAGCAGACAGCGCATTGCGGTCACTTGTCGCCCATCATCATGAGATCCATGATGGACATACCGTATTCCTGTGACTCCAGAATTTCGAGGGCAACAACCGTTCCGAAGACCAGGAAAGCGAGCAGGTTAATGGCGAAAACGAGTTTACTGGATAACACGATCGCCCTCCATCACCACACCCAATTTGAGGTGCGGCAGAATGTCGGCCACACAGTACTCATCCAGTACGCGCGTGACTTTGACCTTGCAGATATACTCGCCTCCGCGGGCAACCCGAAAACCCATATTCTTCGGAATCAGGTCCCTGCGGCCGAGATCGATGATCACATAGTTCCAATCGTAGTTTACTTCGACAATCTTTCCTTCGACGTTCGTGACAGCGAAATCGCCCGGGTTCAGGGGTTTACTTGGGTCCTGCGGGTCCACCATTCTTCCACCGGGTCCCGTTTTGCAGCGCGACAGTTCGGTCTTGCAGTTGTCGAGGTCGATTTCGCGCGCCAGAAGATTCTTGTTCACGTCGTTCAACTCGTTCTTCTTGTCGTCCAGTTCCGACTTGACCTTTTCAAGATCGGCACCGATCCTGCCGTACGCTATCAGATCCTCGTTGATCTCGGCGCAATCATTCTCGATGGCGGCGAGTTCTCCCTCGTAATCGGTCGGGCTCCTCAAGCGTTCCTTGTTGACCTGCCAGTCATGCTGGCCGATTGTATCGACGGCGACGACGATCGTCTTGACGTAGGCAGCGCTGCGCTTGTTCAGATTATTGAGGTTGGCTCCAAACGTATCGAGAGCTGCCTTGCACTGTGTCGGATCCTTCAGGGAACCTTCGGGCAGCGGCATGGTGAGGTTGAAGGCGATATCATGAATCCGCGCGAAAATCAGCTTGTCTCGGTCTTTCACCTCGACGATTCTCTCGATCAAGTCGGTGACGCCGGCTTCGTAGTCATTGACACTCTGAAAGATCTCCGGCTTGAGTGGGTTGCGATCGACGTTTTTGGCGATTTCGGCCAAAGCGTGAGCGAGATCGTCACGCTGTTTCATGATCGTTTTCACTTGCCCTTCAATCTTCGCAAGCTTGCTGTTCCTGAAGGTCTCGTAGGTGCCGGCATCGCTACGTGTATCGTGGAATGCCTTCCAACCCAGGTCACCGACTGCCGCCGCCACGTCCGTGTTACTGGCGACATCCAGCCGCTTGACGACTACGGTCATCGATTTGGCCACCATTTCACTGTGGCTGCGCAACTCGACACGTCGCTCGAACAGGCTGTAACCGAAAAACAGCGCGACACCGGCAAGCAACAGGGTTAGGATATTCAAGATCTTGTTAAGAATTGCCATTCAGGTCCTCCTTCCACGAAATTTACGGTACCGGCACGTGGCGCCGTGCGCGGAACCCTACGGCTCTACTTATGTTCAGTCGGCCAAGTAAGTTACAATACTCAGCACTCCCGCAGTGTCAACGTGCTCCCACATAATAGTGGCAAAGCATCACGACTTGGAAATATCTCCCTGATTACGACTAACCCAACAGCAGCCAGCGCCACATCACAAACGACAGAATTTCCTCGCTGCGCAACAGATATATCAGCGCAGCAACTGAGATAAACGGACCGAAGCAAATGCTCCCGTCCCAGCCACGGCCCTGCAGCAGTCGCACGATACCGAAGCCAAGACCGGCAACAAACCCGATACTGCACGACAGGACCAGAACGATTACCGCACCAGCGGGACCGAAGAAGGCACCCAGGACGGCAAAAAGCTTGACGTCACCAAGCCCGATCGCCAGCCGCGGCAGCACGATCTGCCGGGCTTCCACAACGATACGCTCGACTGCCGTCATCGGCACCGTCACGCCGCGGGAAGTAATGCTCATATCGTCGGCGACAATCTTTACTTCGTCCTCGCCAGGGTCCAGGCACGGGTCGGGTTCGGTATCCTTGAGGTCGGCAGCAACGACTTTCCCGATGATCTTGACCCGATCCACGTCGGTATACAGAACATCTTGCCAGGGTGTCGGTTCCGCGGCAGAGATCTGAAGATCATCAGGGGTTAATACGATAGTTTCCGGTGGATCAAGCTGTTGCCGATCACGCCCCAGGATGACGTGGCTAACGTTCGCAAAAAGCCAAAACACGCCACCGCTCAGGATGACGCCGAGCACCAGGTCAAGAACGACAATCTGGCGCGTACCGTAAATCCCGTCCCAGAACCGGGCAACTGTTTGTGCGGACTCCGCAGTGATCCGATCGAGGCCGTGGGTTTGCGGCCAGATCAGAGCCGCGGTTACAGCAATAACAAGACCGGTGTACGTGAACTTGTTCGGGATGATCTGGTGATCGCTGTCAACGAAGCTGACGGCCACCAGAATGCAAACGAGGAACCAGCCGACGAACAGGGACGGAAGCGGCCAGCCGAAGTCCGCAGCCCGTTGCCAGACAGCGACAAAAAGGATGGCCACCAGCGCTTCTACCAGCGGGTAACGTACCGAAATCCGGCTCTTGCACCACCGGCATCTGGCCCCTAAAACCAGCCATGCCAGAATGGGAATGTTCTCATACCAAGCCAGCGCATGGCTGCACTTTGGACAGTGCGAACCAGGCGTGATGATCGACATATTGTTCGGGATGCGCCAGATGCATACGTTCAGGAAACTGCCGAAGCAAGCGCCTAACACAAAGGCGACGTAGTGGCCGTGCCGGTACAGGAGTTCGATCTGGACCTGGTCTAACACTGTAACTCCGCACCGGGTTGCAAACCTGCTCTGTCCATTGTCTGCTGCAGATCCGCCGGCAACGGCGCGGTTACCTGGATCTGCCGACCAGCGACGGGATGGCTGAAGACGAGACGATACGCATGCAGCGCCTGACGTCCCATGCGCAACGCAGTGCGATCGGCGTCGGTAAGTTCGTCGGCGATGCAGCGCAGGTACATCCGGTCATCCGGCCCGTAAAGTTTGTCGCCGACCAGCGGGAAGCCCAGACTGCACAGCGTGGCACGGATCTGATGCAACCGGCCGGTCGTCGGCACGGCGCGAATCAACGAAAGCCCGGCGCTTGAGCCCAGGCAGGTAAAGATTGTCTGGGCGGATTCACCGGCAGCGTCAGGATCGGGCATGAACGCCCGTTTCTTGCGCACCTCGCTGGCGGCATCTGCGACAAGCACACCCGCCGTATCGAGCTGCGGCGGGAAGGCGCCGTATACCAGCGCCAGGTACGCCTTGGTCACTGTGTGGTCGGCGAACTGCGACATCAGGGCACTGGCGGCAGCTGCGTTTTTGGCTATCAGCACGATACCTGATGTTTCACGATCCAGACGATTGACCAGGTGGACATTGTCAAACTGCTGTCGCAAGACGGACCATAACGTGTTGTCAAAGTAGCGGCCGCCCGGGTGGCACGGCAGGTCACCGGATTTCGCTACGACCAAAACCGTGTCGTCCTCGTAGAGGGTCTGCATGGCAAAATCGACAGGTGGTTCCTCTACGTCCGGCATGCGATATTCGACCGCATCTCCCGGCTGCACGAGCGTGGCCACCTTCGCCGGGTGCCCATTGAGGTGAATCTCACCGGTGCGCACGCTCTCCTGCCATTGCCGGCGAGAGCGATAAGTAAAGCGGCGGGCAAGCCACGTATCGAGACGCCGGCCGGCTTCGACTGGTGAAATAACGACGGTTGCCTGACGTTGGGATGGCATGGTGGCCGCGTAAACTATTCGACGTTTTGAATCTGTTCACGGATCCGATCCAGCTCGGTTTTGAAATCGACGACGATCCGGGCGATCCCCACGTCCTGCGATTTTGAGCCAATGGTATTGATCTCGCGCACCATTTCCTGGATCATAAAGTCGAGCTTGCGCCCTACCGGCTCGGTGGCCGCGAACAGCGTCTGCATCTGTTCGAGATGGCTGTCGAGCCGGGTGAGCTCCTCAGTGATATCGCAGCGATCGGCGAACACAACCACTTCGCGATGCAACCGCTCGTCGTCATGTTCAATCCCGCTGATCAACTCGCCAACGCGCTCGAGCAGTTTGGCACGATAACGTTCGACGGTTGCCGGACCGATAGTGCGGATGCTCTGCATCATTTCCTGCAGGCCGGAGCAACGGGCTCTCAGGTCGGCGAGCATGGCAGCGCCTTCGGTGGCACGCATCTCGGCCAGTTCCTTCAACGCCGGTTGCACAGCCTCGCTCACCATGGCACGGGCAGTGGGTTCGTCGAGTTCCGGTGGCCGTACAACGAAAAGGTCGGGCACCTGAAGCAGGTCGTGGATGGTTAATTGACCGGGCAGCTCCAGTTCAGCAGCAACGCCGGCGGCAGCTGCGTGTACACGACGGGCCAGCTCGGCATCGACCTCTACCTCCGCGGCGCCGGCACCGTCGGTAGCAAGGGCGACGTTGACGAACACGGCGCCTCTCGCGACGGCACCGTCGACGAGCGCTCGGACATCCTTCTCGATAGACTCGAAACCGCGCGACATCTTGACGCGGGTATCGAGCTGTTTGCGGTTGTACGAGCTGATCTGCACATCGACCGTGTGCGGTGGGCGGCTGCAAGTTCCATGGCCGAAGCCGGTCATACTGTTCATAAGTAACCCCTGGGGTATGCAGCCGGTGCGGGGACATCGCCGCACCGGCTGAAGTAGCTTCAGGTTCCAAGCATACGGTTGACGCCGGACATCACAGCACGCACGGCGGCCTGGTCGATATTGCCCCCGAACCCGACCCCGATAAACTGCTGTCCGGTCTCGCAGTTGGAGAGAAGAACGAAACAGACAGCCTCGGCATCGGCAGTACGACCCATTGTTTCCTCTTCGTAATCGTCGAGGACAAATTCTGGCATGTGGGCGATCTGCTTCAAGGCATGGACGAAGGCGGAAATGGGCCCGTTACCGCTGTCCTTGAGCACCTGCTGTTCGCCGTTGTGCATCAGATGCACCTCACCGTCGATGATCGAAGGATCTTCGTCCGACGGACGTGGCCAATAGTTGATGAGCTTGATCGGCTTATCGCTCTGGACATAGGTCTTCGTGAACTGGTCCCAGATCTCGTCGCGAGACAGCTCACGGGCTGTCTCGTCGGCGCGGGATTGGACGTGCTTGGCAAAGTCGATTTGTACCCAGCGCGGCAGCTCCACATGAAAATCGCGCTCGAGTACGTGTGCGATACCGCCTTTGCCGGACTGGCTGTTGATACGAATGAAACGCTCGTACTCACGGCCGATTGCCGATGGGTTCACATGCAGGTACGGCACTTTCCAACCGTCGAAATGCGTTGTCAGCTCGTCCTTGCGGCTGAGCCCCTTGTGGATGGCGTCCTGATGCGAACCGGAAAAAGCGGTGAATACCAATTCACCCGAGTACGGCGTGCGCGGGTGCGGCTCAATCTGCGTGACTTCGGTCACCAACTGGCAGATCGCCGGCAGGCGGCTGAAGTCGAGACCGGTGTCGATGCCCAGGTATTCGAGGTTGAGCGCGACCGTGATCAGGTCGACGTTGCCGGTGCGCTCTCCGTGCCCGAACAGCGTGCCTTCGACACGATGCGCCCCCGCCATCAGCCCCTGAGTCGTAGACGCTACAGCCATGCCCATGTCATTGTGGACATGCAGCGAAATGATCGATTGCTCCGGGTACTTGCAACGCTGTAAAAACGCCTCGATCATGTCGGCATACTGATTGGGCAGACGGCGCTCGACGGTCTGCGGCAGATTGAGGATGACCTTTTCACCGGGGTCCGGGTCCCACTCGGCAACGACCGCGTCACAAACCGCCAGGGAATACTCGAGCGGCGTGTCGGTAAATTCCTCCGGCGAGAATTCCAGCATGACCTTGCTGTCATTCATGGCGCGGACGCCTTCGCGGATCTGGCGCATGGACGTGACCGCCGTGTCAATGACCTGCTGGTCGTCGAGCCCGAATACAAACCAGCGATGCAGCTCGCTGGTGGCGATATAGATATGGAAGATACAGTTTTTGACGCCGACAATCGCCTCGAATGTTCTCTCGATCAGGTGCGGGCGGCACTGGGTCAGGACCGAGATGGTGACATCGTCCGGAATGTGACCGTTTTCGATCAGGTTCCGGACGAAATCAAAGTCGTCTTGAGAAGCCGACGGGAAGCCGACCTCGATCTCCTTGAAACCGATGTCGATGAGCAGATCGAAATACCGCTGCTTCTGCTGCGGCGTCATTGGGTTGGGCAAAGCCTGGTTGCCGTCGCGCAGGTCGACGGCGCACCATGTCGGCGAGGTTGTGATCGCGGCACTGGGCCATTGACGATCGTCCAGCGATATCACCGGCATTGAAGCATATTTGATGTCTGGCATGGGATTGTTTCTCCGAAAGTCTCAGATAGTTAATTGACGGTCATGAGCTGCGATATGCGCCGATCACTGCCGAGGCAGGCGGCCTCATAATCGCAGGGCAGTCAAACCACCATCGGGTACGATCACCTGCCCGGTCGCGTACGGGATATCACCGCGCGCCAGGGCTGCGACAATATTACCGATGTCCTCGGGCGTACCCCAGCGCGGCTCCAGCAGCAGACCCTCGGAAATCAGACGGTCGTACTTTTCCCGGACACCGGCAGTCATGTCGGTTGCGATGATGCCAGGTTGAATTTCGTACACGGGAATACCATGCTCCGCCAGCCGCACGGCCCACAATTTGGAGGCCATGCTCAAACCTGCTTTGGAAATGCAGTAGTCGCCGCGATTGACCGATGCGACGACTGCAGAAATCGACGTGACATTGACGATGCAGGCGCCGCTGTCGGGCTTGGCCTGCCGCTGTTTGATCATCATCCGGGCAACGGACTGGGTCAGAAAATACGGCCCCTGCAGGTTGATGCGCATGAGATCTTCAAAACTGTCCTCACCGGCGTCTAAAATGTCAGCGCGCAGGCGCGGGGCGATACCAGCGTTGTTGACCAGCAGGTTCAACCCGCCAAAGAGCGCCTCAACCTCGTCCACCAGTTGGCACCGGTCCGTCACCGAACCGACGTCCGCCTGAAAATAACTGGCGCCAGGCCCCGCCGCCGCAAGTTCATCTATGACATCCGAAACCTCAGCCGCGTCGCGCATGCCACACACAGCGATTTTGTACCCTTCCGCCACCAGAGCTTTGGCGATGCCAAAGCCGATGCCGCGGGCGCCACCAGTAACCAGTGCTGTCTTCACAGACGCCATCAACGCATCATGATCCCGATCCGGCCTGTCGTTGTGCCGGATGTTGAGTGTGAGCGGGTTCGAAACTCAGGTAAGTCCCCAAGGTATCCGAAGTTGTGGCGGGATGCAATGATACAGAGAGCAAGCGGCAAACGCGCTGAATTATCGGGCTCAGTACGTTGCGGCAAACACGGTAGTACTGACCTGCTTGACCTTACCACCCTGCCCGGCGCAGCCGAAAGCTTCGTAACGGGCCTCACAGACCCGGCGCATTTCGGCGATTGCGGGCTTGAGGTAGTGGCGCGGGTCGAAATTGCCCTTGTCGTCGTTCAACGCTGCACGGATCGCCCCGGTGACAGCCAGACGATTGTCAGTGTCGACATTGACCTTGCGCACACCGTGCTTGATGCCGAGCTGGATTTCCTCGACCGGAACACCGAAGGCATTGACGATCTCGCCGCCGTTGTCGTTGACCAGGTTCACGAGTTCCGCGGGCACCGACGACGAACCGTGCATGACGATATGGGTGTTGGGCAGGCGTTTGTGCAACTCAATGATGAGATCCATCCGCAGGGTCTCGCCTTCCGGCTTCTTGGTGAACTTATAGGCGCCGTGGCTGGTGCCAATGGCTACTGCCAGGGCATCGACTCCGGTCTTGTCGACGAATTCTTCGGCCTGATCCGGATCGGTCAGCAGCATGCCGTGACTCAAAACACCCTCGCCCCCATGGTCGTTATCCTTGTCGCCCTGGCTGGTCTCGAGCGAACCAAGGCAACCGAGCTCGCCCTCGACACTGACCCCCATGGAATGGGCCACCTCCACAACCTCACGGGTGACTGTGCAATTGTATTCGTAGCTGGCAGGGCTCTTGGCGTCGGATTCCAGGGAACCATCCATCATAACGCTGGTGAAACCGTTACGCATAGCGGTGTAGCAGGTAGCTGGTTCATTGCCGTGATCAAGATGCATGGCGATCGGGATATGCGGATAAGATTCGACAGCACCGAGGATGAGATGCCTCAGAAATGCCTCGCCGGCGTAACTTCTGGCACCGCGGGAGGCCTGAATGATAACCGGGCTGTTGACGGTGTCGGCGGCCTGCATGATCGCAATGATCTGTTCCAAATTATTGATATTGAACGCCGGAATACCGAAGTCGTTTTCGGCCGCGTGATCGAGCAGCAGGCGCATTGGAACTAAGGCCATCGGACGGTCTCCAAGTTTAATTCGACGTTATATATCGTTGATTGAGCCGGTTAAAATTAATGGCGACCGATCGGAATGCAACCGCCCGGTCGCGGCCCGCCGAAGCCCCTTACTCCGGTGCCGGTCAAATACAGACACTTCTTCCTTAAACCCGTACTACAAATAAGTGGTTGATGTACGATCGGGAACGAGTCTACAGGCGTATTCGACAATTGTGAAAGAGCGCAAATGAAGGGGGCATGAAGACATTGGACATCGCATAGGTTTCGCGGTTGTCATTGTGCCCCTGGCTGGCGGCCTCGAGGTGGATAACCAAGTTGTTCAGAGTCTGCCAGGCATACGGCACCCAGCCCATGATGATAAGCTGGATCTGTTGCTGAGCGTCACCCGGAAACAGACTGCGAGTGCAAACCGTCTCATGGAATTCGGCTAGCTGGACACAGTACGGCTCGACAACATCGCCGCAGGCGACAGAAGCCGGGGTCTCCGGGGGCATCCGCTCGCTGTCCAAATGCTGAATAAGCATGTCCTGGAGACCATTGACGATCTCGAAATAAGTCATGCCGTCCTGATCGATAGTGGCCAAAAACTTGCCTTTCGAGCGGCTGAATATGGATCGGTTGCCCTGCTTCTGTCGGTCCTGTTTGTGAACGCTCTGAGTCAACCCCTGCATGCGATTGACGAGCACTGCGGAGAGAACGGCATAGTGCCACATCGGCCGGGCAGTGAGTTCCTTGAGGCGGGCAACGACAGTGGCATCGCGCCGCTCCAGCATGGCGATCTCGTCCGGAGAAATTTCAACTTCCTGATTGCCGTCCGGCACTTCAAACCGGGTACGGCACTGGGGGCACTCCAATTCAGCGG
>CAUZJQ010000122.1:0-10959 GCA_963580095.1 Lentisphaeria bacterium | reverse complement strand
TGTTGAGCGAGAAAGAAACCCGCGGTCGATAGCCGATCAACCGCGGGATTTCTTCGCCATCAGGCCGGTCGCCAGCCACTTCGACCGACCCTCGACTGACATTGTTCTCTCTCTCCTACCGTTTCGAGGTGCGCCACGCAGTCAATGCGTTTTGTGCCTCTTCAACATCACTGAACGGGTGTTTCTCTCCGCCAATTTCCTGATAGGCCTCATGCCCTTTGCCGGCGATCACTATCGTGTCGTTCGGACCGGCCTCGCTGATTGCTCCGGCAATTGCCGCGCGCCTGTCGATGATTGATTCAAATGCCACGGCCGGGCTCAGGCCGGGCAGGATGTCGCCGATGACCGCCTGCGGATCCTCGCTGCGCGGGTTGTCGCTGGTCACAATGACCAGATCACTCCAGCGCGATGCCGCCTCTGCCATGCGTGGGCGTTTGCTGCGATCTCGATCGCCGCCACAGCCGAATACCACGATCAGACGTCCTTCACACAGCGGTTTCACGGCCGACAGGACGTTCTCGAGTGCGTCGTCGGTGTGCGCATAGTCGATGATGATATTTACTTCGTCCGCACCGCCCAGCGACTGCATCCGTCCGGGCACGCCGTCAAACGCTTCGACAGCGGCAGTGATACGGGAGGCAGGAACCTCGAGCGCCAGTGCCGTCGCGGTTGCCGCCATGACATTAGAGACGTTGAAATGTCCGACCAGCGGCGAGTGCATCGTCTGTGTTACGCCTTGCCAGGTGTATGTCACTTCGCTGCCGCGCAGTGTCGATGTGTGTTCGATGACGCGGCAGGCTGCGGCGTCCGCTGTGCCGAAGGTGACGGCTCCCGAGAGGTCGTCGGCCAAGCGGCGGCCCCAGGCATCGTCGATGTTGATTACGGGCGTGCCGGAGTCGGTCATGTACTCGGTGAACAGGCGTTTCTTGGTCTCGAAATAATCGTCCATTGTCGGGTGATAGTCCAGGTGATCCAGACTCAGATTGGTGAACACGCCGGCGTCGAACAGCAACGTGCCCATGCGCCGCTGCCACAGAGCGTGGCTCGACACTTCCATGACAACGGTGCCGACACCTCCTACGACCATTTCGGCCAGCAGCGCCTGTAGTTCGAGCGGTGTCGGCGTGGTGCGGTCGGCGGTGATTTCACGATCGCCGATCTCATAGTGGACGGTGCCGATGAGGCCGGTGCGCTGCCCGGCGTTGCGCAGGATGTCGCGTAGCAGGAAAGCGGTCGTCGTCTTGCCGTTGGTACCGGTGATGCCGGCGAAGCGCAGCTTCAGCGCCGGCTGGTCATAGTGACACTCGGCCAGCCGCCCGAGCGCCATATAGTCATCACTGACGCGCCAGGACGGCACCGGCAAGTCGAGAGCAGCGTCGGCCTTGTGAACAACGCCGCAGGCGCCTTGCGCCACAGCGTCGGCAATGTACTTGCGGCCGTCGTCGCTGGCGCCGACGATGGCGACGAACAAATCACCGGGCTTGACCAGTCGCGAGTCGTTGGTCAGCCCGGCCACCGGTACATCGAGGCCGATCGGTCGATCGATCGCCAGGCGGCCGCAGGCATCATGATAGTGTTGCAGTGTTTTCGTCATGGGTGTGGCCACCTTGGCGTCGTGTTGGCCGCCATCTGATCCGCCAGGTCCGACGGCACCGCCATCTGATCCGCCAGGTCCGACGGCACCGCCAGGTATCGCAATGTCTGCTCGGCGATACGTGAGAAAGTTGGTGCTGCGACTAAGCCGCCGTAGTAAGTACCGGTCGACGGTGAGTCGGCCATCACCAGCAGGACAAAGGCGGGGTCTCTGGCCGGTGCGAAGCCGACGAATGATGCGATGAATTTGCCGTGGCCGCTGTAGCTGCCGTTGACCAGTTTCTGTGAAGTCCCGGTTTTTCCCGCAACGCTGTGTCCGGGTACGGCGGCTCTGGGGCCCGTGCCGCCGGGTTGGGTGACGCGGACCATGGCAGAGACGATTTTACTCGCCGTGTTGCCGCGCAGCACGAGACGGTTTGGCCGCGGGACCACAGCCTCGACCTTGGCGTCGCTGCCGATCATCCGGTCGATCAGATGCAGCTGGGGCATCTCACCATTGTTGGCCAGTGCACAGTAGGCCTGAGTCATTTGCAGCGGTGTCACGGAGACGCCCTGACCGATCGGGAAGCGGGTGATGCTGAGGCCGTCCCATTTCGCCGGCCGATTCAACAGGCCGGAGGACTCGTCGTCGAAGCCGATACCGGTGGGTTTGCCGAAACCGAACCGGCGCAGGGTCTGAAAGAGTCGATCCTTGCCCATGGCCACACCAATTTTGGCGGTGCCAATGTTGCTCGACTTGCGGATGATATCGCTGACGTTGAGGATGCCGTGGCCGTGGCTGTCGTGCAGGGGCGTGCGGCAGTAGTACCAGAGCCCGCTTTCACAATCGAATTCAGTCTCCAGATCGACGACACCGTAGTCGATAGCGCCGGCGACGGCGATGCATTTCATCGTCGAGCCCGGGTCGTAGACGTCCTCGACCATGTGATTGCGCCACCGGCTGGGCACCATTTCGGTGCGGTCATTGGGATTGTAGGTGGGCCACTGGGCCATTGCCATGATCGCGCCGGTCCGTGGATTTGCCATGATTGCGCAGGCTCGTTCCGGGACAAATTCTTCGACCATGGCACGCAGTTCCTTCTCGACAATGTACTGGATCGGTTCCTCGATGGTCAGGCAAACGGATTTCCCGTCGAGCACCTGCTGCTGTGGCAGCGTACCGCGATGCAGCGGCCGCCCCTGGCGGTCGTGTTCGTAGGTGATCTCACCATGGTTCGGCGACAGCGACTCGTTGCAGAGCGACTCGATCCCGTAGACGCCCTGATAATCGATGTTGACGAAGCCGAGCACGTTAGCCAGCATCTCATCCTTGGGATAGACGCGACGCTGGCTGTCGAAAAAGCGGATGCCCGGCAGCTTCAACGCGGACAGACGTGCGGCATCGGCGTTGTCGACGCCGTTCTTGACGACGACTTCCTTGGCAAGCGAGTTGAAGCGGCGCTCGAGCAGGGCGCGATCGACAGCCAGCTCGCCGGCAATACAACTGATGATGTACGGGCGCTGCTCGTCCGGCATCCGGGTGAGGTCGGCTCGCACATCTTTGCAGAACTTGTTACCGACCAGGACGTGTCCACGGCGGTCGCAGATCGCGCCGCGGTTGCCGACGCGCTTCTCATGGGTGGTGTACATCTGCCGTGCCTTGGCGTGCAGTTCCTCATGGCGGGTGATCTGCAGATGGAAAAACCAACTCGAGAACATGCCGAACACAACGGTGAGCAGGATCCCGACAATCGTGATGCGAAAGGCGTAAGCCTCCCGATACATGGTGACAGCGCGCACTGCCTCCACCTGTTCGGTGGCCATACGATCACGTTGTCCGGCGAGAGCCATCAGCTTCAGTTATTCCTGCGTTGCCACCGTTTCCGTTCTGGTGATGTTGAGGGCGACATGGGTGACACCCCGTTGGCTTTCGATTTGACGATGGTAGGCCACCAGGTCGATCTGTCGCACCTGTTCCGGATCCGAAGACCGTAGCCCGAGCTGCAACGCCTGGCCCTCGACGTACTCGGGGACCAGAAACTTCTCACGCAGCATACGCAGGTTGTTGTCCTCGTCGATCAACTGCGACAGTGCCTGATGTCGCTCGGTCCAGATCAACCCCATATTCGTCGTCGACCGTTCCAGATAAATCTTTGTCAGTGCGACGAGCATGATGACACTCACGACACAGAGAAACTTGACGGCTGTACCCCGAGCGATCAGGCTGCTGGATTTCTGCGGTGCATTGCTGCGGGTGTACAGGTCTCTATTTGTCAGTCGCATCGTGTGCCTCCGAAGGGGCGGTGATGAAGCACCGCGTCTCCATAATGGTTATATTTTTTCGGCTGATCGTAATCTGGCCGGTGTTGCCCGAGAATTTTCTATGGACTCTGCGGCGCTTGGCCGCAGTGGTTTCCGCGTCAACAGTCGCATTGTCGGGACTTTGTCGCAGGTGCACACCGGCAGTTCCTGCGGGCAGATGCAGTCCTTCGCTGCGTAGCGCAGAGTTTTCTTGACGATGCGATCCTCGCCGGAATGAAAGCTGATGGCTACCAGTCGACCGCCCGGCGCCAGCAGCTCCAGAGCCATCTCCAGGCCCTCCTCGAGATGCTCGAACTCGTTGTTGACGACAATCCGCAGTGCCTGGAAGCATCTCGCCGCTACCGGCGTGCTGCGTCCTTTTTGTCGCGGCATGTTGGCTTTCACCAGTTCTGCGAGTTCCCCGGTATGCGACCACAATCTGACCTCGCGCCGGGCGACGATTGCACGGGCGATCTTGCGGGCTCCCGGCATCTCGCCGAATGTCCTCAGCACTTCCGTCAGTTCGTCTTCGTTCGCGGTGTTGAGAATCCTGGCGGCAGTGATCGGAGAGGTTCGGTCCATCCGCATGTCCAGCGGTCCATCTTGCCTGTAACTGAAGCCGCGGTCCGGTTGATCGATCTGCATCGAACTGGTGCCGAGATCCATCAAGATGCCATCGACCGAGGGCCAGCCATGTTCTGCTGCCAGGTCTTCCATGTTGTCGTAGTTGCCATGGACCAGCGCGCAGCGGTCCTGAAACGGTTCCAGGCGTTTGCGGGCAATCGCCAGTGCGTTCTCGTCGCGATCGATCCCCAGCAGCCTGGCGGTAGTGTCCGCTGCCAGCAGGGCCGCTGCATGCCCACCAGCGCCCAAGGTCGCATCGATATATCGCCCATTGGGCCGCGCTTGGAGATGTTTCAGTGTTTCGAGGACCAGGACGGGCCGATGATGAGCGGGTTGATTTGTCATTGGACATCACAGCTCTCCGCTTTCCTGAATTCGTTCGATTTGGTCCAGGACGTCCTCGGTGCGCATGCTGCTCTGGCTCCAACGTTCGGGGGTCATGATTTGAATGGTTGTGAAGCTGCCCACCATGATTGCCTCGCCCTTGAGGCTGGCATGTTCCATCAGTTCCTGGGTCATGGTGATGCGTCCCTGTTTGTCACAGGAGGACCGGCTGGCTTTGGCGCCAATCATGGCGAGGGCCTGGCTTTTCTCGGCATTGGCGAAAGAGACTTTGCGCACTTTGTCGAGGATCTCCTTCTCGAAGAGTTCTTTCGGTAACACCTGGATGGTTTGGTTGCGTCCGGGCAGGAGGTAGAACACAGCGTCATCGCCGGCGTCTTTGCGCCATTCCTTGGGGATGGCGACGCGCCGCTGTGCGTCGATGCTGTGTGGGTGAAACCCGATGTAAACCTGATCTGCCATTGTCTCGTCCTGAGTCGAACCGTTGTGCAACTGAATTCCCCTAACTTCCCCTGCATAACCCTAAATAACCGCAGGAAAAGGAAAATGCAAATGACTGTTGGAATTTTTTTAAAAATATACCGGAGGGTCTTATGTTATCTTAACTATTTAATATTAGATATTTATGAATATATTCTTGACCCGGATGGGAAGGGGATGGGGAAAGAGTTCTGAAAAAAAGTGCGGTGCTGAGGGGTTTTACACGTCGCAGTATCGATGGCGTACAAAAGTTCCCGACGCTACTTGACGAAATACATCGGCTGTTTGAATTGCACGGCCTGCGTGCCTTCCTGGATGACTACCCGATGGCGACGGCATTCGTTCCACATGGCGGTGCCGAAGTCCGGTATTTCGAGCGTATCGGGTGATTCCAATTAAGTAGGCTCTGTTCCGGTTGCCGGAATTGCCGGTTTTGCAGATCGGAAAGTCGAAAAACGGTTGATGAGGCAAACCGTTTTTCCTTCATTCAACTTTTCAACCCGTCCACTCGCGATCCATCGGCAGGACCGGGGGATCGCACCCTGCGGCGAGATCACGGATGCGCTGTGTCTTCGGTCAGCCAGCGCCGCAGGATGGCGATGAGTTGCCTGCTGCAGGTTTTGCCGGTTTCGATCGCCTGCTGGTGCGCCAGTTCGTGTGTGTCGCCGATACCGGCGGCCCAGTTGGTGATCATCGACATGCCGACGACCGAGGCCCCGAGTGCTTTTGCAGTGGTGGCCTCGAGCACGGTGCTCATACCGATGGCGTCGGCCCCGAGGTTGCGGGCCAGTTTGACTTCGGCACGGGTTTCGTACTGCGGGCCGCAGTTTGCCATGTAGACGCCGCGCTGGGGGGGGACACCCTCCTTGGCGGCGGCGCGGCAAACCGAGTCGTTCATATGGCGGCAATACGTTTCGGTCATATCGATGTATGGCGTTTGTAGCAGGTGCTGATGCCCGGCCAGGGGTGAAACGCCGAGGTTGTTGATGTGGTCGGTAATGATCATCCAGGTGCCCGGCGGCATATCTTCGTTGATGGCTCCTGCTGCGTTGGCGAAGACGAACGTCCGGGCGCCGCACGCGGACGCGGCCCACACAGGCAGGATGCACGGCACCCGGCCATATCCCTCGTAGAGGTGAAAGCGTCCGGCGTAAACGAGGGTGCGATGCTCGCCGACGCGGCCCCAGATGATCTCCATGCGATGCTGTGCGAGCGACTCGGCGGCCGGTAGATGCGGCATGCGCTGCAGTGGTATCCGGCCCCATTCCTCGTCGAACAGGTCGTCCGCGGACTGACCGGACCCGAGCTGGACGACAACGTCCATGCTGTTGATGAACGGAAATGTGTGCTGCAGGAAATCGCTGGCGTCGTCAAGCTCGATGCGGCTCAGTTTGTCAAAGGGATACATTATGAGAATAGGGAATTGGGAATTATGACGGAACCGCGGGCTCACTGGATGTTCAAAAGATAGCAAGGATACCTTGCGTGTCGAGCCGGAACGACAATAACGGAAGAATATGCAGGTTTGCGGAGCATGTGATATGGTACAGCGATTCGAAGACACTTGGAAAAAATCCGGTATTTGGTGGCAGCGTATGCTCTGGTTCGTCGGTTTTGCAGCTCTGCTCTATGTGGCGCTGGTTGTCGCGATGGTCGTGATGGAGCGGCATTTCATTTTCCTGCCGTCGCGCTATGATGCGGCGGCTTTCGTGCCGCCAACCCCGGCACCGCAAAGCCGCTATCCGGAGTTGGAGGACGTTTGGTTGACGGCGTCCGACGGCACGCGGATCCACAGCTGGTTCTGCCGACCGGCGGTGGCCCGGCGGGGCGGCGGGCATCTCCCGATCGAAACCGGCATGACCTTGCTGTGGCTGCACGGCAATGCCGGGCATATCGCGGCACGCCACGATATCATCGGCCTGTTCACGGACATCCCGGTGAATGTATTCATCATCGACTACCGCGGTTACGGGCAGAGCGAGGGCCAACCGACGGAGGCCGGCATTTACCTGGACGCTGCCGCTGCCTGGCAGTACCTGACGGAGGATCGCGGCATTGCCGGTGACCGCATCGTGATTTTCGGCAAATCCCTGGGCGGTGGCCCGGCGACAGAGCTGGCATCGAAAGTGGAGGCAGCCGGTTTGATTCTGCAGTCGACCTTCACGTCGATACCCGACTTGGCGAATGCCTGTTATCCGTTCATTCCGAAGTTTGTCGTTCGCTCGCAGATGTCATCGATTGACAAGATCGGCGCGATCGACTATCCGAAGATGATTATCCACAGCCCGGCCGATGAGATCATTCCCTACCGGATGGGCCGAAAGCTCTTCGATACAGCATCGGAACCAAAAACGTTTTACGAGGTCCCGGACGCTGGTCACAACGACACCTTTGCGGTTGGCGGCGCGGCGTATGTAGCGGCGGTGCGTGCGTTTATCGAAGGGTGCACGCCTGAGTAGAACGCAATGGCCGGCGAGGCGGAATAGATAACAGGGAAAAAATACACACAGGTCGGTCGAGGGATGGACCGGCGCGCCAGTGCGTCACAGCGTATAATCGGTATCGTCCTCGTCGCTGATCTCTTCCTCGAGGGTCGGGACTTCGGGAAACGCGGGCATTCCGGCCTGCATTTCGACCTTCTGAACGATCGAGGCGATCTGGCCGATAATGCGGTAATAGAGACCGATGGTCTTTTCGTACATTTCGTTGGCGCCGGCAAGCAGGTCCATATAGTCGTCGCGTTCGGGCATGTTTTCGAGGACATACGGTCCGATGGAGATGCGGCCGGACTCATGTTCGAAGGGGTAGGCGACTTCCGACAACTGATGATGCACCTTGTGCAGGGTGAAATCGGTACGTTCGCTTGTCGACATGAGGAACTCGATCATGCGTCGCGAGGGCTCGCTGCGGAATCTCGTTAATGCGTACCAGATGTAGGAACTGCCGGCAAGGTCGTTGATTTCGCCGTGGCAGGCGGCAATCTGCCGCTGGGCGACGAGTAGGTCGCCGACCTGTTTGACACATTTTTCGGCGTCGTTAAAATCCTGACGGAACTCGTCGTAGTTGAGCAGTTGCAGAGCGAGGTTGAAACGGGTAGTCGCCTGGTCCCGGAACGAATCGAGAATTTCCATGACCATACGCGTATCCTTGTCCGCCTCGCGCAGCATCGTGGCGACCGTCACCTTGTCGACCTGCATCATGAGCAGGCGCCGCGCCTCATTGGTGATATTAACTCGCAGCATGGCAGCTGCCAGATTAGCGTTTTTCCGCCAGGTCTGCGCCTGGTCGAAGCGTTTCATTGCTGCCTGCGCGGCCTGGGTGCGGAATTCCATCTGTTCGCGCGCGGCCTGCAGCAGCCGGATCTGTTCAGCCATCGGCCGGTCAGTCTCCGGCTTCCTGTTGCTGATCGTGTACGGATGATAAAAGGACACCGCGTATTGGAAGCAGCGATCGAGCGCATCGCCCGCGTCGATTATTTCTTCGAGCTGCCTGATGATCTGTTCGGAGTCAACGACTTTCGCACGCTTGAAGCGCTTCTTGAGCACGAACCTGTAGTACTTGGTCGTGACTTCTCTGCCGTGCGCCGCGAGGTTGTCGAACAGCACTGTTGACGGCCCGTCGAGATGAAACAGGCCCTCGGCGGCGATCTTGCGAACGCTTTTTATCCGGCGCAGATCGGAGGGGCGCGTGTTGAAGAGAACGTCCACGAGGTCGGCGAACGTGTGGCGATTCTGGTCTGGCTTGGGTTGGTAGATGGCGTTGCGGATGCGCTTGCGATCATCGACCTTCAGCAGTTTTTCGTTGGTGGCGACGAGTACCGGCAGGTTGTCACCGAGGCGGCCGTCCTTGAACGCCTGGTCGAGTCCGGCGATCGACAGGTCGTAGGCGGCGCCAAGCAGGGCGATGCGCCACTTGGTGGTTTCGAATCTCTTGCTGCCGGAGATCAGAGCTTCGTAGCGATCGGCGTCGTACTCCATCTGGCGGATGAAGAAACAACCCACCAAATATCCGATATACATGAGGCACCGCAGGATCAGCCGGGGCAGGCCGATGAAGAAGAAGACGATTATGAACAACGGCATCAGGATGCGCACATTGCGTGACCACTCACGCAGCGTCAAGTCGAAAATGTCGCGGTCATGGACCACCCGCCAGAACCAGTTGCTGAGGGAGGTGACGATGTAGCTGATCCGGTGGCCTGTGGACTGCGCGAAATGTCCGCACTCGTGGGCGATGACCCCGGCCAGCTCCCGCAGATCGAGGCCGTGCACCAGCGGCAGCCCGATTGACAGCACGAAGTCTTTTCTGAACAGCGACAGCAGCCCGTGGCGGCAGGTCACAGATGCATTGACCTCGGTCGTCAGATAGATGCGGCTGGGCATCGGTGCCTGCAGCACAGTACAAATTCGCTCGACGAAGGCGAACAATCCGGGCTCATCTTCGGAGCTCACGACATGCGGCTCCGGACGGGGCCGGAAGATGATCAGAAATGGCTTTATCATAAACAGGAAAACGATGAAGCACAGCGCCCCACCGATGCCGTAGGCGATGGTCTCCTCGATCCCCTCCTGGGCCAGTGCTCCCGTCGTCAGTGCGACACCGTAAACCACGCAGGCAACAACGAGAGTCACGTAAAACAGCAGCAGCAAGATGAGCACAAACGCCACAATCACCAGACCGGCCTTGTAGACCATCGAAACCGGCGGCGGCTCGTCCGGGTCACGGAAGGCGTCGATAATGTCATCGATCCCGGGCAGCTCCCCGGCATCGGCAAGCTGTGCACCGGCTGGGGTGTCGAAATTATCTGGGGGGGTGTTCATTGTTCCGAGTACGCCGAACGTGATTCGAGTGGGAAGCAGAGCGGTGAAATAAATTGCGCAAGTCTCCTGCGCAACTCGGCCACCTTTTCCCGTTGGTCCCGCAGTGCGATCTCCGCCTGCAGCAACTCGGCCCGCGCGGCTCGATAGGCGGCGCTCTCATTTGCCAGTTCGCCGTACAACATCCGTTAACCTGCCGCGTTTGCGGTCAGCTCTTCGAGGCGCCTTGCCAAACCGTCGAAGCCGCTCACCATGCGCCGGATGCGCTCGTCTTCGCTGTTGACGAACGCTTCTGCTGGATGAAAAACGTAGTGTGAATACTTCTGCAGAGAGAGGATCTGCTCGTCCCCGACTGGCGGTGTCACGAATTTCATGGCGATGTAACGTCGCGCCCCCCTTTTGCCGTACACGGCGTGGTAGAGGCTGTGGTGGAAGATGACGATGTCACCCGGGGTCGTCTCCGCCGCATGACAGGGGACGTCGGGTCCCTCCAAACCGAAAAACCTCGGATTCTCACCCAGGTGGTCGTCGTTGAAGGACATCAAGGATTCGTTGAAACCCGGCCGGTGAGATCCCGGAATCACCCGGAAAGCGCCAGTCTCCTTTTCCAGCGAATCGAGGTAGAGCATGATTTTCAGTCGGTTATACGCGGCCTCGACATCGCCGGGTCGATCGGCATGCCAGTGATGGGCTTTCAAGCGCGGGGGAATACCCCGTTTGCCTTCCGAGCCCGACCACAGAAAGTCGTCACCCAGCAATTGCCGCACCGGCTCGTGGATGCGCTCGTCGGTGACCAGCTGAGTCAGCCGGGGATCGCGCTCCA
>CAUZJQ010000121.1:0-11094 GCA_963580095.1 Lentisphaeria bacterium | reverse complement strand
GGACCGGGTCGATTTCATCCGGCAAATGGTCAGCGACGAAATGGACGAACTCGACGATGCCGAGACGGTCGTCGACCAGGCCGATGCGCTGGTCGACGCCATCTATTACATCTGCGACACCGCAGTGCGCCACGGCATGAACCTCGACAGCCTCTTCGATATCGTCCATGGCGCCAACATGACCAAGGTCATAAACGGCAAGGTCCTGCGCCGCGACGATGGCAAGATCATGAAGCCGGAAAACTGGGAACCACCCGAACCCAAGCTCGAAGCCGAGATCCGACGGCAGTCCGACGAAGGGGCGTTTTCGTAAGAACTACCTAGACAAGCGGAAAAAGACAGCCGTTCTATTTCCCGTCGGCGCTGACCGTGCGCACGTGCAGGAGCGCCATCGCCGCCACCAGCAGGCACAGCCCCCCCCCCCACTGCGTCGTCGAGAATGTCTCGTCGAGGAATAGCCAGGCGAGCACGTACGAGATTACCGGGCTCAGATTCAGGGCACCGGCGCACGGTACGGTGCCGAGAGCGTGGAGCGCCCGGTACAATGCCAGATGGGCAATGGCAATCCCAAGCAGGGACGAGGCGGCGATAAGCCCCCACATGCCGCCGCCGAAACCGCCCAGCACCCGAAAATCACCGCAGCACAGCATCAGCACCAGCAGCACCGCCGCGGTATACACACAGACGACCGCGAAGCTGAGGAGCACCGGGAACTGCGGCATGTAATGACGCACCACAACGCCGTACCCTCCGAAAAAGACCGCACACGAAAGAATCACTACAGCGCCGCGCACCGTCATCGACCCGGGTTCCTGGATCGTGTGGTAAAACAGCAGCCACATCCCGACGACCGTCACCAGCGTCGCCAGCCAAAACAGCGGGCGACGAACAATCGGCCGCTCGTCCGGCAACAGCAGGACACTCCAGACAACCGTGAAAAAAAACGCTGAACGAACAGCGAAAGCATTAACCGGTGCAGTATTGAAGTACGGGCTCAGTCCCCAGAGAATCTGGCCGCATACATTGACCGCTGCCGGCACCAGAGCGCACCGCCACAACGCCGGGGCGACACCGCGACGCCGATGCTCTACGGCGATGTATATCGCCGCAGCCACGGCAACCAGGCCGTAGCGCACGCCGTTCACCGTCCAGACGTCGAGGTGCCAGGCGAAGTACCGGACAAAAACGGGTACCGAGCCGAAAGCACCCACGGCAACCGCCAGAGCGGCAAAAGGCGGTATCTTCATGTATCCATCCTACAGGTCCGGAATGCGGCGAAACTTCGACTGTACCCCGGCGATTAGATCGGGTCAACACTTGCTTCGGCTGCCATCATGCGGCATGTTCCAGCATTGCCTTGCAGGTGCCCGATTTTCCACAACCATTGTCCGACATGAGTATCTTCAGCTATCAGGAAGCCTTCGACTTTGTGCCGCCGGAGCATCGTGTCACGATGGACGAAGGCAACACCTCGCTGATCCGTTCGCATCGTATCGGCCCGGCAGCCGGGCTGCAGAACCTCTGGCTCAAGCTCGAAAGCTGCAATCCCAGCGGTTCTTACAAGGACCGCTTCGCCGCCAGCGCCGTTTCGCATATGGTGGCAGCCGGGCAGCATCACTGCGTGGCAACCTCCAGCGGCAACACCGGTTCTGCCCTGGCCGCCTACTGCGCCGCCGCCGGTATCAAATGCGATATCGCCATCTGTGAAGCGGCACCCACCGGCAAACTCAAGCAGATGATGGCATACGGCGCCAATATCTTTCGGGTCCGCGGCTTCGGCCTCGATCCGGACGTCACCACCGGCGTCTTCGAGAAGCTCAACGACATGGCTGCCGCGCCCGATGCCTCGCTGCAGGTCAGCGCCTTCGCATTCAGCCCGCTCGGCATGGGCGGCGTACGATCGATAAGCTACGAGCTGGCGGAACAGGCCGAGACACCGATCGACCGCGTCTTCGTCCCGGCCGGCGGCGGCGGCCTGACGCTGGCTGTGGCCCAAGGGTTTCAGCAGCTTGCGGCTGCCGGAAAAGTCGCCCGGAGCCCACGCATCGAATGCGTCCAGCCCACCGGCAACAACACGATGGCCGGGCCGCTGCGCGACGGTCTCGAAATCGGGCAGCAGGTCGAATGCACATCCGATATCAGCGGTCTGCAGGTGCCAACCAGAGTCGACGGCGACAGGGTCATCGAAGCTTGCCGCGACAGCGGTGGCACCGGACATCTGCTCGAGGACACGGAGATCCGCAACGTGTACCACCGCCTGCTGACCGAAGAAGGTATCTATTGCGAGCCGGCCGGGGCCGTGGCACTCGCCGCGGCTGTCCGGGCAGCACCGGACATCGGTGAAAACGAAAATATCGTGTGCCTGGTGACAGGCTCCGGTTTCAAGGACCCCGAATCGATCGATCGTATCCTGGGCGGAGAAGATTGCCCGATGATCGACCCGGCGGATATTGGCAAATAGTGCCTGAACACAAACACTAAGGACCGAAAAAATGAATACTGTTGCGAAAATGCGCGCCGGCGACTTCGCCTATGGCACAATGAGTCGGCTGATCGACAACCCCAGCTACGTTCGGATCTCCGCAGACTCCGGCCTCGACTTTCAAATCTTCGACATGGAGCACGGTGCCTATTCGATGTCTGACATTGCCGATGTGCTGGCAGTCTCGCGCGCCCTGCCCTTCACAACGTTCGTCCGCATCCCCGAGCTCTCGAAGGCCTGGGTATCACGCGTCCTCGACGCCGGTGCCGACGGCATCATGCTGCCGATGGTCGAGACCGAGACACAGGCAAAGCAGTTCGCGTACTGGGCGAAATACACACCGCTCGGCAACCGCGGCCTGGCGATCGGCCTGGGTGCCACCGGCTATAAAGGGCAAACGGAGCCGACAGGCTATATGGCCGCGGAGAATGTTGATACACTGACAATTGCCCAGATCGAGACGACCACAGGCGTTGACAATGTCGAGGCGATCGCAGCGACACCAGGCATCGACGTACTCCTCGTCGGCCCCGGGGACCTTTCAACCTCGCTGGGATGTCCGCTGCAGATGGACGCCCCCGAACTGCACGAGGCCATCGACAAGGTTGCAAAGTCCGCAACTGACTATGGCAAGATTTTCGGCATGCATGCCGGCCTGCCGCTGCTCGAGAGCTACGTGCCGAAAGGCCTGCGCATGGTGAGCCACGCAAGCGACGTCACCATGCTGGCGCAAGCGCTGAAGTCGATTCATCAAAAATGCGTCGAGATATCAACCGGCTGAACGCGCCTTTTGCACCGGGCAACCTAGATTGGCATTTTTCTTCTCTCATTCCGTTACATTCACGTAGTCCCGGCCGAACTTGTGCTCGCGGCGCTCTCTGAAATCGCCGCTGGCGTACATGTTGCTGGCCTGGCCGCCATCTATCATGTACGTCTGGCCAACGATATACCGCGCCGCATCCGATGCCAGAAATACCGCCAGCGAGCCGATATCTCTCGGTTCGCCGACGAACCCCGCCGGTATCGCCTGGGCCGCATTGCTGATGTCGAGGTCCTCGATCGCCTTATAATGATTCTCGACAACGACCCAGCCCGGGGCAATCGCATTCATCCGCACACCGAGCGGTGCCAGGTCAACTGACGTCGTGCGCGTAAACGACACGATCGCCCCTTTGGTCGCAGCGTAGATCGAATGCTCGTGCAGCGCGTAGTTCGCGTGTACAGACGTCAGGTTTATCACGGCACCTTTTCCACGCTCGATCATTCCTTTGCAGGCTGCCTGGGTGAGGAAAAACATCGCCTTGATATTGACGTTGAACAACGTGTCGAACTGCTCCGGGTTCACTTCCATAAACGGCAGATTCATAGTGATACCCGCATTGTTGACCAACACGTCGACCTGCCCCAGAAACGACTCCGCCTCAACCGCCAGATTACGCACCGCATCAACGTCGTTGAAGTCCGCCTGGATAGCTTTCGCCTGCCGCCCCATCGCCTGGATCTCTTCGGCTGCGGACTTGGCACCCGCATCGCTGTGGCTGTAATGCAGCACCACGTCCGCGCCGTACTCGGCAAAGGTCAACGCGACACCGCGCCCGATGCCCGTGCCCGCACCGCTGACCAACACTTTCTTACCTGCAAGGTCTGCACCAATACTCATAATTTCAGTCTCCAATTGTTATGGTTGTCTTCCCGTCCGAGTCAACAACTTTACCGACCACGCAGGCCGCAGTCAACCCAGCGGCATGCAGCTCGCCAAGCACCGCATCGACGGCGGTCGGCGCGACGCCGGCCAACAGCCCGCCCGAGGTCTGGGGATCGAACAGCCAGTCGCCGCCGTCGCCGCACACCTGTGCCGACGCTTGGGCGTTGGCATCGTGCAATGTACTACGAATGCCCTTTGCCACCACTGCACGATAGCCGTCGTACAACGGTAGTTCGTCATCGAGCTGGGCCGCTGCATCACTCGCCGTCAACATCTCCAGCAGATGCCCGGCCAGACCGAACCCGGTGACATCGGTGCAAGCCCGTACCGCATGCGATGCGAAGATCGCAGCCGCTTCCCGATTCGAAGCCATCATGCCGCGCACAACGCCCTCGTACCAATCCCCCTGGCACACGCCCTGGCTGGCGGCGCGCATCAGGGCGCCAGTGCCAAGTGGTTTCGTCAGCACCAGCCGGTCACCCGGACTGAGAGCGTCCTTGCGAAAGAGCCCGGCTTCGACCGCGTACCCGGTCATGCAGAAACCGACTTGAAAGTCCGTCGCCTCCGAGGTGTGCCCCCCCGTCAGTACAACCTCACTTTCGCGGAACGCCCGCAGCGCGCCAGACAGCACCTGATACAGGTCGGACTCGCAGATCGCGGAACCAGCAAACGGCACGGTCACCATCGCCTGCGCGGCGAACGGCGTCGCGTTCATGGCGTACAGATCGCTCGTCGCATTGGTCGCGGCGATGTACCCGAAGAGATAGGGATCGTCGATGAAGGCACGGAAGAAATCTGTCGTCTGCACCTGCACCTTGCCGTCCGGCAGCCGCAGCACCGCGGCGTCGTCGCCGTCGCCACAGCCCATGAACACATCGGGGTGCGATGGAATCTCGAGACGCTGCAGGACGCGCTCGAGAATAGTGCGCCCCACTTTTGCACCACAGCCGCCGCAACGCATCTCGTCCATATCCGCGGCGGCCATCGGTGTTTCGTACGCCTCATGGAGCTTGCGCATCCAGCCGCGATCGATGAAGTCTTTCCACTTGAACACCCACTTGCCACGACCAGCCAAACGTCCGTAGCTCATGACTGCGGTCCCGTCGCCGCAGTTCAGCAGAAAAAGAAAAAGCGACTGCGGCCGATACTTCTGCAATGGTTCATCGGCTATCCGGGCCTGCAGGTTCTCCCACAGCACCGGCCCGGCACGCACCGAAAAGATCCCCGCCTTGGCCAGGGCCGGGCGCGACGCCAGTGAAGCGCAGTCGCCGACAGCGAAAACCGCGGCGTCCGACACTGTATCGAGCGAGTCATGCACCCGAATGAAGCCACCCTCGTCGGTTTCGAACCCCGAGCGCTCGATCAGCGGCAGCGGCGCCGCGGGCGTTGCCCAGACGCACAGCGCATACGGCAGCCGCCCCCCATCAGCCAGGTGGAGCTCGGTCGCATCGCCACCGACTACTTCCGTGTCGGTGCGTGCCTCGACGCCGAGCGCCTGCAGCGCGCTTGCGCACGATCTCGAAACCGCCGGCGCACAATTGCCCAGCACGCGCTTGCCGCGCGTCACTAATTGCACCGAAACATTTGCAAGCGCAGCAAGCCGCCGCCTCAGGGTCAGGCAAACCTCGAACGCACTGGCACCGCCACCGACGACGACGATCGGGAAGGGTTCGCCGCCCTGCTCGGCACGAGCCATGTGCGGTTCGATACGATCGAGCAGGGAGTTGAGCGGCTTGAGCGACAACTGCCTGTCCGGCGGCATGTCGTTCGCCGGGATCTGCGGTTGCGATCCGACATTGAGTGACAGCAGGGTATAATCCAGCGGCATCCGATCTTGTAGATGCACCTGGCGTGCTGCGATGTCGACATGGGTAGCTGCGGCAAGAACCAGGCGCACGTCTCCAACTGCGCACAAGCGCTGCAAGTCGACCGACAATTCATCGGGATTGTACTGGCCGGCAATGCATCCGGGGATCATGCCGGAATACGGCACGGCCGGCGTGTCGTTGATCAGCGTCAACCGCGCCGACGGCAGCGGCTGCATGCCCCACCATTTGACGACCTGCAGATTGGCGTTGCCGGCACCAAGCAACACGATATCGTGTTCGATTTTCACGGTGCTGTTCATAGGCTACATAATCTTCCGCTTGTCGCCGACGCGCACGGTCACACGATCACGATCCATTTTCTCGGCCAACGGTACCATGACGCGACGAGTCGTACCAATCGCGCTCTTCAAATCACTGACCGTCGCCGGCCCGTTTGCCTCGATGTGTGCGCGAACACGCACAATCGCCTCGGCATACGCTGTACCCGACATGACAAGTTCCGGTCCTATCTGTACCGCATCGCCCGACTCGATCATAAACCTTACAATCTCCGGTGCCTTCGGCAATTGCAGCAATTCCTTGCGTGCCGGCGGTTCAAAAGGGCTTTCATCAAGCGTCTCGCGAATCTTTTCACTGGCCCGGGCCAATACCTCCGGCAGCTCGGAAACGTGGGCTGCGCGCCTCAGCACATTCCCGTCCTGCACGAATCCGCGATCGCAGAGGCTCGCGATCAGGCTCCGGAAAAGATCCGGTGCCCGCAGCACTTCCGCCACTTGCAACGACAATTCCGTCAACTCCGGCCCGGCGCGTTCCGGGCAGTCACGGTGACACGCATCCACTGCAGCAGAAACTGCAGCGCCCGCTGCCTGCCAGACAGCGGTGGCGATTGCAACAGACTCCAGCCGCTCGAGCTCACCAGCCGCTGCCAGTACGTCAACGGCCGAATCGATCTGCACCCGGCTAAACCGCGACTTTTGCAGTGCGGAATCGAGCCGCAGAATACTGTCCCGCTGCAGCAGGCTCCGTAAACATGCCGCAGCATCGTGCAAGGCGGCAACGCGCGACGTCAGGAAATTGCGACGATTTTCGCTGCGCAGCCTGCCACGTTGCGCATCGGCATCGAGTACGATACCGCCGGCGAGCGTGACGCGCTCGGGCCAGTCGCGAATGACGAAACGATCGCCGGCAAACAGGAACACAGGCGCTTCCAGCCGCAGTTGGGCCAGCGCCCGTTCGCCGGGCTTCAGGCTCCGGCTATCGAGCAACTGCACGATAGCCGGCACGTGGCCGGCGCCATGGTGCAGGTTGACGCGGGTCTCGTCCTTCAGGACATGCGCTCGATTGCTCCGCGCTTGCCGGCGTGCCGACATTTCGAGTTGTACATCGATCGTATCGGCAGCCTCACCCGTTCCAGATACCGTGACCACGTCACCGCGGGACACATCGACATGGGCGGTCGCGTCTGCCAGATTCAGGGCCGCCCGCATGCCCGGCACGATGGTATCGACCTGGGCGTTGTGCGTCTGCAGCGTCCGGACGCGCGTGCGGCAACCGCCGGGCTGGACAACGACGGTGTCGCCGGCCGACAAGATACCGCCGGCAAGTGTGCCGGTGACGATCGTACCGGCGCCGTCGATAGTGAACACACGATCGACGGATAACCGCGGCTTGCCGAAGTCAGCGGGCGCTGAACAAGCAACCAGAACCGTGGCCAGGGCCTGCCGCAAGTCTTCGATGCCGCTGTCGGTCTGTGACGACGTCGTGATGATCGGCGCATCTGCAAAGGGCGTATGCTTGAGGTGCTCGCGGACATCTTCGATCACCAGTTCCAGCGTCTCGGCGTCGGCCAGGTCGGCTTTAGTCACTGCGACAATCGCGTCACGGACGCCGACGTACGAGAGAATCTGCAGATGCTCCTCGGTCTGCGGCATCCAGCCGTCATCGGCGGCAACGATAAACAGTGCCAGATCAATGGAACCGACGCCGGCGACCATGTTCTTGACGAAGTCCTCGTGGCCGGGCACATCAACGATACCGATTCGCAAGGCGACATCGGGCATCGCAAGTTCGAGCGCCGCGAACCCCAGGTCGATGGTCAGCCCTCGTGCCTTCTCTTCCGGCAGGCGGTCTGTATCGGTGCCGGTGAGCGCCTGGACAAGGGCGGTCTTGCCGTGATCGACATGACCGGCAGTAGCGATGACAAAGTACGCGTCACGCAGCATCAGTCAGGCTGGAGCTTGAAGGGGAATTTATACACCACATCGACGGAACGGCTGTCAACCTGCAGTACCGGATAGGCAAGATAGTTGAACGGCGTCGCCGCCGGCGGTGAGTCGACAGCCGCAACAACAGTGCAGAAGGCACAGGAAATAAGCCACAGAAAATACTTCAAGGGGCTGACCCACTGTTAGTGATTACCGAGTGCAACGTGCTGGTCAACAATTCGTCCTGCTCCGGGAGCACGGTCCGCAAGTCCAACCGCAAAGACTTGCCGGAAATATACCCGATAACTGGCGGGCACACCATGCGCAGGGTTGCGGCGAGTTCAGCCGGCGTGCGATTCGCGGGCACCAGCTCGACGGCAACCGACGGTATCGCCGCACGCGGCATCGCACCCCCGCCAATCCGCGAATTCACTTCAACGCAGCGGCTGGCCACCGGCAGCTCTGCGAGCGCCGCAATCAGCTTATTGGCCCGCGCTTCGAGCTTGGCCACTGATTGCGACATCATCCGAACCACCGGGATCTCCGGCAAGTCACCGGTTTGCAGACTCCGTAAATACGTGTCGGCGGTCGCCTCGAGCGCCGCGAGAATAAGCTTGTCACAGCGCAGGGCCCGATAAAACGGCTCTTTCTCGATACTGCTGATCAGCCGCTTCTTACCGGCGATCACGCCCGACTGCGGGCCACCGAAAAGTTTGTCGCCACTGAAACAGACCAGCTGCACGCCACGCTTCAGCGTGTCCTTCGGTGTCGGTTCGTGCTCGACGGCCGCAAACTGATCGGTTGCAAGCATTGTGCCGCTGCCCAGATCCTCGACCAGCGGCACGCGCTTCTTTTTGGCGATCGCCGCGAGCTCTTCAGTCGCCGGCGATGCAACGAACCCGTCCATAAAAAAGTTACTGCGGTGCACCTTGAGAATCATCGCCGTCTGCTCACTGAGAGCCGCCTCGTAATCCGCTACACCGGTACGATTGGTGGTGCCGACTTCACGCAAAACCGCACCACTGCTCTCGAGGATGTCGGGAATGCGAAAGCCACCGCCGATCTGCACCAGCTCGCCGCGTGAAACGATTACTTCGCGACGCGCCGCGGTGCAGAAATGCTTGAGGATCAGGACCAGCGCCGCCGCATTGTTGTTGACGACAGTTGCAGACTCCGCACCACAGAGCAGTGCCAGTTTGCGTTTGATACCGGCTGAGCGCCCACCGCGCTTGCCGCTGTCGAGGTCGAACTCGAGGTTGCTGTAACCGCCGCCGACGGCGGCTGCAGCGGCAACCGCCTCGGCACTCATCGGCGCACGCCCCAGGTTGGTGTGAATGATCACGCCAGTGGCGTTGATCACCGGTTGCAGTTGCGCCCGTAGGAACGCCGCGACGCGATCACGAATGTCCCCGGCAATCTGCTCGAAAGACGGAATCGACTTCGCCTTTCGCAGCGACGACAGGTGCTCACGGATGAGTGCCAGCAAAAGCAATCGCGGACAGTCGATATCATCGAGGGCATCGAGAAGCGTATCGACACCGGGAATTGCACTCAAGGATTTCTTGGACACATTTCGCTCCCATCTTGGCAGATCGGCAGAATGTACGGCTGCCTGCGCCATAAGTCGACAGGCACTACCGCCAAGGCCTCATAGATACCGCCATGCTTGCGAATTCGCAGCGTCCGGCTCAGGCCTCGGCAAGCACGGCGGCAATCGCCTCTTTATGCTGATCACCGGTCGGCTGCAGCGGCGACGAAATTCGGCCATTGCCGATGCCCATCGTCGATACAGCATACTTGATACCGCTCAGCCAGCAGTCGCCCGCCAGCAGCAGCACATCGCGGATACGCATCAGGCGGGCATGCCGCTTGACGGCATCTGCCAGATCGCCGCGGCTGACAGCGTCGAAAATGCCGACGCACAACTCGGGAACGACATTGCCGAGAACCGGCACAAACCCGACACCGCCGGCAATCAAACCGGCAACAATCAGCGGTTCGTCACCAACCAGCGTCTGCAGTCCGACCGGACCGCCGTCGTTCAGGTAGTGCAAGAGCGTATCACGGTCGCCGGAGCTTTCCTTGCAATAGCGGATCCAGCCATTCATGGCCATAGTGACGACAGTATCGGGAGCCAACGCAGAACCGACACAGCTCGGAATGTTATAGGCGATCATCTCCATTCCGCCACGATGCTGCCAGCAGGTCTCGTGCAGACGCAGATGCTCGGCAGCACAACTGTTGGCCAGGTAGAAAGTCGGTGTAGGTACGAAAAACTGATAAGCACCGGTCGCGGCGATTCGGTCGATCTTGTCGACGACGCGGCGAGTGGAAGTGTCTGCGACACCACCGAGCAGGGGCACGCGTCCATCGACAGCGACGCCGGCGATCTCGATCATGCGCCGCCATTCCGTTTCGGTGTGCAATGGTCCTTCGCCGGCGGAACCACCGACAAAGAGTCCGCCCACACCGGCGTCGATCAGGCGATCGATCTGGGCGCGAAAGGCCGTTTCATCGACAGTTTCGTCGTCGGACAGGGGGGTGATCACCGGGACCACGACGCCCTTCAGGCTGTGCGTATCAGACAAAATGGAACTCCTCGGGATTTGGCAAACATCATACGATGTAGTTTCGTAACGAAACAGCCAGTAAGATAAGGCGACAATCCACATAGTCGAATGCGACGGGCGAAAGGCAGCAGCGCACAGGTATCTACGAGCGGGCCGGAGGCGATGAGACAAGCCATCGGTGTTGCTGCCGTGATTCACGCCCATGCGGACGGGCAGTGAGCGTCACGCTGCCGGAAGGGCTTGATCTTTGACAGTGACGCATCTATCCTTCACCACCGCCCGAAAAATGGAAGTTTTATATGAG
>CAUZJQ010000120.1:0-11194 GCA_963580095.1 Lentisphaeria bacterium | reverse complement strand
GGCAGATTTTTCAATTGCCAGAGGTCGAGATGGACCGGCGCCATATGGTGTTAGAGCATGAATCTGAGCGCAGCCGCGTGTTGCACTTTGCGCTGGGCGGCATGGGGGTGTTCGTGGGGTCCGTGATGGCGATGATCGCGCCCGCTACGGATCCGCAGACTTTCCGCGAGGGTGAACTGATCTTAAAGCCGGGCGTGACCGACTGGCCGCCGGAGCGCCTATCCGAGCATCTGGTTTCCCTCGATTACGACAACGAGGTGGAGGTCCATGTGCCGGGCGAATTCTCGTGGCGTGGCGGCATTCTGGATTTTTTCTCGCCGATCCACGAATATCCTGTTCGGGTGGATTATTTCGGGGACGAGATCGAATCACTGCAATATTTTGATCCAGGAACCCAACGGTCACGTGAACTTGTTGCCAGCGTCCGGATCATTCCGCGAGGCGAGGCGACATTCGACGTCGAGTCGGACACGTGTTTTCTCGACTATTTCGATGACTGTCTTTTGCTAATTTGTGATGATGCCGAGATCGGCCAGCATCTGGAGGAGTTCGGCGATTGCCGCGATCTCAACGTCTGGAAGCAACAGCGAATACGTCGGCAAGAGGTTCTGCAACTGCGTGACCGCGGTGTGGACGGCGCTTCTGGCGATTGTCCATTTTTCGCGTTGTCCCCGCAGTTTCGCGGGGCCTTGCCGGATGCCGATAACCTTTTCGACAATCTGTTTCGCCAGTTTCTGAGCCGTGAGCTGACGCGCTGGGCGGCGGACGGGTATGTCATCGCCGTGTGTTGCGACAGTGAGGGCAAGCTCGAGCGCTTCAAGGAATTGACAGCGGCCGACGAGGCGTTGCGGCATTTAGACATCGGTTATCAGGCAGTCGACTTGTCATGCGGCATTATCATTCCCGCCGCCAAGGTCGTGATGCTTTCCGGCGCTGAGTTGTTCCGCGAAGCGAAGCGAAAGTTGCGTGGGCGGCGTCAGCACCATTTTCATACCGATCAAATGATTCGTGGCGAAGCGGATCTGCACGAAGGCGATTTTGCGGTCCACGCATTGCATGGAATCTGTCGCTATCTCGGTTTGAAAAAGCAGAAATTCCACAACCAGGTCGAGGAAGTTCTGGTGCTGGAATTCCGGGATGAACTCAAGGTATACGTGCCGCTTGATCAGGCTTACCTGGTGGGGCGTTACATCGGCGGCGGGCAAACGAAACTGCCGACCCTGAGCCGGGTGCGCGGCACCCAGTGGCAGAAGGCTCGGGCCGCGGCGGAGGAAGCGGTCACCGACCTGGCGGCTGAGTTGATTCGGCTGCAGGCGGTGCGCGAGACGATTTCCGGTTTTCCGCACAGTGGTGAAGAAGCGCAGTACGAAGCTTTCGCCGACGCCTTCGGCTATGAGGAGACCGTCGACCAGATCACCGCTATCGAAGATGTGGAAGCGGATATGTCGCAGCCCAAGCCGATGGATCGTCTGTTGTGCGGTGACGTCGGATACGGCAAGACCGAAGTAGCGATGCGCGGTGCTTTCCAGGCAGTGCAGTCCGGCAAACAGGTGGCGGTGCTGGTGCCGACGACGATCCTGGTGCAGCAGCACTACCTGACTTTCCTCGACCGCTTCAGCGAATTTCCGATCACCATCGAATCGATTTCGCGTTTCCGCACGACCAAGGAGCAACATCAGATTCTCAAAAGCGTCGAGCAGGGGGGAGTGGACATCATAATCGGCACCCACCGTCTGCTCGGCCGGGATGTCAAGTTCAAGGATCTCGGCTTGCTGGTGGTCGACGAGGAACAGCGGTTCGGTGTCACACACAAGGAGCGACTCAAGCAGATGCGCGCCGACGTCGACGTGTTGACGATGACGGCGACGCCTATTCCGCGCACGCTGTACCTGGCAATGGCCGGGTTACGTGACATGAGCACGATCATGACAGCCCCCCTCGAGCGCCGGCCGGTGAAGACGGTCGTAGCGGAATACGACGACAACCAGGTGCAGGAGGCGATTCTGCGCGAAATCCAGCGTGGCGGCCAGGTCTACTATCTGCATAACCGCGTGAAATCGATCGAGAAAGTGTGCGACCGCCTGATGGAACTGGTGCCGGAGGCGAGCTTTGACGTGGGGCACGGGCAGATGGACGAGGGACTGTTGGAGGCGACGATGCTGCGTTTTTTCAAAGGCGAGACGGATGTGCTGGTGTGCACGACGATCATCGAATCGGGGCTCGACGTGCCGAACGCCAATACGATCATCATCGACGATGCGCAACGTTTCGGCCTGGCGGATTTGTACCAGTTGCGCGGCCGGGTTGGACGTTATCATCGGCAGGCGTATGCGTATCTGATGCTGCCGAAGCGGGCGGTGTTGCAGCAAGCGGCTCGTGAGCGCCTGACGGCGATCCGCAAATACACGCAACTGGGTGTCGGATTCAAGCTGGCGATGCGTGACTTGGAGATCCGCGGGGCAGGCAATCTGCTGGGTGCCGAACAGAGCGGGCATATTGTGGCGATAGGTTTCGACCTGTATTGCCAGTTGATGAAGGAAGCCGTTGGCAGGTTGCGCGACCAGGAGGTCTTTCACCGGCGCGAAGTCAGTCTGAACCTGGACTTTCTGGTGTTTGGCTTTGAAGATGTCGAGGGGGCGATCGCGGCAGCCATTCCGCCGGACTACGTGAGCGAAGAGGATCTGCGCATCGAATTATATCGCCGGCTGAGCGGCTTCCGGCAGCCGGCGGAGATCGATGATTTTGCTGATGAGCTGCGCGACCGGTTCGGGCCGGTGCCGACGATCGTGACGCACATGTTGGAGGTGGCGCGATTGAAGTTGCTGGCGTTGTCCGCGGGGATACATGGGATCGCTGTGCGCGACCGCAAGGTGTTGCTGGAGACCGAGACGGGGTTGTTGAAGATGCCAAACCGCAAGCTGCCCCGGCTGCGCGAGGAGAATGCGGAACAGTTTCTGGAGGAGCTGGTGGGAATCGTGACCTATCATGCGGAGAAGCCGAAGACGGCCGTGCCACGAAGATAGGAATTGGCACTGGCCAGGGGGTTGACCTTCGCATACTGCGCGAGCGATGGGGTGAAACGCGGCGCAACCGGCGGCGCGTGCCACGCTGGGCAAGAAAATCAGCACTGTAGGTTCCGGCTCTGTGTTGTATTGCCGGGGCTCGACATTCCCACACCCTCGACGGCATGAATTTCCCAGGGTATTGTATTGCCGCTATGGTACGGCATATCGAAACCTTTGGGCGACCATTGGCGGCGACTATCTGCCGAGGGAATTGACTGAGGAGCCGACCTACTAAACCACGGTGCCACGCATGCCGTCCGTATTCCGTCATGTCAGAATCGTCACCCCCGACGATATATGCGAGCGTGACCTGCTCATCGACGACAGCGGCACGATCACCAGCTTCATCGATCCGGCGTCTCCTGTTCCGGACGACACCACGGCTATTGACGGCGGCGGCTGTTACGCGTTTCCCGGGATGATCGACGCGTTGACGCATGGTTATGGTCCGTACCTGTACAGTGATGCGGAGTCCGCAGCGATTGCTGACAACAGCGGGGTGTTGCCGAAGCATGGGGTGACCGCGTTCGTACCCTCGATTCTTGCAAAGATGGAGGCGGACCTTCTGCCGCTGCTGCAGAAACTGGCTGGTTGCGATAAAGGCAGCGGCGCCCGATGCCTCGGCATCCACAGCGAGGGACCATGCTTTGCCGCGCCGGGGGCGCACAAGCCGGAGAACCTGACGATACCGTCCGCGGCATTGGCGGAACACATGCTGGAAGCGGCGGCGGGCCAACTGAAGTTCGTGACGTTGGCGCCGGAGCTCAATGGTGCTGCGGAGTTCATGCAGGTTCTCCGTGATGCCGGCGTTGGCCTGCACTTGGGACATTCACGGGCGCAGCCGGAAGATGTCCGCTGTTACGCCGATCGCGGGATCACCGGCGTGACGCACATTTTCGACGTGATGATTCCGGGTGAATCGACTGAAGACGGCCTTTTCCCGTTGTCATTGCCGGAGGCATTGATGGCGGAGCCGCGCATCTGTCTGGGACTGATCTGTGATGGGGTCCATGCCGATCCGATCCAGGTGCAGCTGCTGGCACAACTGCCGGCCGACCGATTGTTTCTGGAAACCGATTCCGTGAAGTTCACGGGGTCGCCGCCCGGCCGATTCCTCTTGGACGTAGATCTCTGGGCGACAACGACCGAAGGCCGCGGCGCTCGCCTGGACAACGGCGGGCTGGCCGGTTCGACGTTGACTTCCGACCAGGCGCTGCGAAATCTGATTACCTTCACGGGCATGAGCCTGTCGCGGGCTTCGATCGCGACCAGCCTGAACCCGGCGAGGCTGGCTGGCGTGGATGATCGGCTTGGCAGCCTGGCGCCGGGGAAGCAGGCGGACGTCGTCTTGTTGGACGATGATCTGAACGTCCAGGCGACGTACGTTTCTGGGCACTGCGTAACTGCATGAACATCTGCGGGTTGGTGAGGGGCTGAAGGGGTTGTGCTTCTACCGTTTGTCCCAATGCCCATGGCCGCCACGGTAAGCCCGGGGGCATTCTGACGGAGAAGCCCGGCTGGTCCAAATCTGGAAGCTTATCATCCCTCTGACACCAGATAATGCTACAGCGCGCCCGCCTGTAAAAGTCGCCAGCGCATGCATGGTTGGGCGTTTGCTTTCCAGTCCTGGTATCCGGTCAGGTCCTTGACCATCTCGAAATTGGCAATGGACTTGGGCCATTCCTGCCAGTCGAGATTCGGGTTCTGCTGCAGGCGAACCGCACGCACCAACACCTCGGCGCTGTGCGCATTCAGATTGATGCGGGCCTGTTCAGTACTCAGGCCGGCGATGTGCGGGCTGAGCAGGAGGTTACGATGTGTCCGTGCATATTCGAACGGCCGCGAGTCGAGGCTCGGCGGTTCCTGACCGTAAACGTCCATGGCCGCACCGCCGAGATGCCCGGACTCCAACGCGTCCACAAGCGCGTTTTCATCCAGTATGCCGCCGCGTGCGCAGTTGATGATGTAGGCGCCCTGCGGTAGCCGTTCGAATGCCGACTTATTGAAGATTTTTGTCGTAATCGGCGTTTGTGCGCAGTGAATGAAGACGACGTTTGCCACCTCCAGCAGCGATTCGAAATCGTCCATCAGTTCGACCAATCCGTCTTTCACTACGGCCGCGGACTTGTCCGCATATAGGTCATAACCAACGACTCGTTTGAACTCGCCCTGCAACTGCGGCACGAGTGTCTGCCCGATGGTGCCGAGTCCTACGACGCCAGCCGTCAGCGTGCTGATCGGTTTCGAAATGATCGGGTAATCGTTGCGCCAGTCGCCGACCAGCACTGTCTGGTGCCATGCGTGGATTTCTCCACGCACGGCGTGAAAAAGTGATTTTGCCCAACTCGAGACCGCGTCGGGTCCGTAGGTGTGATTGCTGACTATCAAGATGCCCAGATCGGTTGCCGCCTTGAGGTCGACAGCTTCGAGACCGGCACCGTATCGCGCCGCGGCGATACAGTCGGGGAGTTTTATGAAAATTTCGCGGTCGACTGCGAGGCGCCGGAAGAGCGCGGCGGTGACGCCGTTGTATCGGTTGGCTGCAGCGTCGACATAATCGAACTCCGGCAGTAGTTCGAACTCGCCGCCGGCTTCCTTAACAACGTCGGCTTCCACTTGACCAATATTGCAGCCGCCTCCGAATGATACGATTTTCATATTGAGCTGACTCCGTGTGGAGTGGAATGTACCGCACTGGTGGAATTTTTCGCCGTGTTATAAACAGAGCTTCGAGGTGCAGGCATGATTTGGCGTGGCATTGTGACTGCCCGCAGATCACAATGGTTTTTCTGCTGCACGAATGTCGTTGTATACTTTGCCGCGCCCCCGCAGGATAATCGATCTACCGAAACCTGCCAGTATTTTAGCCGGCCGGGGGGGGGGGCTGGACACCGTTTTTCATAAGTTTCTGCAGTTCGATTCGATCATTGCGTTTATGCGCTACATTGATGCGTTGGAGTTCATGCATGTGTATGCCAGCGGCGGCAGGAACGATAACTTCAGTTTCCACCTGGGCCACCGAATTCTGCACGAGCGTCTCAGGAAGACGCGGGTGCAAAATGGCTATGGAGAGTTGCAAGGGCAATCGCTCCGACAAGAATCATCACCGCCATCTGCCTGCGCTCGAGTGGTTCACCGGCGTGCTGCCGAACAATAAGTGAGAGCTGCGATGAACGATGAAATCGAACGCTTGTCGGCAACTGACTTCGAAGAACTGATCGTGTTTCTTGATCATTCTTTCGACTGTTCACCCGACAACTCCTTCCGACAGTTTCTGCCGCTGATTTACCAGCCTTCCGATGCGTTGATGTCCTGCAATCTGGCGATCCGAAGAGCTGGGCGACTTGCCGCGGTTGTGGGCATTTTTCCAATCACCTGGCACTTCGGCGACACCGAGCTGCGTGTTGCCGGGATCGGCGGTGTAACGACCGATCCCGAGCTGCGCGGTCAGGGGCTCATGAGCAGTTTGATGGCGCATGCGTACGAGTGTATCCGCGACGGCGGCTATCATCTTTCATACCTTGGTGGGCAGCGCCAGCGCTACAGCTACTATGGCTGGGAGATCGCCGGCGTCCGCTCGACCATAATCGTGCGAGATGTCAATCTGCGGCACACCGGTGCGGGACGTGCGGTCACTGTGCAGCTCGAGGCGTTGGATATTGACGATGCGGATACAGTGCGTACGCTCAAACGTCTGCATGACTCGCAGATTTCGTGGTGTGAGTATGCGGATGAGGCATTCCTGCGCTATCTCGTCAACTGGAGAGTGGTAGGGCACGTAGCGCGGGATGACGGCGGCGAAATCATCGGATACGCTCTGGTCGACAAGGCGGGGACCTCGATCGTCGAGCTCGTCGCAGATGACGCAGACGTCGCTTGCGCTATCGTTCGGGCTTTGATCGAGAGCGAGGGTGGTCCGGACACGTTTGCCGTGAATACGGACCATTTGCCGGCGTCTTTCGTGCGAGCGCTGAGTGCTTTTGCCGAAGGCTCAACAGCGATGCGCAGCGGCAACTGGCAGATTTTTGACTGGCCGGCGGTCACCGGTGCGGCATTGGCGTTCAGGCACGCGGCGCAGGCCTTGCCGGCTGGGGAAGTGGTTCTGGGAATCGAAGGCCTGGATCAGGCCATTCGGTTGCAGGTAAGCGACCATGGCGCGGTCAGCGAATATACTGAGGCCGAACCCGATCTCCGGCTTCCGCCGATGATTGCAACGCGCCTTCTCTTCGGTCCCCTCGCACCCGCCGACGTTATGCTGCTGGAAGGCAAGGCAACGGTTCTTCAAGCTTGGTGTCCGCTGCCATTGTCACTATCAGCACAGGACAGTGTGTGAGCGAGGCAGGTAGGGGAATTCTTTCAGATCCAACAGCCCCTCGCGGAAAAAATGCCTGCCAAAATGCCTCCGCTGATATTTCTTGCCGTTGATTGCTTCAGATGCCGATGCGGATCCATCGGATGTTCCAGATGGTGTCTTCGCAGCACCAGAACGCCACGAGTACCTGGTCTGGCGCGACGCGCAGCAGCGACGGAAACCCGAACTTGAGGGCGCTCAGTTCGTTGGTTTTGTCGGCGCCGGTCATGCCGGACGCGGCACCTTCCCAGAGGGGGATCTCGGCATGGTTGGTCCAGCTGTTGCCGTTGAGCTCGGCGCGGGTTGCCCATAGGCCGGGCTGGTCGTCGCGGCGATAGACGCAGAGCAGATCGTCGCCGTCGAGCGGCAGCAGCTTGGCAGTCTGCGCTATAAATCCGGTAGGCTGTTGCGGACTGAAAGCCGTGCCGTCCACGGAGACGCGATAGAGTGTCGGCATGGCCGCGCCGGATTCATCTTCAAGGGTCCAGGTGATCGTGGCAATACGGCCGTCTTCCATCTGGCGCAGGGAAGTTTCCCAGTGCGTTGCGCCGTCGCTGTCATCGAAAAGGTCGAGATGTTCCGGCCAGGTCTGACCTCGATCGTGCGAGACGAAGGCGATCGCCTTCAGCCCGTTCGGCAGTTCGCCGTCCCAGCCCATAAGCGTTGCCGTGGGCCAGAGCCAACGGCCATCAACGAGCTCGACGATGCTGTGGCAGATCTCAAAGCCCGGACCTACCAAGGGTGGTTCAATGACGCGTGGCTCCGACCATGTGTAGCCGTTGTCGTCACTGGTCAGGAGAATGACGTCGAGCGGTACGAACCCGTGATTGGCGCGGTTGACGATGCCTTCTTCCGGATCGCTGCGGTACAGGCGCGCGCCCATGGCCGTGAGCTGCCCGTCCGACATGCAGGCGATGCGGACGGAATTTGTCGTCGGCTGCACAGCATCACTGAACAGGTCCACCGGCTCTGACCAACTCTGACCGTTGTCGGACGAACGCGCCAGGCAGGTGCGATAGTCGAGGCCTTCGGGGCCCTGGCCGAGATCGAATGAGGCCAGCAGTTCGCCGCTTGGCAGCGCTACCAGTGTCGGGTGCCAGGCGTTGACGGCGCGCAGGTAAGGTTTCGGATTGCGATAGACAATGCCGGTTTCGAGATGCTCAAGCCTCATTTGTGGGTTCCTATTTATGGTTTTAGGTCAGGCAGAATATAATCCGCTTCGGTGGGCTCGGCAGTGACCGTGTGGTGTCGTCGGAGGGCAAAATAAGCTCGCGCGCGTGAGGTGCGAAGTCAAGTCACATGTCCGTGGTGGGTTTGCGGGGATTGCCTCTTCAGAAAGGACACGTCGTGATCAGTCAAATGAGTTGGATTGATTTATGAATATCCAATTGTAGGATATGACGTTATGGCTACAACATTATTTGATCGATTCGACAAAAAGCTGTTCGAGCTCGACGAACTGCTCGAGCTCGACCGCGATATGTGCTTCCGCCCGGCGGCGCCGCAAACGCCTCGGGTACTGAGCATCGAACAGCTCGCAGCCTATAACCACGATGGCTACTGCTGCCCGTTGGACTGCTTTGATACGAACGAGATCACGAGCTATCGCAGCGGCTTTGACAAGCTCCTCGAAGCGACGTTGGCCGAGGGGGCCGACAGCCTATCGATCGTCGACCCGCACCTGCGGCATGCGTGGATGTACGACCTGATTTTCGAGCCGCGCCTGGTTGATTGCGTTACAGACCTGATTGGTGAGGACATCGCCTGCTGGGGCACTCACTACTTCTGCAAACTGCCGCATGAGCCGAAGCAGGTGGCCTGGCATCAGGATGCTTTTTACTGGCCGTTCGAAAAGGCCCGGACAGTGACTGTATGGCTGGCGATCGACGATGCCGACCGGGCGAACGGCTGCATGCAGGTGGTGGCGGGTTCGCATTTGCACGGCGCTATCGAGCACCGCGTGACCCGCAAGGAGGAACAAAACGCCCTGCGTTTTACTGTCGAAGGGGCTGAGCTGTACGGCACAATCGCTGATATTGCTCTGACCGCCGGGCAGTTCTCAGTGCACTCGGACTTGCTGCTGCACGGCTCGGGCCCGAACCCGTCGGATCGTCGTCGCTGCGGATTGACGATTCGCTACATCGCTGCGGACACTGCAAACTTTGCGGACTGGAATAAGTCCGGCGTGATGATCTGCGGCGAAGACGTCCGCGGCCTGTGGCCGAACCATCCGCGACCGGAATGACAATCCGGGAAGGATACTGAAAGACGGCCCGCCCGAACCATTTGCATTGAACACCGGCTTGCACTGGACGAGAGGGCAACGACCAACCAAGGCGAAAACCAACTTCACTTCGCGTGTGTGCGGTTTGCACGTGCGCAGCTTGTAGATTCTGGCGAAATCCGCCTGCCCGCAACGTGTTGCGGGTACCGGCGCAAGCCGTGCTTGCTAAGCGTTGATTTTGGTGTAATCTCCCTCGACTGTTTTTCGTACTCTTTTCAGCCAGCAGGTGTTTTTATGATCATAACTGCCCAGAAGCTTCATGATACGCTCAGCCGCGTTCTGCTTGCTGCCGGCGCCAACGAGCGCAATGCCGACATCGTCGCCGAGCATCTGGTTGCCTCCGAACAAGCCGGTGTCGCAACGCATGGGCTGCGGCCGATGTACGTTTATTTCAAAGACATTGCGAGCGATCAACTGCGGCCGGCTGCGGGCCCTGCCATTCTCGAAGAATCCCCGACCAGCGCGTTGATCACCGGTAACTGGACGTTTGGTCAGGTTGCTGCGAAGTTCGCCATGGAACTGGCCATCGAGAAGGCGGCGGCTGCGAATATCGCCATCGTCTCACTGGTGCAGTTACACCACATCGGGCGAGTGGGGCACTATAGCGAAATGGCGGCGGCGGCCGGCATGGCTGCGATCGTTGTCGGCGCCGGGTACTGCATGTCGGAACGACGTACTGCTCCGTATGGCGGTCGTGAGAAGGTGCTCGATGTCAATCCGATCTCTATCGGGTTTCCGAATCCGCAAGAGCCCGATGGGCGGCCAGTGCTGCTCGACTATGCCACGACGTTGAAGGCACAAGGTTCTTTGTTTCTGTCGAAGATCCGCGGTGAACAGCTGGCACCGGGTTTCGTTATTGATCCCGACGGCAACCCCAGCACCGATCCAAACATCCTCGAGAATGGCGGTGCCATGCTGCCGTTTGGCACGTACAAGGGCTTTGCCCTGATGATGGTTGTCGAGTACCTCGCACGAATCATAAGCGGTTCCGACGATCACATCGACCCGAACTTCGGCGACGAAATGTTCCGGCACCAGGGCGTCACGATGATTGTGATCAGGGCCGACCTTTTCCGTTCCATGCAGAGTTACGCGGACGCCGCTTTGGACATGTCGCAGCAGGTGAGGGCGGTGCCGCCGGCGCCGGGCTTTGACAAGGTGCGCATGCCGGGTGACCCGGAAGCCGATGCGCGTATTGCGTTCGAAAGCGAGGGAATCTACATCGCCGACGATATCTGGCAGTTGCTGGTTGATCACGCTAAGACGGTCGGTGTCGATGTCAATGCGTAATTCCGCATCCGAATCCTACTCGTAATTTCCCTCTTGTTTCTCATGCCTTCATCCTCCTCGCCCTGGAGTTCGATCAAGGTGAAATAGAAGCCCGCCGCACATGCCCAAACAACACGGTTCAAACTCGGCCCGTGGCGCCTTGCAAACGCCGGCGGCAGAGCGCAATAAAGGCCCGATCCTCGAGGTGTTGACCGGCGTGCTGCC
>CAUZJQ010000119.1:0-11293 GCA_963580095.1 Lentisphaeria bacterium | reverse complement strand
ATTCCGGGGTGCCATCGTTGTACTTTCCGGCGGCGACATTGCCGGCGCAACCCGTGAAGTACAGATGCAGGCAATCCGGTTCCTCCGCTTGCCGTCGCTTGCGCGCCAGCCCGGCGGTGTCGCTGTTGACGATGCCGTCGCCATAGTAGCTTTGCGGGTGTGTCGCGTAGTAGTGACAGGCGGCGATCTTGTCGTCACCGTCGTAGAATGCGACTGTCTTCAGCCACGGATCGATCAACCCCTCGGGCAGCCCGCGCAGGAATTCGTCGGGCGCACTGCTGGCGCGCTGTCCAAGGACGACCCCGTTGTCGTCGCGATAAACCCGCCGGTTCGACGCAACCTTGTCGACCTTTGCCTGACCGTGCGCCAGCTTTGTCACCGGTCGCGGTGCAGCGAGTGCCGCCGCCACCGCCTCGCGCCCGCGGCGCAGGCAGTCCTCGAAAAAGTCGAGCTGGATGACGTCTTCGAGGCCGCCGGCCGCCGCGACGATCGCCTGCGTATCGAGACAGACGAGCGGCGCGCTGTGCTGGTGCACACATTGCACCGCCACCCGATCTGCGTGGGTGCCGGCGGCTTCAGCCAAAGTCTGGCGCCATGCCAGATGCGCACTGTTGAGCAGCGCCAACCAATCGACTGCACAGATGACGATCGGTTTGCCGGCGCCGAGCAGGACAAACCCGACACACTCGAGCGGGTCGCTGACACTCGCCACCGAGGGAATCCAACCGCCGCAAATCGAATGCCCAAGCGGCGGCGTCACATCAAAGCGGAAAGGCGCAAGTTGGAGTTCAGCCTCAGCCAATGCACACTTCCCGGTCCGGATACTCGGCGGTGAATTTCCGGTTGTCGCTCATTGATCGGTCTCACTGTGGTGTGCAAGATCGCTGCGGTCATCGCACAAGTCATCCACTAACGCGGGTCACTTTCATAAATCGGCAATCGCCGCGCGCTTCGCCTCGATGCGGAAGCAGTCGTACGCGTTGTCGCGCATGAACCGTGCGGCCAGAGCGATTGCTTCTTTCTCCGTCACCAGACCGTCATCGACTTCAGCCTGTAATGCGCGATTCAAACCGGTACGCGCCTGCATGGTGTACCCGACGCTGGCCACCGGGTTGGAGGTATCGCCGCCGTAGATGAACAGCTTGTTCGCCGGTGCCGTGTGAATCCATTTACGTACGAAGTCCGCCGAGGTATACGGGTCGATCGACCACGCCCAACACATATCGGCATAGACATTGGCATAGTGCTTGCCGAGCGCGACCAACTCGTCGTTGTAAGGATACGAGATATGCATCAGCACGAATTTCGTATCCACAAAGGCCGCCAGCAAGCTGCACATATTCCCACAGCGGATGAAATCGAGCGGCATCTTGTTGCTGCCGGCGTAGTAGCCAGTGTGGATCTTGAACGGCAGATCATACTCGGCGCAAAGCTCGGCGCCGCGCGCCCAGCACCAGTCGCCGAAGACGTTCCGCTCGTCCACGTCCAGTGCTTCCGGATCGTCGATGTGCCTCTGCAGTAACGGCTCGACATCGGCATCGGCACGGTCCTCCCAGGCCAAGGTTCGATGATAGGCGTGCTGCGACTTGACGGCGACAGCGACGGCCCCGTACTTGTCGAACAAGGCGTGCATGGCGTTGCGCAGCGACGGCAGGTCACTGACGTCGACACCTGTCTCCTCGACGAGTGCGGGAATGTCCAGTCGGCCGTTACAGAAAGTACACCAGGTCATGTCGTAGAAGAAAAAGTCCGGGCCCGACGCGTCGGGCAGGCACGGCCACGAAAAGTCGTCTGTCTGGATGTGATCGAGGTTCGCCACTTCCTTCAAGAGGCGCAGGCGCTCGCCGGGTTGCACCAGCGCTTCCTGCAAGGGCGCCGCCGCGCCAACGCTGTCTGGGGTCACCTCATCGATATCGTAGATGCGCTTCGCCATCAAGCGTACGGCTTCACCATAGCCGGTGTGCTGGATCGCTTGCCAGGCCGAGTAAACACCCTCGAAACGGCCGCGGACATCGGGGTCGTCCTGGTTGAAGAAAGCTTCGAATTTATCGGCATCGACACCTGCGACTTCAAAGTCTGCTTGTACATAGTTCATGAACAGTGCGTGTATGATATCCGGTTTGCCATCCAGATATTGCTGTTCCTTGGCCATATGCTCGTGCGTGTCACAGAGCGGCGTTTCATCGATAAATTTCGAAAGTTCGGTAGCCATTAGTCGTTGTCCTTGGGAAATAACGGATCTCCGCGCGTGTTCCATTTGCAATGGGGGATAGACAAATCCGCCCTACTCCAAGTAGTCATCGCTCCATATACCTCCTGTTTATTGTCGCCGTCGTATTCGTCCTGCCGCTGCACTGTGCCGTCGACTGCTGGGGTTGATACCGCAGTATATCGGTGTCGATCAGGTCGAGTTATGCCGGACCCGTTTTCGCCGCCAATTTCGTAAACGCGGGTCAATAAGTGGAACTGAAACGGCGCATACAGTCTTCAATGCGATTCCCACTTCCGCGTTTTCTCGGCTGCCGGCATATGCTGCAACAGCGAAGCAGTCCACAAGTCGCGGACGACAATCCTCATATTACTGTAGCGCAGCGTCGATTCACGCTCGATACAGCGCATGATTACTTCGCTGAGTTTCTTCGGAACGTTCGAATTCTTCTCTTCCAGCGGTATGACCTTGAAACTCGGATCAGTCTTAGTGGCACGGGATTCGGCGGCGTTGTTGCCGGGAAACGGCATCTCATTGGTGTACAGGTTGTACGCCAGCACGCCGAAGGCGAAGATGTCGCTTTCGATGCCGATCTGGCCTTCCTTCAAATGCTCCGGCGACATGTAGTTGAACGTACCATACCGCAGGCTCTTGTCCGGCCTGATCCGCCGCAGCGGCATTGACAGGTCGAAGTCGGTGATTTTCGCTGCGGGATTCTCACGGTCCGTCAGGTCCAGCAGGATGTTCCCCGCCTTGACATCAAGATGCAGAAAGCCGCTGGCATGCACGTGCTTGATGCCTTCAGCCGACTGCAGCAGCAGGCCAATGGCATGCTGAAGCACATACTCCCGGTCCTGGATTAATTGTGACTGCAGGCTGGTACCGTTGACGAAAGGCATGATCTCGAACGGCGTGAACCCTTTCCAGCCGATACCAATCGACCATACCAGATTCGGGTGGGGTGGGATCTTTTTCCGAACCTTCAGACCGATCGAAAACTTGCGCCGCATCGGCCAGTTGAACACGAGCTTCTCCTGCAGCTCGCGAACAACGATCTCTGCTCCATCAACCATCCTGCCAGTCGAAAGTGCCGCCATTCCGCCTGTGCGGAAATCTCTCATGCCGGTGATTTGATACTTACCGTAGCGTGGCATAGTGCGTCCAATAAAGCGTTGATCCGATACTAACCATCCATGCATATACGATAGGAGGTATCGGCGTACACGACAAGCCGTGGAAATTATCTCGGAGACAGCCATCATGCAAACTCAGAAATGGCCGATCAGGCAACTGCTCGACTTTGACCAGGACGACTCGAAGGTCGTCGTTGAGCAGCGCCCCGCCGTTGTCATCGTCCCTGCGGCGCGGAACCGGGGCAACGAACAGTGCGACGACGCTCTGCAGGACCTGCCCTACCGCGGTCAAATCAGGTGGCTGGGCAACAGGCATGCGACATGCCGAGATCTTGCATCGTGTATGTACGTGGTTAAGTTCAAATGTTGGAATCTGACGTAATCAGCGGTCCACACCGAGGAGAAAATGATGGCTGTCGAGCGTACGGAAATCGGCGAGTTTAAAAACCAATCAGTCGAACAATTGACGCTGGAGAACCCCAATGGGGTGACCGCCCGGTTCATCACCTATGGCGCGACGCTGACGGCGCTGCAACTGCCCTCCGGAGCCGGCGAGAGTGTAAACGTGACGCTGGGCTACGATCACCTCGAAGGCTATGTCAACAGTGCCTGTTTTTTCGGCTGCATGGTCGGCCGGTTCGCCAATCGCATCGCCGGCGGCCGCTTCAGCCTGGCCGGCCAAAGCTTTACGCTGCCGTGTAACGAGAACGGTATTAACACCTTACATGGCGGCGACCGGGGACTGGACAAAATCGTCTGGGACAGTGAGCCGACCACAATCGACGGCAACGACGCAGTCCGCTTCCAGTGCCAAAGCCCCGACGGCGACCAGGGGTTTCCAGGCAACCTGACGGTCGCCGTCACCTGTGTGCTGACCAGCCGCAACGAACTGGTGTTCAGCTATGAAGCCGAAACCGACCAGCCAACGCCGGTGAACCTGACCAATCACGCCTACTGGAACCTGGCGGGCGCCGGCAATGGCAACGTTCTCGACCATCGGATGACGATCCATGCGGCGCAATATCTGCCGGTCAACGACAATTTGATCCCGATCAACGAGCTGCGGGATGTGGCCGGAACACCGATGGACTTTAGCGAAGCTCACGCTATCGGTGAGCGGATCGGCGCGGTAGCGGGCGGCTACGATCACTGCTACGTCGTGCAACCAACCCGCAGCATCGCGCCGGTGCCCTGTGCCCAGGTCGCGGACCCCGCCAGCGGCCGACGGTTAATCGTCGCCTCAACCGAGCCAGGCGTACAGTTCTACAGCGGTAACTTTCTCGACAACGAAGCCGGCGCCGACGGACAGTCTTACCCGAAGCACGGCGCTTTTTGCCTGGAAACTCAACAATTTCCGGATTGCGTCAACCAGCCGTCATTCCCCAGCGCGATCCTGCAACCGGGCGAAGTCTACCGGCACGAGACAATCTATGAATTCATTTTATGAGGCCCCGTGCTAAGTGGAGCCCGGCGCAATTTTTCGGATCGTATGGCGCAACCCTCTGCCGCCTTGTCCGACAGCCAGGCTTCCGCGCATCGTCCGGCCGTCCCGTTCGATCAACCGCAGGAAGCGTCCCTGATAACGAATGGGTGTGTCTTGAAATAAAGGTGAGGCGTTGAGTAAGCCTTCGGGGCCCGAAGGCGATCCACAGGTCAAGCCCGCAGGGGGACAAAGCTCGAGTCGGTTAAGGCACACCCTTAGATGATGTCTTTATCCTTGGCCAACGACAAGACCGTCTGGCGACTGATGAGGTTCTTGCGATAGAGATTCTGCAGGGCCCTGTCCATAGTGACCATGCCGTCCTTGGCACTGGTTTCGATTGTTGCCGGGATCTGGTGTGTGCGCTCGTCGCGGATCAGTGCGTGTACCGCCAGGGTGCCAATCATGATCTCGAATGCCGGTACCCGCCCTTCGCCGTCGACCGTCGGCAACAGGCGCTGCGAAACAACTGCAATCAAGGTCGCCGCCAACTGCGTGCGGATCTGTGACTGCTGACGCCCCGGAAAGGCGTCGATGATCCGGTCGACCGACTGCACCGCATCGTTGGTGTGCAGCGTTGCCAACACCAGATGCCCGGTCTCCGCCGCCGTCAATGCCGCCGAGATCGTTTCCGGATCGCGCATCTCACCGATCATGATGACATCGGGGTCCTGGCGCAGGATGTATTTCAGGGCGTTGGTGAAGCTTTTCGTATCGGCGTACACTTCGCGTTGCTCGATGACCGCCTTCTCGTTAGTGTGCACATATTCGATCGGGTCTTCGACCGTGATGATATGGCAGGCGCGCGTCTGATTGATCAGGCCCAGCAGGCAGGCCATCGTCGTCGACTTGCCATGCCCGGTCGGGCCGGTGATCAGCAGGAGTCCGTGGGCGCGGTTCGACAGGTCGGTGATCGCTTTCGGCAGGTTAATCTCCTGCGGCGTCGGGATTTTTTGGTTGATCACCCGCAAAGCCACCGATACCGTGCCTTTCTGATAAAATCCGTTGACCCGGAACCGGTGGTGATCGGACGGCTGATGGGCGGCCCCCTTCTCCTTGGATTTCGAGACGTCGACGCTCAGGGCGAAGTCGATCTCTTTCTCCAGTTCGAAATGTGTCCGTTGCGACGGCGACAACACGCTGAACAGGAGCTGTTTGGTCATGCTCGGCGACAGCGCCTCTGTGTTGGTCTCCATAAGCTCGCCGTCAATACGCAGCAACGGCGATGATTTGGCGGTGAGCAGCAGGTCGCTGGCACCGTGACGCACTGCGGCGCGCAGCAGGCTCTTCATGCCGTAGCCGAACGATTCGTCGGCACTCTCCAGGGTTCGGAAAGTTTCGACCCCGGTTTCCATGCCTTCGACGGCGAGCAGAAACTCATCACGATTGGTCGCGGCCACGGCGCCGGTTTCGACCGTGATCTTTTCCGCCTCGACAAGGTCCGCCAAGGCCCGGGTGAATGTCTGCATGCCCTCGGATGCGCCGGTCTTGATCACCTGTTCCAGGCCATCAAAATCACGCTCGTGCACCAGTCGCCGGACCAGCGGTGTGGCCACGAGGATCTCCAACGCCGGCACCACACCGTTGCCGTCGGCGCACGGCAGCAGTCGCTGGGAGATGATGCCCCGGAGCGCGAACCCGAGGTCGAGGGCCATCTGGTCGCGATGCTGATCCGGGAAATAGTTGATGATACGTTCGAGGGTCTGCACGACATCGACGGTATGCATTGTCGAGATCACCAGATGGCCGGTCATCGCGGCCGACACCGCCGTGGAGATGGTGTCGAGATCGCGCATCTCGCCGATGACAATCACATCCGGACTCTGACGCACGATGTGCCGCAGAGATGTGAAGAAATCGGTTGTGTCCGTACCGATCTCACGCTGATTCACGACGCTCTGCAGGTCCTGGTGTACGAACTCGATCGGATCTTCGACCGTGACAATATGCCTGGCACTGCTCGAATTGATGTGATGCAGCATCGCCGCCATCGTCGTCGATTTGCCGCTGCCCGTGGAGCCGGTGACCAGCACCAAGCCGCGCGGCGCTTCCGCCAGAGACGTCAACACCGTCGGCAGGGTCAGCTCCGAAAACGACAGCGCCCCCGACGGTACACGACGGACGACCATCGCCAGCTCGCCTTTCTGGTAGTATATGTTGAAGCGGAAGCGGCTCTCTTCCAGCGAAACTCCAATATCCAGATCGCGGTTCTTTTCCAGGCGCCCGACCGTTTCGGCCGGTAAGTGTAACCCGAGAAACTCCCGGAATTGCTCGTCCGTGATCGTCTCGGGGTCCGCCTCGACCAGGCTGCGCATGATACGATAATGCGGGCGCTTGTTGACAGAGACAAACAGGTCGGAGGCGTTGCGCCCCTCCATGGCACGCAGCAGTTCAGCGATTTGCATGAATTAGACTCCCGGTTTGAGAAAATAATTGCGGCTTCATTGCAGGTGGTCGAGCCGTTGCCTGAGTGGAGAAAAAGCCCCGCCGCAGCCAAGCTTTTGGATAGCTCGCCCGAGGATCCGCACGGCGTCGGACTGCTGCTCCGCCTCCAACAGAATGTCGATGCTCAGTTCCATCATTCTTATGTGGTCAGCCTGTCGTTTTTTCTCTCCAGCTCGCCGCGCAGGACATTGACGGCTTCCTGTGGCGAGTTCAGATGGTCATAGTAAGTCTGCATCAACAGGTGGGCAGCATTCACATCGTTCGGATGGTCCTTCATCCTCCGCCGCAACTCGCCGGCAGCCTCATCCGGCGGGTTCTCCTTCAACAGCTTGTGGATGAGCAAATATTGCTCCGGTGCAGGCTGGCCCGAATCGCTGTAAAAGAGGTTGCCGAAGAAATTCATGACCGGTGCAACCATAAACGGGCACAGCATCAACGCACCAAGAAGGGCAAGCACCAAAGCCAGGATCACGCCTATCAGGCCACCACCGGCCGTCATTGCGAAGCCTCCCAGCAAAAACACGAGGCCGCAGATAATCCGCAGGATTTTCATGGTTCCCCGATGATCGCACGGCATTGCTTTCCGTACGCACGTCCATTATGTTGGATGCTTTTCCGCCCTAATCTATGCCATGTGCACACATATGACGAGTAATGCCCCTCTTTCCCGAGTACTTCCAAGACTGGCTCTTCGATGCCCTGGCCCTGCAGCCCGGCGACGAACTCTGCGACGAGTTGCTGGAGCCACTGCATACGCTGCACCGGAGACTGATGGCCTCCGACGCGGCAACGGCCTATGCCGATGACCCGGCTGCGATGCGCAGCTACGCCAGCTTTTATATGCCAATAAACATGCCGAAGCTTTGGCGCATGTTCGACCGTTGCGGCGATGCACTGACAACCGCACTGGAAAAAGGGCCAGTCACAGTGACCGAGCTCGGCTGCGGCCCAGGCACCTTTCTATGGGCACTGCTCTTTTATCTGCGCCACCACCGCCCCGACCTGCTGCCCAACATTGGGAAACTCATTGGTGTGGACCGTTCGCCGGTCGCATTGAAACTTGCCAGGAAATTTTCTAAAAGCATCCGGCGCGACCCGCTCCTGGCAAAGGTCCCGTGCGAATTCGTTCGGGGCGACTGGCGTGAACACAGCGGCAACGCCGGCATCGTCATTGCCGGCAACGTCCTGAACGAGGCCGATGATACAGCGGTCACCTTCGGCACCCCGGCAGAGCAACTGCTCATCATAATCGAACCCGGCACCGCCGCCGTGTTCCAGCAGATTCTGCCCTTGCGCCAGCAGCTCATCGACACCGGCTTCCAGATCAACTTTCCGTGCCCGAGCCAGCACGCCTGCCCGCTGGCTGCCGATAACTGGTGTCACTTTCATATCAACCGATTCGAGTTGCCGTTCATCCAGCGCATGGCCAACCGCCTGCACCGGCAGAATGCCCGTCATCATTTCATCGGCTTCGTCTTCTCCGGCGCAACCACCAATGCGGAGAACCAATGGCGCGTGCTGTCGCGCCTGCGGCGTGTCCACCGCAGCGGCATCCGGTACATCTGCGACGGTCGGCACGTCGTCGAGGCCGTGCTCGGCCGTCGCGACAAGTCAACCGGCAACGCTGCATTTGCAAAGGCGGCAGCGGGCGACCGGATCCTTATGGACGGGCCACGCGACGCCGCTACATTTGCGCAGTCAAAGCACATCCGCAGCACTGACCATATCGACATCGTCGATTAAGCCGATCATAACCACTGCCACCAATCCAACCAACCTCGGCTTTTGGGCCAGGCTCGACCGGCCGATCATGGCTATGGCCCCGCTCGCCGGCATCACCGATGCCGCATTCCGCCCGCTCATCGCCAAATACGGTAAGCCGGACATACTGTTCACCGAGTTCGTGTCCTGCGACGGCCTATGCTCGCCAGGCCGCGAAAAACTGCTGCCGGACTTCTGGTACGACGAAAGTGAGCGGCCCATCGTCGCCCAGATTTTCGGGTCGCGCCCCGAGAATTTTCTCGAGACCGCACAACTGGTCAAGGAGCTCGGTTTCGACGGTGTCGACATCAACACCGGCTGCCCGGACAAAAACGTCGAAAAGCAGGGTGCCGGCTCGGCTTTGATCAAGAACCCTAGCCTGATGAAGGAGATTATCCGAGCCACCTGCGAAGGCGCCGGAGGCCTGCCGGTTTCCGTCAAGACGCGGCTGGGCTACAGCAGTAATATCATCTGCGAATGGCTGGCGCATCTACTGGAGGAAAGCCCCGCCGCGATTACCGTCCACGCCCGCACCCGGGCCGAGATGTCGAAGGTACCGGCACGTTGGGACGCCATCGCCGAAGCGGTCAATGTCAAGCGAGAGATGCAGTCACAGACACTGATCCTCGGCAACGGCGACGTCAAATCTCTCGAGGATGCTCGTCGGCTGGCAGGGGAAACCGGCGCCGACGGCGTCATGATCGGCCGCGGTATTTTCGGCAACCCGTGGCTGTTCAATCCCGACATCCTGGCCGACGACATCACACCGGCGCAGCGGCTGGAGGTCATGCTCGAGCATTGCCGACGGTTCGAGGAGAAGTTCGCGGGGCTCAAGCGTTTCGAGGTGCTGCGGCGCCATTTCAAATGGTACGTGCAGGGCTTCGACAGCGCCAAGTCGCTGCGCATGGCACTGATGGAAACAAAAAATGCCGACGACGTCGCAGCGGTGATCGAGGACTATACCGGCGAGGAACCGCTCACCACTTCCGGCGAATCGGCAGACCGTCCCTGATCAGCTCTTCCTTGATCTGCGCGATAGTGAATTCGCCCGTGTGGATCATGCTCGCAACGATCGCCGCATCGGCGTGCGCCTGCTTGAAGACATCGGATAGATGCTGACAGGTGCCGGCACCGCCGGACGCCACCACGGGCACGCTCACATGGGTGGCGATCAGCTTTGTCAGGGTCAGCTCGAAACCCTCTCGCGTGCCGTCGGCATCCACCGAGTTGACGACCATCTCGCCGACACCCAGGTCTTCCGCGCGTTTCGCCCACTCGAGCGCGTCCATGCCGGTGTGCTCGCGGAAGCCGCGCGTCGTGATCTCGTAGCCGCTCGGGCACTTCTCGGTGTCCGCCGTGCGCACCGGATCCATGCCCAACACGATGCACTGTGCCCCGAACGCCTTGGAACCATCGCTAATAATTTGCGGCGTCCGCACAGCCAGCGAATTGACCGATACTTTCTCGGCGCCGGCAAGCAGGACGCGATACATGTCGTCCAGATTCGCAATGCCGCCACCGACGGAAAATGGGATGCGGATCGACTTCGCCACGTCCGAAACCATGTCGATATCGATCGGCCGGCGCTCGGCCGATGCCGTAATGTCATAGAATACCAGCTCGTCACAACCGCCGTCGCTGTAGGCCACCGCCATCTCGATGGGGTCGCCCAGGTCGACGTTGTTCTGGAACTTCACACCTTTGGTGACCACGCGGTTGCGTACGTCCAGACACGGAATGATTCGCTTCGTCAGCATCAGACACGCCCGTCCCAGGTAGTGAAGTTCCGCAGAAGCTGCAGCCCGATCCGGCCGGAGCGTTCCGGGTGAAACTGCGTCGCCGCCATGTTCCCGCGGCCGATAATGCAGGCAAAGCATGCATCCGCATACACCGTTTCCGCAAGAATAAAGGAGGCGTCGGACGGTGCCGGATAGTAGCTGTGCACAAAATAAAATTCGCTGTCGTTCTCGATACCGTCGAACAACGGGTGGTCGACTTTGAACCCGACCGTGTTCCAGCCGATCTGTGGGATCTTGCACAGCGGGTCGGGCGGGTGGAAGCGCTTCACTTCGCCGGGCACCAGGCCGAGGCAGGAAACACCGCCGTCTTCCTCGGAAGAATCGAAAAGAATCTGCGTACCCACGCAAATGCCGAGAAACGGCGTGCCGGCATCGACGACATCGGTCAGCACTGTTGCCAGCCCCATCTCGTTGAGGTGCATCATCGCGGCGCCAGCGGCGCCGACGCCCGGAAACACGACCCGCT
>CAUZJQ010000118.1:0-11300 GCA_963580095.1 Lentisphaeria bacterium | reverse complement strand
CCTGCTCACAGGCGTTTCCGGAGTTTACAGTTTGGCAATAATCGCAGAGGGAGGGGGCACCGTCTTGCAGCAGTACTGCACAACACTATATTAACTGTTTGTCCCGGTGCCATAGAAGCAAGCTATTTCGTCGCTGAATTATCATCCAGCCCCAGACGTTGAGAGATTTGCATGAGCAAGATAAAGGTTGCCCACATTTTTACTTCTGAATCCGTCTCGGAAGGTCACCCCGACAAGGTTTGCGATCAAATCTCTGACAGCATTCTCGATGCCTGTCTGAATCAGGACCCCGAAAGTCGTGTCGCCTGTGAAACGCTGGTGAGCACCGATCTGATCGTGATGGCCGGCGAATTGACGACGCAGGCGGAAGTCAACTACGAAGCAGTCGCCCGCGATGTTGTTGCAGAGATCGGTTATACAGACCGCAGTATTGGCTTTTCCGCTGGTGCCTGCACAGTTTTAGTGAAGTTGCACAAGCAGTCGCCGGATATATCCCAGGGCGTGACCGAAGGGGCTGGCTTGCATTCCGAGCAGGGCGCCGGTGACCAGGGCATGATGTTCGGTTATGCCACGAACGAGACGGCTGAGTTGATGCCGGCACCGATTCTCTACTCGCACAAGATGCTCGAGCGTTTTGCCGACCTGCGCAAAAACGATGCAGCCAACTTCGCCTTCCTGCGGCCCGACTCGAAGTCACAGGTATCGATTCGCTATGAACACGGCAGGCCGGTATCTGTCGAGACGATCGTCTTGTCCCACCAGCACACGGAAGATATGGAAGCCCAAGTCCTGGAAGAGTTGACCCGTCGCGTGGTTTCAGAAGTGATTCCCGCCGAGTTGCTCCACGGCCACGAGCAATACCATGTCAACCCGACTGGACGCTTCGTCACCGGCGGGCCGAACGGCGACTCCGGATTGACCGGCCGCAAAATTATTGTCGATACATACGGCGGCGTCGGTGCACATGGCGGCGGTGCGTTTTCCGGTAAGGACCCGTCGAAGGTCGACCGTTCTGCCGCCTATATGAGCCGCTACATCGCCAAGAACATTGTCGCCGCAGCACTCGCCGAGAAGTGTGAAGTGCAGGTCTCCTACGCCATCGGAATAGCGCAGCCGCTCAGCATCAACGTCGATACCTACGGCACCGGCAAAATAGACGACGAAAAGTTGCAGGGCATTCTGGAACGCGGCGATATTTTCGACATGCGCCCGGCAGAGATCATCAAGACGCTCGAGCTCAAGAACCCGCAGCGCGGCGGCTGGAGCTACTCCCAGACGGCAGCATACGGCCACTTCGGCCGCGATATTTTTCCCTGGGAAAACACCGACCGGATCGATGCTCTGACGGCCGCTGCCGAAGGCGTCTGACACTGTCGCGGCCATCACCGCAGGACACCCTGGATGCCGATAATGATGCCTGAACTGAAGCACGCTTTTTTTCCGCGCCCGGCGGATAGCCCACGACCCCGGCAGGTCATCGGCGTCGGGTCGCTGATCGTCGACCTGATTGCCGAAGTCGACGACGCTTTCATCGCCGACATCGGTCGCCAGAAAGGCGGCATGGAGCTTGTTGACGCCACGACACTCGACGACATCCTGGCGCGCGTGCCGCAGTTGCCGACGATCGCGCCCGGCGGTTCGGCTGCCAACACCATTCATGGCTTGGCGCGCCTCGGCGTCAGCACCGCCTTCCTCGGCAAGCTCGGCATCGATGACAACGGCAAGTTTTATTCCGATGCCTTTGACAGTGCCGGTGTGGATACCAGTTGTTTTCGCCGTACCGGTGATCTGCCCACCGGGCGTTGCCTGTCGCTGGTGACACCTGATTCCGAGCGGACACTTTGCACCGACCTCGGCGCCTCCGGTGTGCTGGCTCCGGCGGAAGTGAGTGCCGATGATTTTCGCGACTGCGACTATGTGCACATCGAGGGGTACCTGCTGTTCAATCGTGATCTTGCCCTGGCGGTCCTCGGCGCGGCGAAGGAAGCGGGTGCTATCGTTGGTCTCGACCTGGCTTCGTTTGAAGTGGTCGGTGCCAATGCCGACGTACTCGAGGGCCTGCTGCGCGACTATGTCGATGTGGTTTACGCCAACGAAGACGAGGCCGAAGCGTTTTGCGGCGTAAGCAATCCAGACGAGTGCCTGGGCGCACTGGCGCAGCATTGCGATGTGGCGGTCCTGAAGCTCGGCGCCGACGGTGCCCGTATCCAGGCGGACGGCGAGGTAACGATCGTCTCGGCACAACCGGCTGTTGCCGTGGACACAACCGGTGCCGGAGATCTCTGGGCTGCCGGTTTTTTGTACGGCTGTATGCAGGGCATGGACGCGAGCGGCGCGGGCCGATGCGGTGCCGTGACTGGCAGCGAAGTTGTCCAGGTGTTCGGTGCGTCGCTTGGCGATGAAGTGTGGCAGAATATTCAATCAACCATTCAAGAATAAGTGACAAACGGAGCTGACATGAGCGATGTGGTGACGCTGGAAAAGGAGACGGAGGAGATGCCGAAGATCGCGAACTACAAAGTTGCCGACATGAATCTGGCTGAGTTCGGCCGCAAGGAGCTCGACATCGCCGAACACGAGATGCCCGGGCTGATGGTGACGCGGCGCAAGTACGGGCCGGAGAAGCCGTTGCAGGGTGTACGCATCACCGGCAGCTTGCACATGACGATCCAGACCGCGGTGCTGATCGAGACCCTGGTCGAGCTCGGTGCCGACGTGCGCTGGGCGTCCTGTAACATTTTTTCGACGCAGGACCATGCTGCTGCGGCTATCGCTGCTACCGGTGTCCCGGTGTTTGCGTGGAAGGGCGAGACTCTCGAGGAATACTGGTGGTGTACCAGACAGGCACTGGCATTCCCGGATGGCAAGGGCCCGCAGCTCATCGTCGATGATGGTGGCGATGCAACGTTGATGATTCACCGCGGTTACGCGGCGGAGGACGATGCTTCAGTCCTCGACGAGCCGACCGACAATGTCGAGCTGCAGATCATCAACGCTGTGTTGAAGGAGATGCTGGCGGAGAACTCGGGGTACTGGCACGACATGGTCAGTGAGATCCGCGGCGTTTCCGAAGAAACGACAACCGGCGTGCATCGCTTGTACCAGATGATGGAGCGCGGCGAACTGCTGTTCCCGGCCATCAACGTCAACGACTCGGTCACCAAATCGAAGTTCGACAATCTCTATGGCTGCCGGGAATCGCTGGTCGACGGTATCAAGCGGGCCACCGACGTCATGATCGCCGGCAAGGTCGGGATCGTCTGCGGCTTTGGCGATGTTGGCAAGGGCTGTGCCCAGGCGCTGGAAGGTCTTGGCTGCCGCATCATCGTCAACGAGATCGATCCGATCTGCGCGCTGCAGGCTGCGATGGCCGGCTATCAGGTGATGCCGATCGAGGATGCCCTGGCGGTCGGTGACATCTACGTCACGACCACCGGCAATGCCGATATCATCACGGCTGAGCACATGGCACACATGCGTGACCAGGCGATCGTCTGCAATATCGGCCATTTCGACAACGAAATTCAAGTCGAGGCCCTGCACGAATGGCCAGGTGTCGAGAAGCTCAACATCAAGCCGCAAGTCGACAAATTCACGTTTCCTGACGGGCACGAGATTTATCTGCTGGCCGAAGGGCGCCTGGTCAATCTCGGCTGTGCTACCGGGCATCCGAGCTTCGTGATGAGCAACTCGTTCACTAATCAGGTCCTGGCGCAGATCGATCTGTGGCAGACCGACTGGGATATCGGCGTGTATACCCTGCCGAAAAAGCTGGACGAGGAAGTCGCTCGTCTGCATCTCGAGCGCATTGGCGTCAAGTTGTCGAAGCTCACCCAGGCGCAGGCGGATTATATCGGCGTGCCGGTCGATGGTCCGTACAAACCGGATTATTACCGGTATTAATCGGCGCGTTTGTGCGAGGGCCGAGAAAGGCCGCAGTCCACGAATGCCACCGGCACCCTCAGTCCTTCTTCAGATAGGCCACGATAGTGTCCGCTAGCGACTTGCCGATTCCGGGCACCCGGTCGATGATGGTGTCGGCGTCGTGTTTCCTGAGGCTGCGCACCGACCCGAAGGCCTTCAACAACTGGTCGCGGCGCTTCTTGCCGATCCCGGGGATTTCATCGAGCATGGAGTCGAGGATACGTTTGCGGCGCAGCTCGCGGTGGAAGGTGATCGCGAACCGGTGCGCCTCGTCGCGGATCGACTGGAGCAGCTTGAGCGACGCCTCGTGGCGGTCCAACAGGATCGGCGTGCTGTCGTAGATCGTGAAAATTTCTTCCTGCTGCTTGGCCAACCCGATGATCGGGAGATTGCCCAGGTCCAGAGCCAGCAAACTCTCCCAGCCGGCGTGCAACTGGCCGAGCCCGCCATCAACGACGATCAGGTCCGGCAGTGGTTTGTTTGCTTCGATCTGGCGTTTGTAGCGGCGTGTCATGACTTCCGACATCATCGCAAAGTCGTCGATGCCTTCGACCGTCCTTATCCGGAAATGCCGGTACAACTTCTTTGCCGGGGTGCCGTCGACGAAGCAGACCATGCTGCCGACGGCGAAGGTGCCGGCGATGTTCGAAATGTCGAAACACTCGATCGTCGCCGGCGGTTTCTCGAGCTGCAGGACTTCCTGCAACTGCACGATCCCGGCGTCGCCGGCGTAGGTCGGCATGGTGGCGCGGCGGAACGTCCGGTTCTGTGTCTTGAAGACAGTACGCATGTTTTCGACGATGTCGCGCGTGCGCGCGGCCTGCTCGTACTGCTGCTTGCCGGCGTATGTTTCCATTTTCTCCTGCAAAGACGTCACGACTTCGTCTGTCTTGCCGTTAATCACCTCGATCAGCCGCTGCACCCTCTCGTGGTACGCCTCCTTTGACGCCTTGCCGACGCACGGGGCACTGCAGTAGCGGACGATACGGTCGAGACAGTGGCGGTGATCGTTTTCATCGGGAATCGTCGGGGTGCAGGCGCGCAGTCCGAAAAAACGGGTCAGGTAATCGCAGGTCTCGCGCAGCACACCGGCGAGCGGAAAGGGGCCGAAGTACAGGGCACTGTCGTCCTTGCGCAGGCGTGCCAGGGTAATCTTGGGGTAGGGCGCGTTGATGTCGATCTTTATCAGCAGAAAGCGTTTGTCATCGCGAAGCACGACGTTGTACCGCGGCTTGTACTGCTTGATGTAAGCCGACTCCCGCATGAGTGCTTCTTCTTCGGTGCGCACCGGGAAGATCTCATAAAAGCAGATCGAATTGATCAGCGAGCGGATACGAATGTCCGATGTGCGCGAGCGGGACGGCTGGAAATACGCCGACATCCGGCGCCGCAGCGATTTGGCCTTACCGACGTAAATGACCTTGCGAAAGCGGTCGCGCAAGACGTAGACGCCCGGCTGATTGGGGATGTCCGTGGTGCGATATTCGCTTTTTGGCGTCATTGGCTCACGGTTCCTTGCACAACGGTCCAGCCTCTATAGATTAGAGCCATCGCTTCCTTACGGCGGCATAGCCGGGAGGGTGAAAAATTCAAAAGGGTAATGAATGCGGTCCTTGCCATCCCTTTTTGCTTTTTTAATCCTTCAACTCGCATCTGTGCTTCCATGTGCAGTTCGTAAAATCTAATGTAAACCGCCACCAGCCATGGCTTCAATATATCCGTTCCGGGCACGCATGCCCAGACCAGAAGTTGCCTCCCGGGTTGCTGCCGTCCCATACGATGTGGTGTCCCGCGAGGAGGCCGCAAACCTTGCCGCCGGCAATCCGCTGAGTTTCCTGCACGTGTCCCGTCCGGAGATCGATCTTCCGGCGGAAATCAGCGGGTCCGAGGACGAAGTTTACGACCTGGCGAGAGAAAATTTTAAAAATCTTTGCGAAACCGCACCGCTGATCGACGATGATGCCGAGACTTACTATGTTTATCGTATCAACGTCGATGACCACAGCCAAACCGGTATTGCCGCTGCCGTAAGCGTCGACGACTATGACAATGACATTGTCAAGAAACACGAGAAAACACGTCAGGACAAGGAAGACGATCGTACCCGCCACGCCCACTCTTTGCGAGCCCACACCGGGCCGGTATTTCTGACGTATCTCGCCGTGGAAGCCATCGACAACGCTGTCTCTGAGGTTACACAAGGGCCGCCGTTGATGGATGTTACGGCGGAAGATGGCGTCCGGCACGAGGTTTGGCGGAGCCCGCCCGACACCGTCGCTGTTCTGCACAATGCCCTGGCCGATGTGCCGGCAGTCTATGTCGCCGACGGACATCATCGCGCCAAAAGCGCCAGCCGCGTCCGCGCCATGTGCCGCGCCGAGGGGGAAACAGGTGCGAACGCCGGCTGCAACCGATTCCTTGCTGTGCTGTTTCCTTCCGATCAGGTTCGTGTGCTGGCTTATAACCGCCAGGTTCTCGATCTCAACGGATACAGTGCCGCGGAAGTAGTAGATCTAGTCGGGGAGCGGTTTGACATTGTCCCAACCGCGGCCAATATACCTATAGCCCGCGGCTCATTCTGCATGTACCTCGGCGGGCAGTGGTACAGCGTTTCGGTCTGTGACAGGACTACAGACCGAACCGCTTCGCCGATTGGTCGTCTGGATGTGAGTGTGTTGCAGGACAACATCCTCTCGCCTATCTTGGGAATTGATGACGTGCGGACCAGCCGGCGGATTGAATTTGTCGGTGGTATCCGCGGAGCCGGAGTTTTACAGGATGCGGTCGATGCTGGACGTGCTGCGGTGGCTTTTTCGATGTATCCCGTGAGTGTAGAGGAACTGATCGACATTGCCGATGCCGGGGAAATCATGCCACCGAAATCGACATGGTTCGAGCCGAAGCTGCGGGATGGACTGCTGAATTACTGTTTTTGAATGCGTATGGCGCCGCGGGGAACTCCGGAGTGACCTGTCAAGCGACGTGAATCAAAGGACCTGATAAGACAATTGGCGAATCACTCTGATAGTCCGGCATTGGACCTGCAGAACGAAAACGCAGAGGTCCTTGATTATCTGCGCGACGAGTCGCGAAGTTTCGCGATGCAGAAAATCGTACGACACGATTCCATCCGCTTTTTCCTGCCGATGCTACGGGAGCTTTTTAGCGGTGCCGAAGCCAAGACGCGCGTTATTTTTACTATGCTTCACGCGCTCATGCTCGACGACCGTGTCCGCTGGACCCGAGCCGAGCTCGACGAGAAGTTCCACTGGATCAAGGACGGCCACCGCAACTACCTGCTACACCGTCTGAGCAATGTCGGCTGGCTCGAGTACTTCCGTGATCAGGGCATGTACATGATCAGCGACAAGGCGGAAGCGCTCATGCGCATCCTCAACCGCTTTACCATGGGGCCCGAGCTGGTTGAGAACGAGGGTGTGGCACTGGCGGAAATCGAGTTCAGCCAGATGCTGGAGCACGTGGATGTTTCCGAACAACTGCATTTCCTCGGAAACCGCCTGCGTAAGCACATCATTCGTGCCGACCACGCCCTTGAATCCAAGTCCGCCTACCTCATCCTCGAGATCTATCAGCAACTCAAGTCCGCCTATCGCTGGGCCGAGCAGACGCGGCAGGCGCTTGACCGCCTCGATTTCTCGGACGACGATGACAGCCAGTGGGGCGAAGTGCGTAACGTCCACGATCAGCTCTCGCAGCTCCACGCCCTCATCTCCCGCATGCAGCTCGAGCTTCAGGAGATTCAGCGCAAGCAGATCGACATTGCCCAGTACGGACTGACCCATATCGATTTCGATCGCTACCTTATGCACACCAGCATCGACGGCCTGGCTGACTTGATGTCGAAGCATCTCGACAAGGTGCCACACCCGTTATTCATCATGGAGGGCAATGCCTTCGTCGAAGCGCAATACATGCTCGAGCGAGAACGCCACGATTCGCCGGACGCCCGCGGCTGGGACACCGACGTCAGCGCCCTCGCCGCCGATGACCGGGACCTCAAGCCTGTCGAAGCCGTTGATTTCACCGAAACCCTCGGGCGTACGACAAAGAAGTGGCGGAGTGTCGACGATGTCGTGGCATGCGAAGCGTGGGATGTCGCCGCCTATCGATTCCAGTTGCTGACGATGATGGCCGACGCCGATCTCCGTGCGTCGCGACTGAACGAGGAAGCCCTGGACCCGACCATCAATATCCCTGTCGAAGTTGATTTCGATCAGGCCGGTGAAATGGTCGAAACGAAAGTCAATGGGGAAAAACGCACAATGAGCCGCGGCCGTCTGCGCCGAATTCAATAACTACCAGGAGCATAGCATTGTGGCTGATGAACTCGAAAAAATAGAATCGGACGAGGATCCGGAAGAAGATGCGGTGCTCGACCTCGATGCTGATTCGAACGACGACGATGCGGACATCGACGTCGACGGTGACGAGTCGGAGATCGGCGACCAACTCTCGTCGGCGTACGGCGGTCGTGACCGCGTTCAGGAAATCTGCTCGATGCTGATCGCCAATGGCTATGTCCACAAAGATGAATTCCGCGACCTGCTGTTTGACGAGCATTTGCGCGAAGCCGTGTCGATGCGGCTCGACCGCGTCGGCATGAAGCTGTTGCACAATATTTATGGTGATCATTGGGGTATAGGTCTCAACGAAGCGACGACGGGCGATGAGCGGATCGAGTGGTCGAACAACTTTGGCCTTGACCGTGGCGCAATGGCGCTGATGCTGATCGTCTGGTGCAAACTCGTGTTGCCCAAACGGCTGGCGCAGGAATCGCGACAGCCCGAGGACGGTACGGTCGCCGCACTGTTTCCCGAAATTGAGAAGATGCCCAATCCGCAGCTCAATTTCAGTCGTGACCAGCTCGTTGCGGAATTCGGTGAACAGCTCGGCGGCATCACAATGACTGGACGTTACCTGACACAGTTGGCTCGGGCGAAGCTGATCAAACTGCATGGCGGCGTCATCGAAGAAGGTCCTCTGCTTGCCCTTGTTGTAGACGAGGCGCGGCTGGGCGATGAACTGCGTCGCGAAGTTCTTTTGAGTGTCCTGCAGCGTGAGCAGAGGGTCATGGGGGATGCTGCTGCCGTCACCGATGGAGATGATGGAGATGATGAAAATGCTGATATCGCGGATTATTAACCCAGGTCCTAACAATGTTTGAATTCAAATACGTCGAACTGATGAACTGGGCCTACTGGCCGACCGTGAAAATGCCGCTGGACCAGCGGACGATGATGATCACCGGGCCGAACGGCAGCGGTAAAACCACTTTTCTTGATTCGATCAAGACTTTGTTGCGGGCGCCGCGTTTGAGCAGCGGCCGGCGTTTCACCGACTACCTCGTCGGCAACGTCGGTACTGCCGTGATCAAAGCCGTGGTCACCAATGAAGCGAACAACGGCGACTTCCGGCCGTTCGAGTTCCGAGGTTTCTCCAACGACCTCGCCACCCTTGCGCTGGTGATGCAGAAGAAATCCGGACGCTGGGAAAAGCGCTTCGCGATGCTCGATGGTGATGTACCCTTCGAACATCTCAAGACTTTGCAGGGCGCTGACTTGATCACGCCGTCCGGATACTCGCACGAGCTTAACCAGGCCGGCTTTACAAGGACCCTCACCAAGGTGCTGGCTCTCGAGCAGGGGCAGACCGATCAGCTTTGTAACCGGTCAGCCAAGGAACTGCTGGACCTGCTGCTCGACGTCCATGGTGACAAGGAAATCATTGACCGCTACAAGTCTGCCCGCGAAAACTACCAGGCAGCCAGTATGGAGCTGGGTCAGCTTGGTGCCCGGCTTGCAGAGGAACAGGCGAAGCTGTTGACGGCGCAGAAAACCGCCGACGAATACAGGCGCTTCGAAAAACTCAAAGACGAACTGCGTGACCTGGAAGAAGTGCGGATTCCACAGGCCGAGTACAAGACCGCAGGCAGTCAGTTCGGTGAATTGCAACTCGCGATTGAGGAACACAACACACGCCTGAGCCCGCTGGACCGTGAGATCATAGAAATCCAGACCAAACTCGACAACGCCGAGACCGAGCTCGAACGGCGCAAGTCAGAAGTCCTGACGGCCCGTGATACCAAGGGGGAAATGGACAAGGACGAGCGCGAGCATGATATCCTGCTCGCCCGCCTGATGGGGGAGCGGCAGCAACTCACAGAGATTACCGCGACCGCCAAGGGTGCCAAGTCCGAACCTGTCGAGCCGTTGCGTGCCGAACGTGAAGACGTCCGCCGTGCCTTGCTCAAGCTCGAGATGGAAAGTGACGAACTGAGCCGCAAATGCGACGACCTCAACAACGAGCTTGCCGACAGCGATCAGCGCGAGCGGAAGATCTATCCGAGCTACGTTGCGGAGTTCGTACAGGTGCTCAAGGCGGCAAAGATCGATTTCCGTCTGCTTTGCGACCTCGTTGAAATCAGTGACCTCGAGTGGCAGCTTGCCATCGAATCGCTCCTGGGCCGTGATCGCTTCTGCATTCTGGTCGATCCGAAGGACCAGCTCAAGGCGCGACAACTCGCGGAGAAGTACCGCTATCGCGGCTACATCGTCGAGTGGGATCGCAAAGCCCAAGTGACGCGACGGCCGCGCTATGAGAATTCCGCCTTGCAGTACATCGAGTTCAGTGAAGCCGGTGTGCCCGACTGGGTCGTGGATTCTCTGGATCACACCCGCCTGGTCGGCACCGTCGAAGACGGCAGCGAGCTGGACGATGTCAGCGTGACTCACAACGGGTACCGCCAGGATCGGCGTGGAGGTATTTCCATTGCCGTCGATCATTTCTATTGCGGCAGCCTTGGCCAGAGTTCTCAGAAGGTGTATCTGGAAGAAGCCCTGGCGGAAGTGCAGAAGCGCCTGGGGCAGATCAATAAGGAAAAGACAAAGCACGACAAAAACGAGGAAAAACTTTCCGGCCGCATCAACGTGCAGGAAATTATTCTGCAGGCATCGGATGCCGATGCGCGCATGCAAATGCTTTCCGAGCAGATCACGATGACCAACAAGAAGCACCACGAGTCGCTGGCGCTCAAGCGCAGCGCCGAGCAGAAGCTTCTCGATGTGCTGGAGGAACTGAACAACTTTGAACGCGACTGCACAGAGCAGAGCAAGTGGCTGGTGGAGAAGCGCAGCAGTCGGAGCGAGCACCTGTCGGAGATCGAGGAGCAGCAACGGTTGGTCGCGCAGTTGACCAGGCAACGCGAAAAAATCGAGAAGCGTCTCGATAATGCATTGCTGACCGACAAAGCCCTCGAAGAAGTAGCGGATGTCGATGAACTGACACCGCGCTACTACGCTGTCCAAAGTTTACTGGAGGAATTCGGTGAAGGGCAGGACGAGACCGTCGTCGATGTC
>CAUZJQ010000117.1:0-11351 GCA_963580095.1 Lentisphaeria bacterium | reverse complement strand
CGTGGTCGTGCGGCTCACTCCAGCACCAGTGAAGGGGTGAATGCGAACCTTGCAATGATCCCGTTTCTGCAGGTGATGAAAGAGATTTACGACGAAACGGAAGCCGATCCTGCCTGGCAAAACACTGCCTTCGACCCGCCAACACTGTCATGGAATATCGGCATCAACGACCACACCGCAGCAACCAACATCACGCCGCCGCAAAGCGTCTGTACAATCAGCCTGCGACCCATGCCCGGCATCGATGTGACGCCGCTGCTGGATCGCGTTCGTGCCGCGGGAGAAGCGTTCGGCGTGGACGTTAAAATCGATGCGTCCACACAGCCGTTGACCACAAGTCCCGATGCCCCCGTCGTCCGCGACCTGCTCGAAGTCACTGGCAATGCCGCTGCGAAGACTGTGACTTATGGAACAGACGCCTCCGTGCTAACAGGTTTGCAGAACCTCGTGGTCTTTGGACCCGGCGACATTGCCCAGGCCCACACCTTCAACGAGTGGATCGCGCTCGAACAACTCGATAAAGGTACGGACGTCTATGAAACGCTTATCCGCCGCTGGTGTATCGGACCGTAGTTTCAGGCCCCTTGGAACGGTTTTCCTGGCCGTTGAATATGCTTGGGTTTTTCTCTTTGTTTTTCCTCGAAACCTTTTTTTATTGGCTGTTCGCTGCCGGAAAGGCGGGGAAGAAAGATCACGATGAAAGACAAGAACCTTCAATTCCAGTTTCATTCATTGTCGATAGCCTTGGGGCAATTCGGTAACTGTCAGCCGACCCACCGGTTAACCGACCGCATGCGATGAGTATTCACGACGTCGTTGATGTTCGCTTGCCGCCGCCGCGCCTGGTACCGCTGCGCCGGGGACACCCGTGGTTGTATGGCCATCCGGACCTGCACTTTCCCGAGTTGCCCACTGGGCAGAGTGTGAAACTGGTCGACGAGCGTGACGACACTGCGGTTGCATACGGCCTCTACGACCCCGGAGCGGCCATCGTGTTTCGCGCCTACGACCGCAAGGTGCCGGTCAACGCCGACTATTTTCAACGCCGGATGGTGCAGTGTCTCGATAAACGCCGGCCCTTGCGCAAGGTCACCGATGCGATCCGCATTTTACACGGCGAAAACGATGGCATCCCGGCTGTCGTTCTCGATCAGTACGGTGACTATGCCGTCCTCAAACTTTACAGCACTGCGTTGTTGCCGTGGGTTGACACGATCTCGGACGTCCTCAGGGAGATGGATGTTTTCAAGGGTGTGTATTTGAGGTATAGCCGGGCCTTGAAAACCTCGGAGCGTGTGTTGTTTGGCGAGGTACCGGAACAGGTCGTCATCACCGAGATGGGTATGCGATTCAACGTCGATGTGCGTCATGGACAGAAGACCGGGTTCTTCATCGATCAGCGTGCCGGTCGCCAGTTGGCCAGGTTACACGCGCATGGGACTGTGCTTAATTGTTTTGCGTATACTGGCGGCTTCGGTGTGGCATCTTTGTTGGGCGATGCGGATAAGGTGATTAGCGTCGACTCCAGTGCGGCAGCGGTTGCTGCCTGCGACGAGCATGTGCAGATGAACGCGCCGGGGTTCGTTGACCGGCATGAAAGTGTAGTTGGCGATGTCTGGGATTACCTGCGCCGTGGCAACAGCAGGTTCGATATGATCATTCTCGATCCGCCACCCCTTACCGGCAACAAGACGTCGATGGAACGGGCGCAGAAGGCCTACCGCGATCTGCATGAGGCCAGCCTGCGTCGCCTAAGCAAGGGGGGGCTGTTATTGACCTGCTCCTGCAGTTCGCGGATCACTGACGCGATGTTCAGCAGTCTGGTGCAGGAAACCGCTGTGGGAAGCGGCCATGTGCTGTGCCAGCTGGAGAGCCTTGCCCAGCCACCGGATCATCCGACTCGAAACAAATTTCCGGAAGGCAGGTACCTGAAGGTGATGTTGTACGGATCACGTTGAACACGGGTATCGGGTAAAGACGAAAAGCCTGACACCGTCGTCTTATTTTCCTGCTTTTTGTCTTGTATCACGCCAGGCGCCGCAGTCCGGTCATCTTGACGGGGCCGCCGATACGCGATTCTATGTCGTTGGCAGCGATGGCGTCTGCGAGTTCCGCAAAAACCTCGTCGCAAGCTTCGAGGTAAGTGTCGACGTGTGCGTCGGTGTGCGTCCACATCGGATAGAAGCCACTGGCGATGAGCAGGGCGTGGGCCAGCATGCGCACTGTCCATAGGGTCTGGATGGCCGGTGCCTCGGGGTGATCGAAACCGAAATACTGCAGGCACGGGTGTCCGGTGAAGGTCAGCGGGATGTCGTACTTCGCGGCCAGTTCACGCAGGCCCGCGTGGACGGCGCTGCCGATGTGCTCGAGATGCGCCGGGACATCGAGGCGCATGTGCTTCTTGACGGCTGCCAGGGCGGCTGCCGGTCCGATGCCCTCACTCCAGAAGGCGCTCGAGCAGAAGGTGTCCTGGAAGGCATTCATCGGTTCGGTACGCCCGATGATGGCGCTCATCGGCACGCCGTTGGCGAGCGATTTTGCGAACACTGCCATGTCGGGCTCGACGCCGTACTTCAAGTGGGCGCCGCCACAGGCGAGTTTCCAACTGATCGTGATTTCGTCGAAGATCAGACAGGCGCCACACTGCGTTGCGAGCTCCCTTACGCCTTCGAGGAAACCCGGTTCGGGAAAGAGGTTGCGCGTCGGCTCCATGACGATGGCGGCGAGTCGGTCGCCGTGAGATTCGATGATCGCCTTGAGCTCGTCAATCTTGTTGTAGGTAAACGGCATCGTGGTGCCGGCGAGCCCGGCGGGTACGCCCTTGGGGTCGAGTCCCGGCATCAGGTGCCAGTTGCCGAGTCGGTCGCTGCTATCGTTGTCATCGGTTGGGAGGTTGGCGGAGATGTACCAGTCATGCCAGCCGTGGTAGCCGCAGAAAGCGATGTGATCGCGACCGGTATAGGCTCTCGCGATGCGCACGGCGAGGGCCATCGTTTCGCCGCCGAGCCGCCCGAAACGGACCTTCGACGCCCACGGATGGAGTTGTAGCAGGAGTTCGGCCAATTCGACTTCATCCGGCGGGTTCAGCATGCACATGGAGCCGTTGGTGACACGGTTCGTCACCGCTTGCGCCACGTCGGGATCGGCGTATCCGAGAGCGGTAGCCCCGATACCGCAGCTGGCGAAATCGATGAACCGGTTGCCGTCGAGGTCGACGACTTCGCTGCCTTTGGCTTCGGCGAAATAGGTCGGCCACTGTTCCGGCGCATGCATTTCCTGGCGGTGCCCGAACAGGCCCGTGCCGCCGGGTATCATCGTTTTTGCTTTACGGTAAAGTTTCGGGCCTTTGCCGGCACGCAGCGCCGCCGGATCGATAGTGGTTGCCATGGGGAGGTCCTTCGGTGATTCGTTTGCTTTCGTTGCGTGGTAATGTGACCAGCGTGCGGCCGATATCAATCCCCGGTGCTAGCCGGAAGGGAGTACGCAATAAAAGGGAAGGGGGTATGGCCGAGCGCCTGACTCACAGAAAGCTTCGCTGAAAATTACGACTGATTGAACTCGATCGACACCAGGTGATTCGCCTCTGCCCGGACAATGACGTCTGCCAGCCCGGCGCTGCTGCTAACGCATCTGATATTGATTACATCGACCGCGTTGATATGTCGTAACGCGTCTTTCTCTGGGCGCCCCCCGCGCCGGTGGCGGGCGAGCAGGTTGTTGCGGCACTCGGACTCCGGCACGTCCAGGTAAACGCACAGGTCCAGTTGCTCACGCACCCGACACCAATCGGGGGCGTCCAGCAACAGATAGTTTCCTTCGGCCACGAGGAGATTGACCGCGGTACCGACTTTGATCCGATGTTCCTGTGGTTCGTGTGTCTCACGGCAGTAGGCCGGTAACGACAACGCCACAGTACGATCGGCGCCCGCCGTGAGATCGTCGAGAAAACGGACGATATCAAAAGTTTCCGGTGCGCCTTTAATCCGGCGCAGCGGCTGTCCGCCCATTTCCGGATAGCAGTCGCCATTGCAGACCAGGCGGTCGAGCGTGTCGTTGCGCAGATGATAGCCGTCGAGCGGCAGATGGACAGCGCCGCCGCGGGTGACAATGCCCTCGTCCCGCAGCCACTCTATGAGGCGCATCGCGAAAATAGTTTTGCCGGCGCCGGGAGGTCCGCAGACTCCCAGACGGAGGCGTGCTTTGACCGGTGTGCGGCGCAGGCGCTCGTCGACGGCTGTGCCCAGCAGCTGGACGACGTCGCGCAGTTCATCGGCATCGAACCCGGAGACTTCCAGGTTCACGCCATCGACTCTAAAATTCATCAAGACAGACCATATGGCGGAGTTATCAAAGTGTATCGCGGGGCTTATCAGTAACCACACAACCGGTCACCGGCAACCTGTGTCATGGTGGAAAAACACTCAGACTTTTTCATTTGTCGTCAGCTTCCCGAGGCAGCCCTGTCTGGCTTCCGGTAACAGGGCGGTCACATGTACGGCCCGATCCTGACCGACTTTCCCGAGGTCGCCGCGTACGAAGCCGGATTGTGTGGGCATGCCATCTGTCCGCGAGATTGCGACAGCCGTTGCCTTTCCTGATAGCGACTATGCGGCTATCGTACCGGCTGTAGCGGTCATTATTGTGGAAGAAAACTAGTTCAGGACACATGAAATGATCGCAGGAACGTGAAACGAATCGGCAAGATCAGCGGGCCATAAACTAGCAGGTTTCACCTATGCTCATGCACGACAGCAGACTAGAGGATTTTCCGTCACTGGCGGAGCGGACCTATCTCAACACCGCTGCCGAAGGCATTCCGCCCCTGCCGGTGATCAACGCACTGCACCAGTATGCCCAGGACAAGATCCTCGGCATGGATGGTCGTGAGCTGCACGAAGTACAATGGGCTGAAGCAAAAAGTGAAATTGCGCAGGCTTATAACCTGACAGCCGATGAAATCGGCATCTGCTCCTGTACCTCCGAAGCCTACAACATGGCAGCTATCGCGCTGCAGTTGCAGGAGGACGATGAAGTTGTCGTCAACGATCTTGATTTTCCCGCCGGCGCGACACCGTGGCTGCAGCCTGCCTGCCCGGCTACGGTCCGCGTCTGGAGATCGCGCGCCGGCGCCTTGCGGGTTGACGACCTGGTGCCGCTGCTCAATGCAAAGACACGTCTTCTGACGGTGTCGCTGGTCAGTTTCTTCAACGGCTTCAAAATCCCGCTGGATGACGTTCGTGCCGCCGTGCGCCGGCACTCATCTGCGCTATTGGCGCTCGATGTCACCCAGGCGCTCGGCCGCGTGCCGCTGGACCTGACCGACGTTGACTTCGTCGTCAGTTCGACGCACAAATGGATTCTCGCCAGTCACGGCGGCGGCCTTGTCGGCGTGCCGCAGGCACGCGCTACGGAGTGGACCGCGCCCGCCGGCGGCTGGTTCAACATCGAAAACGCTTTCGACGCCGATCGCTTCGACCATCCGGCAGTTAGCAAGCCGGGCGCTGCGAGTTTCACTGCGGGCATGCCGAACTATGCCGCGGTCTACGCCATCAACGCCGGCCTCCGATACATTCGCAGCGTTGGTGTCGAGAACATCGTCGAGCATGCCGATCCGCTGGTACGCGCCTGTATCGAGGGACTCAGGGCGCTGCCCGTCGACCTGCTGACGCCGGACGAACCCGCGGCGCTCGCCGGTATCGTGTCGTTTCGCCATGAAAAAGCGACGGCGATTCAGACGATCCTGCGGGACGCGGACATTCATATCATGAGTACCGCCGGTCGGATGCGCGTTGCCATTCATGGTTACAACACTGCGGCGGACGTCGAGGCGTTTCTTGCCGTGCTGCATCAGGCACTGAAGGACGTCTGATGTTGGTCTCGCCGCTCGTTCGTCATCTGCAACCTGATCCGTCAGTTGACGGACTGAAATCCGGAGTTTCCCATGCAATACCGCACCCTTGGCCGTACCGGCGTAAAGGTCTCACAGCTATGCTTCGGAACGATGTCGTTCGGTGGTGACGCCGACGGGGCAACTTCGGAGCAGATGTTCAATCGCACGCGCGACGCCGGCATCAATTTCTATGACACCGCCGACATGTATTCCAAAGGCGGTTCCGAGGAGATTCTAGGCAAACTCATCGCCGGCTGTCGCGATGATATTGTCCTGACGTCGAAGTGTTTTAATCCGATTCGTGACGAGATCAATGCCAGTGGTCTGTCGCGGCGTTACATCATGCAGGCCGTTGAGGCATCGCTCAAGCGGCTGAATACTGATCGCATCGATTTGTACTTCTGTCACATGTTCGACGATGACACCCCGATCGACGAAACCCTGCGCGCCCTAGACGACCTGGTGCATCAGGGAAAAATCCTGTATGTCGGCGTCAGCAACTGGGCGGCATGGCAGGTTGCCAAGGCGCAGGGCATCGCGGCTCGCGACGGGTTGGCGCGTATCGAGTGCCTGCAGCCGATGTACAGCCTGACCAAGCGCGCCGCGGAAATCGAGATCCTGCCATGTGCCGTGTCCGAAGAGATTGGCGTCATCAGTTACAGTCCGTTGGGCGGTGGTCTGCTGACCGGTAAGTACGGCAGGGATAAACGTCCCGAGAGTGGCAGGCTCATCGAAAACGACATGTATGCCAGGCGCTACGCCGCCGAGTCCTACTACGATGTCGCTGACCGCTTCGTGGCGCATGCCGCCGCCGAAGGTGTGCACCCGGCCACGCTGGCAGTCGCCTGGGTGATGAAGAATCCGGCAATCACCGCGCCGATCATTGGAGCGCGGAATCTCGAGCAGCTCGAGTCATCACTGATGGTGCTTGACTATGAATTTACGGATGCGCACTATGAAACGATCACGGCGCTGTCTATCGATCCGCCGATTGCTACGGATCGGGCCGAGGAGAAGTAGGTACGCCAAGGCGGCGACCGTTGAATGGAGTCAGGATGTGCGTTGAAAAGTGGCCGGAGACAATTGCGTCGCGTTGGAGTCTGTCCGTCCTGGTGCCTTGCGGCTTGATTTTGAAGCGGTACAGCCGGTTCCTGCTGAACAGGTGAAAATGCAGCTTCGTTTGTCGGCTTTCAGATGCCAGCGTAACGGTCGGGGCAGAAGGGGCTATAACGAATCTTTTTTGCTGCTCGATGACGGCTGATCCGTGGAAGTATCCCCACCGAGCCTGCCAATCAGCCAGCCTTTGTTGGTTGTTGCCTCAAGCATTTTCGTTATGTTTTGTTTCGATAGGTACGTCGTTTTCAGATTCAGGTATCCCATTCGCATGACGTCGTTCTCGTCATCGCCCTCATGATCCAGCCTGAGCGTATGCCCGATTTCATGAGCCAGGCCACCGGACCAGCGGGTGTCCCACTGCTTTGATATCACCCCATCGACATCCTCTTGAGGCAGACCGACGAACCTCGGGACACCGTTTGCGCCGCCGGGCCCGTCTGCACTTATGTAAACGACATATCGATATTCATGCTTCTCGTCGCCCCAAAACGTTCCATTCTTGCGGAACACCTCTTTGATGGCGTTGTGAATCGTATTCCATTTTCCACCATTTCCCGTATTCGTGTACCAGTCCCGGCTTTCATCACCCATGATCACTTCAACCGGGTTGATCCGGAACGTTTTACCCGTTTGTTTCAGAAACCACCGCTGAACGATTTTTACTGATCGATTCATCTGCCCGACGGTGTACTTCTTGGCGGTGACATCTTTGGGAACGAGCCAGATAAAACGATAGCTTTTCGCAGGCGGCTCCAGCGCATTAACCGGTGACAGGGAGATGAGAAAAAACAGTGTACAACAGAAAATCCTGAATTTCCGGATGGCGGTCACACGGTGGTCCATAGCCGGCCCGATACAGGCCCGAACCTCGGTGACGTTCGCGGTGTCCAGAAAGAGTCTCATATCAGTACTGGTACTGGATGAGGCCCGCAATTCAAGGATGACGATGGTGGAGGCCTCGTGCCCACCGACGAACTCACGATGAACGAAAAGGACCGCTGGAGACATGTTGCGTAGGGGGTTGACAAGACGCCGGCTGCGCGGCTACTTACCGCTCGCCATCGCCTGACGCCTGGCCTCGTACGTTGCGACCTCCGATGCCTTGCCGCGTTTCCTGGCACCCGCGATGTAAACGTCGATTTTGTCGATCACAGCATCGATTGCAGCGCTCAGGTCGTCGCCCTGCAGACGTCCCGATGCGATGATCTTTTCCAGCGCCCGAATTCGATAGCGGTCCAGCCCCCAGTGTGTTGTCGACAGTTGATCGGCGTGGCCGCCGTGCTTTCGCACCAGCGGTTCGTCGATGTACGCCACTTCTGTGTCACAGCAGATGCGCAGCCACAGGTCGTAGTCCTCGCAGACTTCGAACGTTTCGTCAAAAGCCCCGACACGCGCCAACAGCTCCTGGTGGATCATAACCGTCGACGGCCCGATCGCGCAGACCGGCAGACACCTCTGGAAGATGAAGCCTCCAGATTTTTCGTATCGCTGCGCCAGTCTCACAGTGCGCCCGTTACGCACCCAGATCTCGTCCGTATGGCAAAGTTGGAGGCGCGGTTGGGTTGCCAGTTTGTCAAGCTGGCGCGCGAGTTTTTCCGGCAGCCATTCGTCGTCCGAATCGAGAAATGCAATCCATGTACTCGAAGCGTGACTGATCCCGGCATTGCGCGCAGCACTGACGCCCAGATTCGCCTGGCGCAGACAGGTGACATTCGGAAAGCGGCGAGGCAGTTCGTCCGCGGTGGCATCGGTCGAACCGTCGTCCACGACGATGATTTCATCCGGCAGCCGGGACTGTGACAGCACCGAATCCAAGGCCCGCGGCAAAGTCGCCCATCGATTGAACGTGGGAATGATGACGGACACTGTGTTCATTAGTCCTAACCTGTGTGCCGTGACCAACGGTGGACTGCCGGCCGTGAAAAGGAAAAAGGAAGCTCCGAAGAGCGGCCTTCATTGGCGTGGCAATATCAGATTTCTTTATATTTCTATTGGTCACCTAATCGTCGTATTTGCCAAAGGCATCAACCAGAAAATAATCTCGTCTGTGACCGCCGCCAAAACACACACTCTCTCCCCGTAGGCAGGAAGAAATGCCTATATTGAGTTTTGGAAACTTATGATTCATTTTTTTTTGTTCTTTCAACAGACTTGACAATATTCCTGAGCATTCCGTTGAAGATCAACACGTGAAAGGGATAAAGGATGTACCAGTACAATTGACCGAACAATCCCAAGGGGTCGAAAATGGCAGTTTGATGAATTTCTGTCTGGCCGTTCTGATCCTTGACCTCCAACTCCAGCCAGGCCCGCCCCGGCAGTTTCATTTCCGCAAAAAGGCGCAAACGTGCATCGTCTTCAAAAGCTTCCACTCTCCAAAAATCAAGACTGTCTCCCACCCTGATGTGATCGGGGTCACGCCGACCTCGCCTAAGCCCAACTCCGCCAAACAGATAATCGACAAAACCACGAAGACGCCACAAGGTATTCACATAGTACCATCCGGTGTTGCCGCCAATTCTTCGAATGGGAGCAAATGCCTCGCTCCTGCCCGCACTTATGACCAGGCTTCTGTGGTCGATAATCCGATTGCCAAATTTAACGCCGCCCCAATTTTTTTCTGGCCCGACTGACGATAAGGCATCAGGCCAGCTGGTTTCATTCCAGTATTCTTCTTCTTTTTTAATGGCCCTGGACATGGCCTCCGATACGCCAATGGGTTTGATGTCAAATTCCTTCAGACCATCATGGTTTCTAACGGCGCTTGAATGCTTGATACTGTCGATCAGTTTGCGACCTATGCGCGCATAAAGAGGGGTGATGAGGTTCAGCCAAAGGCTGGAAAGCCAAGGGGTCAGGAAGGGAACGGGAATCATCCACCGTTTCAGTCCTCTTTGGCGGGCATATTCCCGCATAAGTCCGCCGTAAGAGATCACGTCAGTACCACCCACCTCGTAGGAGCGGCTTTTTTTCAGCGGAATGTTAATCGACTGGATAAGATAGCGCAGAATATCATCAACGAAAATTGGCTGGGCACTGACCCTCACCCATTTCGGGGTCACCATAACCGGTAGACGTTCCACAAGGTTTCGGATCATTTCAAACGACAGGCTGCCGGAGCCAATGATGATAGAGGCTTTCAGTTCAATAGTTGGAACACCGCTTTCCCTCAAGATGCGGCCGACTTCCAAACGGCTGCGAAGATGAGTAGACAGATTTTCGTTTTCGTTTCCCAGGCCACCAAGATAAATGATTCTCTTGACACCCTTCTCTTTGGCGGCTTCAGAAAAATTTGTCGCAGCCCGTCTATCTTCTTCTTCAAAGTCCGCCTTGGAGCCCATTGAATGCACCAGATAATAGGCGACATCAATTCCTTCAAATGCTTCTTTTAAGCTGTCTTTGTCGAGGACATCGCCTCTGACCACCTGGGCGGGTGTGGCCACGCGGCTTTTGAGGTGTTCTGGGCGCCGACTCAGGCAACGAACCGGATACCCACGGTTCTCCAGTTCTTTCAGAAGCCGGCCGCCAATGTACCCAGTCGCACCTGTTAAAAGAATTGTCGGTTTATTTGTTGTGTTTGTAGGTGGGATCAATCGAGGATTTCCCATTCTTCGATGCCGCCATTGACAACAATAAAAAGTGGGTGCGCATCGATAACATTCGTATTTTTTAAGACATTGAAACGATCCCTATTCCTCTGCTTTAATTTTTTCAGGAGGTGTTCCCGTTCAAAATCGATTTGTCCTTTTGTCACATACATGTGTTTTCTTTGAAACGATTTTCCGATTTTACTCGAATTGAACTTGTACGATCTATCTTTGGCTTCTTCCAATATGTGTCGAAGGTATGTGTTAATTGCCGCCACTGGTTTTCTTTGTGACTTGAAACGCTCCAATTGTGGATGGTTAATGTATCCCTTTGTTTTTCCGTAGAGAACCTTTTGTGCCAGCAAGGCTTCTCTCCAAAGAGCGACAAGTCCTTTGCTGTCTAAGTATTTTGGGTGTAAGCTCCAAATTCGCATGCTTTCTCAAGTCTCCAATCTCATAAAATCATATGCTGAATACGATGAGAAGTGCCTTTTTAATCCGTTTGCTCTTCTTAAAGTGGGAGAACAAAAACACACTGATTCTCAATGTCAGGAACCTCCAATTGAATTCTTATAAGGCGATGTTCCCAAGGAATACATGAACTTATAATTAAATCGAAACCAATAGTTTTTGGGCGAGACAAATTTTTCATAAGCCTTTTATTTCCAATGGCTTACAAAAAAGGCCCTGAGGCTTCAGCCTCAGGGCCTTTTGTAACTGCTAACGCCGAAAAAGTGCGGCGAAATGAAATTGGCTCC
>CAUZJQ010000116.1:0-11394 GCA_963580095.1 Lentisphaeria bacterium | reverse complement strand
TCAACAAGGTGACGTGCCGGTGCAGGCCTTTGGCGAAGCCGCTGGCGGTCGCGATCAGTCCATCGATACCGCTGGCACCGCGATTTACGCCGACCGGCACCGCCGCGCCGTCGGTATCTGCGAATAGGTCCATGTTGCGAACAGGCATGCTGTTGCCGAGGAACAGTGCGCCTGTTGCCGGGATTTGCCGGGCAATAGTTCTTGCGATCGATGCTTCGCTGGCACAGGAGTCGGCGGCAAGCAGTTCATCGACAGTTTCGCCTGAGACAGTTTCGGGTGGGCTATCCGTGTATTGCAGTACGCGCCCGAGGATCGCATCGCACAATGGCGGAATGTCCGCTTCAATTCTGAGATCGGTGCGGTGGTGGGGATCCTGACGTTCGCAGTGGTTCAGTGCCTGAACGACAGTGCCGCGGCATGCTGCGACGGTGCTTTGTATTTGCTTCGAGACCAGTTTTCCGCCGACGTGCAGGATCAGATCCGGCGATGTGGCAGCCGCAGCCTCAGCTGCAATGCGGCAGGGCGGTGCGCCGAGGCGCAACCCTGAGGCGATGTCGGCGTAGAGCGGCCACTGCAGATGTTCGGCGAGCCGGCGGACGGCGGGGACATCGTCCTGGCGCAATTCACCGGCGACAAGCAGTCGACTTGTGCTGTCTGCGATGAGGCCTTCCAACGCGTCAAGTGCCTCCGGTGCTGGTGACCGGACGGGCGGGTAATACGTTATTTTCGGGTCTTCCGCTACTGCCGGCAGGTCTGCGTCCTTGGGCAGGAAGGGTTCACGGAACAGGCAGTTGAGATGGACCGGCCCGGCTGGCGCGCCGTGGCTGCGGTATACGGCTTGGGCGGCGGTCGAGCGGACTAGGCCCACGTCGATGTCGCTGGTTGGACACGGCAGTTCGAAGTACCAGCGGGTGTAGCCACCGAAAATTTTGACCTGGTCGATCGTCTGGTTGGCTCCGGTCTGCCGCAGTTCGGGCGGCCGGTCACTGGTGATCACCAGCAGCGGCAGGTGCCCGACGGAGGCTTCGACAACCGCCGGCAGGTAATTGGCGACGGCTGTACCTGAGGTGGAAATCAGCACTGCAGGGCGACCGGTCGCACGGGCGTATCCGAGGGCGTGGAAGGCGGCGCCGCGCTCATCGTAGTGCACGAGTGTTTCGATCGTCTCACTGTGAGCGGCGGCAACAGTCAGCGGTGTACAGCGGGACCCAGGCGACAGGCAGGCATAGGTGACACCGTGCGCCGCGAGTTCGCTCAGAAGTGCGGTAGCCCAGTGCAGGTTACCGGAACCAGTTTCACTGGTATGCGGCATCAGTTCGGTGCGGCGAGGAGGCGCCGAAAAGTTTCGATCTTGCTGTCGAGTTCGGCCCACTCCCTGGCAGCGACAGATCCGTCGACAATTCCGGCTCCGGCGAACAGTGACAGTACGTCGTTCTGGTAAAGTGCGGATCGGATGCCGACTGCGAATTCCGCATTATCGCGATCGATCCAGCCGACGGGTGCGGCGTAGGCGCCGCGGCAAAATGGTTCGAATTCCTTGATCCAGGACAGTGCCGTATTGCGCGGGCTGCCGCCGACTGCGGGGGTCGGATGCAGTGCCGCGAGGATGTCGGCGTCCGAGACTTCGGCGTTGAGACCGGTGTCGAAGTGTTGCTGCAGATGCTGAATCCTTGCCAGCCGCAGCAGCGTTGGTTCATCGAAATCGGTAGATTTACCCAGGAGTACCAGGCGTTCGCGGATGTGTTCGGCGACGAATCGGTGCTCGCGTCTGTCCTTTTCTGAGGCCAGCAGTTCCCGGCCCAGCGTCAGGTCTTCGTTCTGGGATTCCCCGCGCGGCTGTGTTCCGGCGATGGCTTCGCAGGTAAGCTGACGGCCGATGCGGCGATACAGCAGCTCCGGCGTGGCACCGAAGAATGCGACGTCTCGGCGCGGCTGGAAGCAGAATAGGAAGCAGTGATGCGTGTCCTCGCGCAACCCGTGCAGCAATGCTGGTGCAGCCAGCGATCCGTCGAGGTGGAATCTCGTCTGGCGCGCCAGCACGACCTTGTCGAAATGGCCGCGTGAAATAGCCTCGAGTGCGGCCTCGACGTTGTGCGTCCAGTCCTTCAGCCCCGGTGTGTCGTCACGGGTGAGCACGGCGGGCAGCCGCATATCTGCCGTGTCGGCGGGATGGCGGATGGCATCGAGATCGTTGAGGGCCGACTGAATGTCGTCGAAGGTGACGCCGTTGCTGTCGCAGCGGAGGTTGCAGGCGAGGTGTTGCATGCCGTTTTCGGCGATGACCTCGAACCGCGGGACGATGAATCGGCCACGGCCGTACCACCCCCAGTCGGTGTCGTTTTGGTTAGCGTCGCGGCCGTCGAAGCTGAAGCCGCCGAGCCAACGTGTGCCATTGTCGGTGGTGAGTTGCGAACGCAGGCGTTGAAGCATCTCGCTGGTATCGGCGCTGGTGGGTTCCTGGGCGGCGATGCCGACGCCGGCGATTTCGAGCCGGTGCTCACGGTCGCACCAGTAGGTCTTGACGTCGTGCGGCTGGACCGCGAGCCAGGCTAGCGGGTCGGTCGGTCGAATCTCGACGGCGACACGCACCAGGGTGGGGCCTGCGGCGGCTTTTTCGCCGTTGCTGGTGAGTAGCTGCTGAATCTGTTCGGCCAGCTGAAATTTTTCCTGTACTGGTTCCTGGACGAGGTCCATAGTCTACTTGACGCCCTGGTAGAGAGTCGCAACGCCGAACGTCAATGGCGTTGCAGTCACCGCACTGAAACCGTTATCCGTCATCAGCTTGCCAAAGGCGGCGCCGTAAGGAAAGGTTTCGACGGTTTCATTGAGGTATTGATAGGCGTAGGAATCTCCGGAGATCAACCCACCGAGTTTTGGTAAAATATTCCTGAAATAGAAAAGATAAAGCCGCCGCAGCAGCCGGTTAGCGGGCAGCGAAAATTCCAGAATGACGGCCTGACCGCCCGGTCGCAGGACTCTGGCGATTTCGCTGAGACCGCGGCCGGTCTCGGTGACGTTACGAATGCCGAAGGTGATAGTTGCCAGGCAGATTGACTGGGAACGCACCGGCAGTTCCAGAGCGTCACCAAGAACCAAAGCCATTTTGTCGGCATCGTGATGGCCGTAGATTTTTTGGGCGCCGTTGGCCAGCATTTGCGGCGAGCGGTCGAGGCCGATAGCGGTTTCTATTTCCGGCATCCGGTTACACATGGCGAGCAGTTGGTCGCCGGTGCCGGTGGCGATATCGAGTACGTGCCGGCCGCCGGCCCTAGCCAGGCGCCGGGCGACCATACGTCGCCACAGGATGTCCTGTCCCAGCGACAGGAGGTGGTTAAGCAGGTCGTAACGATGCGCGATGCGATCGAACATGCGCCAGACATCGTTGCGTGCCGGCATTTCCGGCTTGTCTTTTGGGGCGTTCATAACAAGTAACAATAGTGCCTGATACCGATCATTTCGACCGGTCACGCCGGTCTCGTAGGTATGCTTGCAAATGGTCGATGATCCCGTATTCTAACCTGACCAATGACAGAATGGCTGCAAAAGACGTTTACCCTGTCGCGATACCGCCGCGGTTTCCACCTCGTCACTGGCGAGATCGAGCAGCAGGTACCGGAACTGGGGGATTTCAAAGTCGGTATCGCACAGGTGTTCATCCACCACACGTCGGCGAGTCTGACCTTGAACGAAAATGCCGACCCGACAGTGCGTACCGATTTCGAGAGTCATTTCAACGCGATGGTTCCAGAAGACGTGCCGTATTATCGGCATACCTGTGAAGGTTCGGACGACATGCCGGCGCACTTGAAGGCAGCTCTTTTGGGCAGTTCCCTGATGATACCGATCAGCAACGGTTGCTTTCTTGTGGGTGCCTGGCAGGGCATCTACCTTTGCGAACACCGCAACCACGCCTTCGGGCGCACCGTCACCGTCACCGTTTCGGGACAAAAGTAAGGAGAGATTATGAGCAGATGCGACGGCAGGACGCCGGATCAGATACGGCCGATGAGCTTCGAGTTGGATTTTCAGGTGAATGCCCTGGCATCGGTGCTGGTGACCTGCGGCAAGACGCGGGTGATTTGTTCGGTTTCCGATGTGAAGCAGGTGCCGCGGTGGATGAAGGAGCAGAAGGTGCCGGGCGGCTGGATGACTAGTGAGTATCGCATGCTGCCGGCGGCGGGTGACCGGCGCAAGTCGCGGGATAACGGCCGGCCGGACGGACGCGCGACGGAGATTCAACGGTTGATTGGCCGTTCGCTGCGGGCCGTTGTCGATCTTCGAAAGGTCGGGCAGCGGACGCTGTATGTGGACTGCGACGTTCTCGACGCTGACGGCGGCACTCGCTGTGCCAGCATTAACGGTGCGAGTGTTGCGCTGCAACTGGCCATGAAGCGGCTGTTCGCGGCCGGCGAGATTTCATCGCTGCCGATCAACGAGTCGCTGGGTGCTGTCAGCGTCGGGTTGTGCGGCGGCGAGGGGTTGCTCGATCTGTGCTATGAGGAGGATTCCGCTGCCGATGTGGACATGAACATTGTGATGACCGGCAGTGGTAAATTCATCGAAGTGCAGGGCACAGCGGAAGCCGATCCGTTCTCGGGACAGGAGCTGGATCATATGCTGGCTCTGGCGCGGACGGGGATTGAGGAAATCCTTGTGTTGCAGAAGGAGACGCTGCAATAGTCTGGAGCGAAGATGGGGCGGTTGGGGATCATTTCGATGGTGTTTTGCCTGGGGTTGGTGGCGTCGGCGAACGACGTTGACCGATTGCTCGGGTTGGCGGCGGAGTTGCGGCAATTGCGTACAGCACGGCAAGCGCTCGATTCGCAGTGGCATGAGCAGCGGCAGCAGCTTGAGCTGGAAATTGTGATTGCCGAGAAGGAGTTAGAGCGGTCTCAGGGAAGCCTCGAAGAGGTCCAGCAGCAATTTGCCGCTATTGTCCGCGAGCTGGACCAGCTTGCTACGCAACGCAAAGCAGCCAGTGCCGAACAGGGGACGCTGGAGTTCTCGGTGTCCAGTTGGACGGATGCTTTCGACCGCACTATTGACGCCTGTCCCATCCTTTTCGGCAGCAGTGAGATCGCGCCGGTTTCGGACGGCGAGTCATTGGCGAACCGTCTTGCTGTCTTTTTCAACAACTACCTGATGCTTGCTGAAAACGCCACGGTTTGCGCAGTTCGCAAAGCGGAGATCACTACGGAGGGCGTCTCTAGGCGCGTTGATCTTTTGCGCTTGGGCGGCGTCTACGAATATTACGTCGCGCCGGGCGGCACCTGCGCGATGCGCGACAACAGCGGTGTCTGGGTGCCCTTGGATGACGACTGGACAGCATATCTGCGTGCGGCGATGCGTGTGGTGCGCCGTGAGGTGCCGGCGCGGGTGATTGTCGTACCAACCGGAACATTGTCGCAATGAAGCTGGGATGTGTACTGCTTTGTTGTCTGGTCGCTGTTCTGGCACATGCCGGCGCTACCGACGTTGCTGCCGGTATCGAGCGGTTACAGGCTCAGATAGAGACGGAACGGCAGGCCTTGTTTGAGTACCGCAACAAGGTGTCCGAAACCAGGCAGGCGAACCACAAATCCCTGCAGGATCTGCGCCGGGAATTGCGTCGCGTTGCAACCGCACAGCAGGGCATGTGGTCTGCGGTCAACCAGCGCCGTCAAGATTTGAGGTCTGCACGGACTGAGTTGCAGCAGTGGAAGACGCAGCGGCAGAAGATTGTCGAAATTCTGAACTATCAGCTCAGTGAACTCGGCAAACTGTATCCCTTGCTGCAGGGCGTCAGCGGACCCGACGCGGCGCTGCTGCTGCCGGAGCAGTTTGCTGCTGCTGCGCCTTTGCAAAGTGGCGGGGAGACTTTGCACGAGGCGTATGCGTCATACTTGAAAGCTGCGACGTTGGCGGTGCGGACGAAGCTGCAGACTTATGATCAGGATGGCGAGCCGAGAGAAGCCGAGAGTGTACGGGTCGGTCTGCTTGGTGGCATTGCGGTGGACGATGGACTGACCGGCGTATTGCAATTGAGCCCGGCGGGCGGACTGCCGACCGTTGTGTCGCGTTTGCCTGTTGCCTATCGCAAGGTGCTCGATGGCGCGATGCAGGCGGATCCCGTGCCCGTCGTGTTGGACGTGTCCGGCGGCATGGCGTTGGAAAGCCTGCAGCGTCGCAAGACGTTTCGCGACTACTTCAAGGCCGGCGGCATTGTAATGTATCCGCTGGCTGCCATTGCGTTGCTGGCGTTGCTGATGTTGATTGAGCGCGGCATCGTATACTACCGTCTGTCGCGCGGTCACGCGCGAACCTTTGGAGCGATCGCCAGTGAGCTGAAGTCTGGTACTGCGAAAGCCGTCGTTTCGATCAAGCAGGCGCCTGCCCCGATGGCGCGGTTGTGGACGCGCGGTGTTGAAGCGCTGCAACGCCGCGGCGACGACGTCGAGGAAACCATGCAGGAGGCGATCATCGCCGAGTTGCCGGGGCTCGAGAAGCATTTAAGCACTCTGGCGGTTTTTGCGGCGATCGCGCCGTTGCTCGGGTTGCTCGGCACTGTTGGCGGCATGATCAAGACGTTCGAGGTGATCACCCAACACGGCACTGGGAATGCACGACTTCTGGCTGACGGCATTTCCGAAGCACTGGTGACTACTCAGGTGGGTCTGGCGATCGCCATACCGCTGCTACTGCTGCATGCGGTCCTGTCGCGGCAGGCCAAGAAGATCGTCGCGAATATGGAGCAATTGGCGTTGATCGTTTTATCGGCGCGCGTCGGCAAGGTGTAGGGACGATGGTGGACATTCTGAACATTATGGACCAGGGTGGCTCGGTGATGTGGCTGTTGGTGGTGAGCTGTGTTGTCATATCGACGTCATTAGTTTACCGGTTTCTGTGCCTGCGCGAGCATCGGTTCGCGACCAGCACGGTTCTGGAGCGTGCCGGCGCTGCGATGTGTCAGGGGGCGTCGGCTGGAAGTGACGATCTTCGCGGGCTGCAGGCGCGGATCCTCCAACGCGTTGCTGCCAGCCCACCGGCGTCGCGTGCCGGAGATCTGCAACTGGCGATTGCCGAGTCGCAACGGCAACTGGCGCCGCCGCGTGATTTTATCCGCGCCCTCATCCACAGCGCACCGTTGCTTGGATTGCTCGGCACGGTGGGTGGTATGATCGAGATTTTCATGGTCATTGCCCATACCGGGACATCGGAGCCCGGCATGCTCGCCGGTGGTATTGGCAAAGCACTGTTGACGACACAGGCCGGGCTGCTGATTGTCGTGATCGGAATCTACGGGGAAATGCGCTTGAGCCGGCGTGAGCAGGAACTGCTGGACAAGCTGGAGGAAACACGGTTCGTGTTGAGCCGCTGCATCAGGGAAGCTCATGGCACTACGTCATAGCCGTATTACCATCGACACAGAGGCTAAGGAGATCAACGTTGCGCCGTTGATCGACATGGTGTTTATCCTGTTGATTTTTTTCCTGGTCTCGACGAGCTTCGTAGCGGAGACCGGCGTCACCGTGGATCGTCCTGCTGCGGCGACGGCGATCAGCCTGGAACGCGAGAACATTCTGATCTCGATCGATGCTCACGGAAATCTGTACATGGAAGGCAAGGCCCTGCGGCTGCCGTCACTCGGAGCGATGGTGCGGCAGCAGGTGAGTGCCACCGGCCGGCCGGTGGTTATCATCGCGGATGCCGCCTCGCGCCACGACACCCTGATGTCGGTCATCGACGAGTGCAGGAAGGCGGGGGCGCCGGCTATCAGTCTGGCGGCAGAACGGTCGCAGTAATGATGAAATACTTGGTTGCTCTTGCGCGGTATTCAGCGGTATAAAGTCGTGTCGGTCCCACAAAAGATGACCGGCATTGTAGCGTCGCGCCGGCGGTCAAGGATGACCCCACCTGCAAACAACATCAATATGGAAGCGTGTCTCTCACGCATCCGCAATGGCAATCTGGAAGCTGTTGCCGTCGGCGACGGCGCAGGCGGCGGTGATCGGGCGTTCGAGCTCGGCGAAGACGCCCTGGCCGATGATGTATTGGCACGCCTCGTCGGCGTTGGCGACGTCGAAGTCGGTGTCGCCGTACTGTCCCGGGACAGTGTGTTCGTAGGTCGCGACGTAGTGCGCTGTGCCCGGTGCCAGATCGATCGTCGTCACCAGCAGCGCCCGGTCGGTGACAATCCCGAGACAGGCTGTTGCCTCATTGTCGATGACGGCGGCGATCCGCGGTGTGTTGTAGCTGTCGTGTTCGTAGTCCATCGCCAGCAGTACTGTCGAAAGTGCGTCGCGCGGACTGAGGCCGGCGGCGATTTTCTCGGCGATGAAATCGGTGTGCGATCCATTGGTCACGATGGCATGGCTGCCAACCAGCTTCACGCAATTGTAGGCGATGTACGGGTTTTTGTAAATATCGTCTTCGTGCCCGGGTTTCGGCAGGATAGCGACGCTGTTCTCGAGGATCCTGGCTTCGCGGTTCGGGAATGAACGGGATGAAACCCGGTACAACCCGCATGCTGCGCCGTTGGCATTACGCCCGACGGCAACGATTCGACCAACGTACATTCTTCGACTCCTTGTCCTGTTGTTTCGGCCGTAACGACCCAAGTCCCAATGTAGCGGGTCCCCTATAGATTTCACATTTGCCCGCAGTTTGTTGCGGATTACGTCGCAAATTCGACGCGACAAACCGATCGCCATGAAAACAGAATCACTGCAGTGTCGGGGGGATGGATGTTCCGCGCGACGCGATCACATACCACGTCGTCGACGAGCGTTCCGACTCTTTCCGCGACAGGCGGTCACGGGTGAAAAGTCGATGGGTACTGTATGTTCGCGTGGACGATCTTAGCTCCACAGCGGCATTCGCACTTTTCGGCCTCTTTTACGTGTCCTGCAGCAGCATTGAGCGCTCAGACATCGATTTCGTGCAAATGGCGCACGATTCGGCGAAAGCAGGAATCCTTTTCCTTTGTCAGCTGTATTTTCTTGATCTTCTTAACGCCCGTGTTGATATCCATCTTGCAGCGGCAGTAGTCGTTGAACAATGCGAGGTCCTGTAGGCTTGGGATCGACAGTTGCTCGGCAACATTGACGCACAGGCCTTCCTCGGCGAGGATGTCGATGACTTTCGTAGTGCTCGCCATGTCGAGACCGAGATTCATCGTAACTTCATTGACGACATCCTTCAGCGGGTACGAAATTGGCGTATCTGGCTCCGCCTGGACGTGGGCGCCGGCATAAATCAAAAACAGCTGGTTGACCAGCGGGAAAATCCGGTTCTCCAGCAGCAGCGGGTGCAGGTAACCGGAGTTGATGCGCACACGATCGGCGAGCGAGAAGACGATCTTCTCCATCCACGGCGGCAACTTGCGCAGTTCGTCCAGCATTAGTTCGTACGTGATGATCAGCGCTTCTGTGTCTTCGGTTGCTGTGACCGTCGCTGTGCGTGCACCCTGGCCGATTCCGGCCATCTCGCCGACGATTTCGCCCGCACCGATCTCGGCAATCGTCATGTTTCGGCCGTTGACGTTGCGATGAACTTTGGCCTTGCCGCTGATAATGACGAACGTCTCTTTCGAGTCATCGCCGGCCTTGATGATCTCCTGACCGACTCGGAACTGCCGGATACCGCCGGAACGTCTGCCGGCGAGGAACGCTTCAACGTCGTCGATCAGGTCCTGGCAGCTTGCGTAGCGCTTGTCCTTGGTCGGTGCCATAGCATGCAGGATGATACGTTCGACTGCTTTCGGAATCTGGGCGCGCGGATTGCGCTTGGACGGCACCTCGTACTGGCAGAGTTCGGCGCGCTGCAGAACATCCATCATGTTCTCGCCTTCGTACGGCGGTAAATGCGTGAAAATCTGGTACAGCGTTCCGCCGAGCAGGAAGATGTCGGTTTTCTTGTCGATTGCGGACGGTTCGCCGAGCACCTGTTCCGGCGCGATGTAGGCCAGGCTGCCCTTGATGACACCGTCCTCGGTGCGGCTGGGGTTGTGCTCGATGATCTGCGAGCTGTCTTGTGCTTCTTCGAATGCCGTGTTGTCGTCTGCATCGACGTATTTGGCCAGGCCCCAGTCCATCAGAAGCACTTCACCAAACTTGCCGACCATGATATTTTCCGGCTTGATGTCCCGGTGGATGACGCCGTGCGAATGGGCGTACGCCACGGCATTGCAAACCTTCAGAAAAATGTCCAGCAGGCGGTGTCGGGTGTAGTGCCGCACATAATCCGGATCTTCGCGGGCAACCATCTTGATGACGTTCGTGAGCGGTTCGCCGTCAATCAGCTTCATCGTGTAGTACGGCAGAGAGCTGCCTTCGATCACGCCGATCTCATGAATCGGTACGATGTTGGGATGCTCGAGCTGCGCCGTGATCCGGGATTCCTCGATGAATGCACTGACTTTGGGCTCCTGGTGCAGTATTTGTGGCGGAAGAACCTTCATCGCTGTCGTGCGGCGCAGATCCTGGTCGTAGACGGTATAGATCACACCCATGCCGCCACGGGCTAGCTGGTCGCGCACGATGTAACGCCCGTGCTGCCGTTCACGATTGAGCAGGCGCTGCGTGATCTGGAGCATTTTTTCGCTGGAATCGGGGATCGATTCCAGGATCTGATCCGCCAGCTTGACGTCGTTGGTGCTGAGTTCGAGCCGTTCGCTTTTCATACACCTGAAGTCCTTCGAGGGCTTACAAAACTGTGGGAAGGATCGGGATGATTTGCCAGCAATATACGTTAGAATAAGATGAATGCATACAACCCTGCCAGGGGGAGTGGAACAATGTCTGGAAAGCCCAAATCAGTGAGAGGGATCGGGGCAGTGACAACCGCTTTTACCCCTGGCTTCGACAGCGACCGGGCCGATTTTTTCGCCTTGGTCAAGACTCCGATTACTACCGGCGAAGGGGCCGCTTTCTGAGATGCCAGAATCTTCCGACAGACCAGCATCCGCCGTCGGCCGCCCGGTCAATGACTGGGTCGCCGAGCTGGTGCAGATCATGGCTTGCCTGCGTGCCGACGACGGCTGCCCCTGGGATCTCGAGCAGGACCACACGACGCTCAAGCGTTACCTCATCGAGGAAGCCTACGAACTACTCGACGCCATCGACGACGGCGACGATGAGCATCTGGCTGACGAACTGGGTGACGTCCTGCTGCAGATTGTCTTCCACTGCCAGATAGCGCGTGAGACCGATCGTTTTGACCTGCAGACCGTGGCGCGGACGATCTGCGAGAAACTCATCCGGCGGCACCCGCATGTCTTCGGTGACACTACCGTTGATGACGCTGCCGGTGTCGAGCGGCAATGGGAGGAGATCAAGGCCGACGAGTGTGCCGGCAAGAAAAGAGCCTCTCGGCTCGACGGTGTGCCGCGTCATCTGCCGGCGCTGTTGCAGGCCG
>CAUZJQ010000115.1:0-11591 GCA_963580095.1 Lentisphaeria bacterium | reverse complement strand
GGCGTCTGGTCGGAAGAGTTGCAGATTGTCGGCGTCTTCCTGGGAATGGGCGATGAAAGCGGCAGCAGTGCTGTAAGCGTAACGCAGCAGCACGTTATCGATCCACGATCGCTCGTGCGGTAGTGCGTTGTGGCACAGAAAACAAACGGGGATGCGGGCGAATCGCCGGCAGAGCCGGGCCACACTGCCAAAAGCCGGCGCCAAAAACGGATGCCACCAGGAGATCAACAGGAGGTCCGGCTGGAACTCCCGGATGCGGCGATACGTTCCAAACCACGAAAAAGGGTTGAGTGAATCGAGGCAAGGCTGGTGATCGATTTCGATCGGACGGTCGGAATTGTCCAGTTGCGTTGACCCCGGAAACAGCATCCCGGGATACTGGCGCTTGAGGGCAAACAGCTGGGTCGTGTGCTTGGCCCCCAGGGCCCGGCATAGCACGGTGGTGTAATGTGCAATGCCGCCGCGGAATGGATGGGTGAGCCCGATGACAGCAATTCGCAGGGGGCGCGCGGGCATCGGCATCAGGAGCGTTTCCTGATCTTCTTGACGGAATATCCGTTGCCGCTGGTCGCGTTCATGGTGATCAGCAGCTCAGCTAACAGGCCGATCGAGAAAAATTGTGCACCCATAATCAGCAGCAACAGCCCCAGAGTCAGCAGAGGGCGGTTGTGAATGTTCCAGGTGGGGTCGGCCAGAACATCAAAATTGTAGAGCACGTGCGCACCGAGCAGGAACGACAGGATGGCAAAGCCTGTGGAGCAGAAAACCAGACCGGCGAGGCCCAGAAAATGCAGCGGGCGTTTCGCGAATCGCGTGATGAACAGCACTGTCAGCAGATCGAGCATGCCGCGCATATACCGTTCAAATCCGTACTTCGACTCACCGCAAGTGCGCGGCATATTCTTTATTTTTACCTCGGTGATTGTGAAGCCGCGCGATACTGCCAGCACCGGTATGTAGCGGTGCAGCTCGCCGTACACGTCGATTTCATCCAGCACCTCGCGGCGATAGGCCTTGAACGGGCAATTGAAATCGTGCAGCGAAATACCTGTGACTGCGCGGACTACACGATTGAATAATTTCGACGGCAGGGATTTTTCCATCGAGCCCTTGCCCTTGTGTTTCCAGCCGCAGACCATGTCGAAACCGCGGTCGATTTGCTCGATGAACAGGGGTATTTCATCCGGATCGTCCTGCAGGTCGGTGTCCATCGTGATTACGATATCGCCGCTCGTGTGCTCGAATCCGGCGTTGTATGCGGCAGCCTTGCCGAAATTGCGGCGCAGTTGGATAATTGAAATGCGCTTGTCGTTCGCCTGTAGAGTCTCGAGTGTCTGCAGCGACCCGTCTGTGCTGCCGTCGTCGACAAACAGCAGTTCATAATCGTCTGACAACTTGGTTACGGCTGCAGTGATTTTCTCATACAATGCCGGCAAGTTTCCTTCTTCGTTGTACACCGGCAGCACAAACGAGATTACCCGGCGCGCGTTCGCCTGCATGTTGTCGCCTGTCTGTTCGCTTTCGGCCATGTCAGCCACACCCCGTGGCGTTAAACGTAACTGTAAGCGTAGCAAAGGTAAACGTCAGTCGATTGATTGTAAACCGTGGTCGACTGAATCGTTATATCGCACAAAGTGTGCCGCCAGCAGGCGGAGGCGAAATCGGGTCATCGATTCTGTACCCTTGATGGTCATCCGTTTGAGTTCGTATCGATCACCGTAACCCAGGTCGCGGTACTTCAGCGCTATGGCGCAGGCACCATGGTAACCGGCCGTTGCTGCTGCGGCTTTGTGGGATGAACTATAGCGGCCGCGCGGGTAAGCCAGCCATGTCGGCGGCGCGCCCAGTTCTGCTTCGAGGATTGCTTGTGACTCACGTAGTTCACCGGCAACCTCATCGTCGGTAAGTCGGGGCAACTCTCGATGGGTATGCGTGTGCGAGCCGACCTCATAGCCCGCCGCCGCCAGCGCGCGGAGCTGGTCCCAGTCCATCAGCGGTCGGGATGGTTCGCCGACATCCGCCTCCCAACTGCTTTCGGTCCCCACATATTGTGTTACCACGAACAGTGTCGCAGTGAACCCGCAGGCCTGCAGGATCGGTCGACCGAACTCCCAGAAATCCAGCGCGCCGTCGTCGAACGTGATGACGATTGGTTTCTGCGGCAGTGCCCCGCCGCCAAACATCTCCGACAGGGAAACAGATTCGTAGCCGCGCCGGCGCAGGCACGTCATTTGCCGCTCGAAGAGCTCGGGTGTGATTTCGAACTGCGGCGAACGGCTCTGTGACAGTTCGCTGCAACGCCGGAACCAGTGATACATCAGGATGGGCGGCTGTCTCATGTCTGTTCCAGCCCGCGCTGCATGCCCACGGCATAGTGATAGTGTGAAACCCAGAGATAAGCCGGCGCCAGCAGCCGTCGCATGCCGTAGCAGTGCCCGAACAGTTGGATGAAACAGCGCGGTGCCCACAGCACTGCCGGCAGCGCCAGAGTTGCCTGCATGATCACTCGACGTATTTTCTTGCGCAGCGGCAGCTCGCTGAACGGTGCGATCATCACGTCGATATTCTTGTGGTCTTTAATCACCGGATACTTACGATACAGCCGGATGATCGACTCGCCCGCCTTCTCCTGGTCCCCGCAGTATTCCTCGAAGCTTTTAAGATGATAGTGATGACCGACGACCCTTTCGTTGTACAGCGCCTCGATGCCCGCCTCGATCAACCGGATGCCTAACTCGTTGTCCTCCGCACCGTACTGGCGGAACTGCTCGTCGTACTTGCCAAGCTCGAAAAAAGTCTCACGTTCGATCGAGGAATTACCGTTCATTGGCGGCAGCGGCTTGCCGCCGGGATACTTCTCCGGATGGCGGAATGGTTCGTAGTGGCAGCAGTGGTCCAGGTACCAGATGAACGGGTTCCTGCGAATCTCCTCCGGAAAGGGCAGGGAACCGAGCACCGCGACCGGCTTGTCGGTGTGCTCATGCCACTGCAGGAGTTCGTCGAGTGCGTCCTGTTGCGGGACGACATCGTCGTCGAGGAAATAAAGGACACGGCCAGTCGCGCGCTCGGCGCCTGCGTTCCGTGCCGCAGCAAGACCGGCTTGTTGTTGGGCAATACAGGTAAACCCGTACTCTGCGGTGATCGCCTCGCCGGCTGTCCGATTTTCCATCGTTGATCCGTCATCCACCACGATGACTTCGAAAGCGTCACGGTCGATCGTCTGTGACGACAACGCCGCCAGGGTCCGGCCCAGGGACTGCGGGCGATTGTGCGTTGGGACAATGACACTGAGCTTCATCCGCATCTTCTCCAGTTCGTCACGGCAATAGCGTAAAGCAGCGAATACGATCGACGCTGCCGCGGACACACAACGCTGACTTGAACGATTCGATCTCCGGCAGATTGGTAAGCGTCCAATCGAGGTCGTCATCTATGCCGTCGATCAATGACGGTCGGTCCGGTTCGAGGGAAACAGTAAATGTGCTCGCGGCCGCAGCAATGCCGTCACCCCTGGCCTTGACGTAGGCTTCCTTGCGCGTCCAGCAGCGAAAAAAAGTCGATCGTTGTTCAGTTTTCGGTGTCGCGGCCAACACGCCAACCTCGGCGGCGGAGAAAAAACGCCGGGCAATATCGAGACAGGACACGCTGTCTCTGACAATCTCCAGGTCGACGCCGATCGTCTGCGTTGCAGTGAATGCCAGCAATGTCTCGTGACGGGAATGGGAGATGTTGAATTGTACCGAACCACAGGCCAGGGACGGCTTGTCATTTTGATTGTGCACAAACTGCAACAGATTCGGCGCTGTATCCGTGTACCGACTTAGAAGTTGCCGAAGAACACCATGCGAAATCGTGTACCGCCGCTTCAGATGGTCGAATTTGAAGCGGTCGACCCGTGCGGTCTCGTCCTGCGACAGCAGTGTCGCCAGGTCCTCGATCGGCCATCCGGCCGTGTCGGTGTCGACATACCACACATGGGCTTCCCCAGGGCCTAACGATGCAGCCCGCAGTTGCTGGTGGTCCCATGATTTGTCAACGTGTGCCATCGCACGTTAACTTATTCCCGCGACAGTCGGATTTCGAGTAGCACGGGACCTTGCTCGTTGGTCTTGCGATCGTCGTTGCCCATTATAACGGCCTACTGCCCTATAGGCGCATATTTCGAATGAAGTGACCCGCTAATTATTCCAATTATTGCCCACCTTCGGTTGAAAGGATGGAGTTCAAATAGCCTGCCAATGTCCCATTCCAACAATTGTGATCACGCCCGGCCCCATCAACCTGCGAGAACCTAATGTCAAGTCAGGTCATCCTTGAAAATGCGCGGGTTTCGACAGCCTGCCTCTCGATGCCAGAAATGGTGCCAGGAACTCGGCGGTGTGCGAGCGGTCGGTCTTTTTGGCCACCTTCTCCGGCGATCCCTGGGCGACGATTCCACCGCCGCCGTTGCCACCTTCAGGTCCCAGGTCGATCAGCCAATCGGCCTCGGCGATAATGTCGAGGTTGTGCTCGACCAGGACAACCGTGTTGCCTGCATCCACCAGACGATGCAGGACGTGTATCAACTTCTCAACGTCGGCCATGTGGAGGCCGATCGTTGGCTCGTCCAGGATATACAGCGTGTGTCCCGGAGCCCGCCCGCCGGCTTTCGCCAGCTCCGTGACCAGTTTGATCCGTTGCGCCTCGCCACCGCTGAGCGTCGGACTCTGTTGGCCCAGTTTCAGATACCCCAGACCAACATCCTGCAACAATTGCAGCGCATGATGCACATTGCGGTGTGCAGAGAAAAACTCGACGGCTTCGTCGATGCTCATGTTCAGAACTTCCGCAACGTTCCTGTCCTTGAACCGGATGCTCAATGTCTCGGTCGTGAAGCGATTACCGCCGCAGGTGTCACAGGACACCGTAACATTCGGTAGGAAGCTCATCTCGATCCGCTGCATGCCCTGTCCTGCACAGTCGGGACAGCGTCCCTCGGCGACGTTGAAGGAGAAGCGGCTGTTAGTGTAGCCACGCATGCGGGCATCCGGCGTTTCCGCGAACAGGCGGCGGATACGGTCCCAGATACCGACATAGGTCGCAGGGCACGATCGTGGCGTCTTGCCGATCGGTGTCTGGTCGACTTCGAGCACACGGCCGATGCCATCGGCGCCCTCGATGCCGGCGCAGCCGATCAGATCGTTGTTTTTCGCCTTCTTTCTCCGACCTTTACCGCGTTGCTGCACGATGCCGTGCAGATTACTCTGCAACACGTGCCGCACCAGCGTACTCTTGCCGCTGCCGCTGACACCGGTGACGCAGATCAACCGTCCCAGCGGGATGCGGATGTTGATGTTTTTCAAGTTGTGCAGCGAGGCGCGCCTGATCTGCAGACAGTCGCCCCTGGCGATCGAGGCATGTCGGCGATCGTTGAAAACCAGAGGATGTTGAAGCGGCTTTCGCAGGAAATGACCAGTGACGGATTTCTTATTACGTTTGAGTTGTCCGACGGTGCCGACAGCGACGACCTCGCCACCGTTGATCCCGGCGCCAGGACCGATATCGATGATGTGATCGGCGCGACGAATGGTGTCTTCATCGTGCTCGACGACAACGACTGTGTTGCCCTTCTGCTTCAGTTCGTGCAGTGTATCGAGCAGCATCATGTTGTCGCGGGCGTGGAGGCCGATGGTTGGTTCGTCAAGGATATAGCAGACGCCGCGCAGATTCGACCCAAGCTGCGCTGCCAGGCGGATACGTTGTGCCTCTCCGCCGCTCAGCGTTGGAGCGGCACGGTCAAGGGAAAGGTATGGCAGGCCGACGTGCACGAGAAAGGCGAGGCGCGAGCGCAGTTCGTCCAGGGCGTCACGGGCGACTGCGGCGTCACGGTTCTTGAGGGTCAGGTCATTGAAGCCGTCCGCCGCCTCGCCGACGGACATGCCCGTGAACCAGTCAATGGATTGACCGTCGAAGCGCACGGCCAAGGCTTCCGGCCGTAGTCGTCGGCCGTCGCACGCCCCGCAAACCGCGGCGTTTTCGCCGGCACGATGGCTACGCCATTCGCGTTCTTCACCGGTGAGTTCCTCGTCGAAACCGGACAACGCCATGCCGGTGCCGAAGCACGAGCTGCACCAGCCATGCCGTGAATTGTAGGAGAACATCCGGGGATCGAGATGGTCGAAACTGCGGCCACACTGCGGGCACGCGTGGACGGTCGAGAATATCTTCGGTGCCGGGCGTCGTTTGTTGCGAGTTTTCGGCGCTGTGACGACGTAGACAATTCCTTTGCCGACTGCCAGAGCGGTCGTCAGCAATTCCTGAAGGTCCTTCTCCCGGCGCGCTTCGACCTGGCATTCACCGACCGGCAGCTCAATGTCGTGTTCCTTGTACCGGTCGAGCCGAGGCCACTCCGCGGTCGGCACCATCTCGCCGTCGACCCGGAGGTGTTCGTAGCCTTTGCCGCCGGCCCATTCGGCGAGATCGGTGTAGTACCCCTTGCGGGCCACGACCAGCGGTGCCAGTACCAGGATTCTGCGGCCGGCAAACCTTTTCATGATCCGTGCCCGCACGACGTCGGGTGACTGCGGCTCGATAGCAACATCACAATCCGGGCAGTGCTGCACGCCGAGCTTGACGAAGAGCAGCCTGAGAAAGTGGTAGATCTCGGTAACGGTTGCGACGGTACTCTTGATGCCGCCGCGGCTGGTCCGTTGCTCGATGGCCACGGTTGGCGGGATGCCGGAAATCGAATCGACGTCCGGCCGCGACGCCGGCTGCACGAACTGCCGGGCATAGGCGTTGATCGATTCGAGATAACGCCGTTGACCTTCACCAAACAGAATGTCAAAGGCGATCGTGCTTTTACCGCTGCCACTGATACCGGTGATCACTGTGAAGGTCTCGCGGGGAATCTTTATGTTGATGTTCTTGAGGTTGTGTTCGCGGGCGTTATTGATGCAGATGTGGTCAGTTTTCTTGACGACATACGGCGCCGGCGCTTCGCCCAGCGGCAAATGGTTGGTCGGTTTGCCATCGTGGTACGCCTGCAGAAGTGCTTTACCCGTGTGGCTGCGCTCACAGGCAGCAACTGCTTTCGGTGGCCCGGCGCAGATGAGTTCACCACCGGCGCCACCACCTTCGGGTCCTAGATCGACGACCCAGTCCGCTGCCTGAATGACATCGAGATGATGTTCGATGAGCACGACGGAATGGCCGTTATCCAGAAGCGTGCGTAGAGCCGTGAGCAACGTCGCGACATCGTCGAAATGGAGGCCGGTCGTTGGCTCGTCGAACAGCAGCAGGTTGCCTTTTGTTCGCTTTTTACGCCCCGTCGTCTCTGCCAGGTGACCCGCCAGCTTAAGCCGCTGCGCCTCACCGCCGCTGAGCGTCGGCACTGGTTGGCCGAGTTTGACATAACCGAGTCCGACGGCGTTAAGTGGTGACAGCCCTCGCAGGACGTCCTGATGGCCGGCGAAATAATCGCATGCCTCGGAAACGGTCATGCCGAGAACATCGCTGATCGACTTCCCCGCGATCGGTCCGTTTGTGCCGGTCAGCATGACCTCGAGGATCTCGTCGCGATAGCGTTTGCCGTCACAATCCACGCAACGCAAGTAAACGTCGCTCAGGAACTGCATTTCGATATGTTCGAAGCCGTTGCCGCTGCACGTCGGACAACGACCGGTGCCGGAATTGAAACTGAAGGCACCCGGCGTGTACTTGCGTTCACGGGCCAGCGGTGTGCGCGCGAAGAGTTTACGAATGGCGTCGAGGGCGCCGACGTAGCTGGCCGGATTTGATCGTGCGGTTTTGCCGATCGGCGACTGGTCGACGAGAACGACATCGTCGATAAGTTCATGCCCGATGATCTCGTGATGAGCGCCCGGCGTGTCGACGGGTTTGCCTTTGATTTTGCGCAGTGCGTTGTAGCAGACGTCTTGCAGCAGTGTCGATTTGCCGGAACCGCTCACACCGGTAATGCATACCAGTCGATTTAGCGGCAGCGCGATGTCAATGTTCTTGAGGTTGTGTTCGGCGGCACCGAGAACCTCTATGCAGGGCGTTTTCTTGTCGACCCGTTGTATCGCGTTCGTGGCTGGATCCGAAACTTTGCGTTCATGGCGCAGGTATTTTGCGGTGAGCGAATCATTGCTGACAAGCAGATCGCTGCGGGTGCCGAAAAAGACAATGTCTCCCCCGTGCTCACCAGGTCCGGGGCCCATGTCGAGGACACGGTCGGCGGCGCGGATGACGTCCGCGTCGTGCTCGACAACCAGTAGTGTGTTGCCGGCATCGCGCAGACGGTGGAGCACGCGAATCAGACGCTGGACATCGCGCGGGTGCAAGCCGATGCTGGGCTCGTCGAGCACAAACAATGCGTTGACTAAAGAGGTGCCCAGTGCGGTGGTCAGGTTGATACGCTGGACTTCCCCGCCGCTCAGCGTGCGCGACTGGCGGTCAAGGGTGAGGTAGCCGAGACCGACATCGACCAGGTAGCGCAGGCGCACGCGGATTTCGTCCAGTAGCATCGTGGTCGCTTCGTCGTGGGCCTTGCCCAGATCGAAATCTTCGAAGTAACGGTTGCAGCGTTCGATTGGCAACACCATCAGTTCATGGACATTCAGGCCCGGCAATTCTCCATGGATCACATTGTCGCCGAGGCGCCAGAGCAGGGGCTCGGGCTTGATCCGGGCACCCTTGCAGACGGTGCATTTGTGGTAGGCACGGTAGCGCGACAGCAGCACGCGGATGTGCATCTTGTAGGCCTTCCTCTCGAGCCAGTCGAAGAAGCCGCGAACACCGTACCAGACGCCGTCGCTGGCGCTGCCTTCACCCTCGAGAACCCACTGACGATCGGCATCGGAAAGTTCACACCAGGGCGTGTCAACGGAAATGTCGTACATCTCGGCAAACCGCAAGAGGTCGTCCTGGCATTGCATGTAGCTTTTGGACTGAAACACCTTGACGGCGCCCTCTGCCAGCGTCCGGGATTCATCGGATATGACCAGGTTGAAGTCGACGCCAATGACGCGGCCGAAGCCGCGGCAGGTCTCGCAGGCGCCGGCTGGGGAATTGAAGGAGAACCAATTTGGCGTGGCATCCCGGTAATGGATGTCACATTCGGCGCAGTGCAGGTCGGCGGAGAACCGCGTGGTCTCGATTGTCTTGCGTGTCTCCGACAGCAGCCAGGCGGTCATATGCCCCTGACCGTGTGCGAGTGCTGTCTCGACAGCTTCGACGACACGGCTGCGACTTTCCGTGCCCAGCTTGATCCGATCCTGCACAACATCGAGGCGGCTGCCCTTTTTCTTCCAGACCCGTGTATAGCCTTGGCGCTCGAGGATCTCGAGGATCTCTGCCTCGGTGAAATTGTCGGGCACTGTGACCGGAAAGGTGATGACGCTATAGACTATGTCTTTGTCGCCGTCGGCAATTTCCACGATGGTGCCGGCTATTGCTTCGGGTGCATCGCGCCGGACCCCGGTGCCGCAGGAACTGCAATAGAGTTTGGCGGCGCGGGCGAACAGGAGCTTGAGGTGATCGTTGAGCTCCGTCATCGTACCGACAGTCGATCGCGACGTACGCACAGGATTGGTCTGGTCGATGGCGATCGCCGGCGGAATACCGTCGATACGATCGACCTGCGGCTTGTCCATGCGCTCGAGAAATTGCCGGGCGTACGGCGAGAAGGTCTCGACGTAGCGGCGTTGTCCTTCCGAGTAAATCGTGTCGAAAGCGAGCGACGATTTACCGGAACCGCTGACGCCGGTGACGACGGTCAGTTCGTTCAGCGGCAGGCGCAGGTTGAGATTTTTCAGGTTGTGCTGGCGGGCGCCTTCTACGAGGATGTGTTTCGGGGGGGGCATGATGGCAGTGGCTGATCGTGGCGAGGCCGGGTGACCTGGCAGCTTGTTTAAGAGGCCTATTCTTTCAGTGCCAACTGGCCGCAGGCACCGTCGATATCACGCCCGAGATTCTTGCGGATGGTGGCGCTGAGTCCGTTATCTTTGAGGATGCCCATGAATGAGCGGGCGATGGCCCGAGGCGATTCCCGATGATCTGCGTCGGTCGGGTTATAGACGATTAGATTGACGTGAGCGAGATGCGGCCTGGCCATGCCACGGATGTATTGCACGAGCTTCTCGGCGTGGGCGGGTTGGTCGTTCTCACCGTCGAGCATGATGTATTCGATGAATACTTTGCGGTTCGTCTTGTCGACATAGTAATCCATGGCCGCCCGCAGTTTCTCGAGCGGATACGGCTTGTTGACCGGCATCAGGTGCTGGCGAAGTTCGTCGGTGGCGGCATGCAGAGAGACGGCGAGGTTTATCTGCGGAAACTGGTCGGTGAACTCTTCGATGACGGGCACCAGGCCGGAAGTGGATACAGAGATGTTGCGCGCGCCGATATTGAAGGTCTCGTGATTGGTCAGCTCTCGCAGGCTGGCAAAGACTGCGTCCTTGTTGTGGAACGGCTCGCCCATACCCATGTAAACGACATTACGCAGCTTTGCGTCGAGTCCTTCGGCCTGAATGTACTGGCGCCAGAACAGAACCTGGTCGGTGATTTCCTCACTGGTGAGGTGGCGGGTGAATCCGAGCAGGCCGGTGGCACAGAAGGAGCACTTCATCAGGCACCCGACCTGGCTGCTGATGCAGCAGGACCACAGGCCGGGCTTGGGCTTGAGCAGCACGGTCTCGATCAGTTTGCCGTCGTTGAGTTCGACCAGTGCCTTGAAGGCATTGCCCTCGTTGGAGACTAGCACGCGGCGCTTGCGGACGGTCATTGCCGGCAGGTTGATCGAGGCACGCAGTGATTTCGACAGCGTGGTGACGTCGTCGAAGGTGGCGCAGTTCTCCGTAAAAAAAGCGTGCAGTAACTGTTGCCGGCGGTAGGTCGGGAGGCTGTGCGTCTCGACAATCGTATCTATGCGTTGCGCGTCCATGCAGAAGGATAACACCGGAGGAGCTGAACGCCAGTGATGCCGCCTCCGTTAACTAGCGCCGCCGTGGCTCGCAACATCTGCGGCGGTGTCTACCAGGGGGCGGTGGCGTTGGCGACGACCTGACCGGCGGCGTCGTAGACTGCCTGGCGCAGGCCGTCTTTCCGGACGACGTCTAGGTCGATGATTTCGGAAAACTCGGCGCGGCCTTTAGCCGTTGTGGTCTCGATATAGGTCGAGCCGTCAGCCCGCTCGATAGTGTACTCGATCTGCACATCGACGGCCCAGATAACGGTCCGGGCCAGGCGCTGATCACGGTCATTCGATGCGGTCTCCGTCTGGCCGATCTGGTGCAGTTCGTAGTTTGTCACTGTGGCGTTGAGAATGCAGTCGGCAGTGCTGTCGTTGACGACGCTCATGGAGCCGTCGCGCATGAAGCCGGCGGCGAATTCACCACGCAGCCAGGCATTGAGTCCGGGTTCATCGGTGGCATTGTGGATGCGGCCGATGCGGATGGTGTTGAGTGCCGGATCGCCGGTGAAGCCGATCTGGTAATGCGCACAGCCGCAGAGCAGGGCGAGTGCGATGAGAATGACAGTATTCGATCGCATCAGTCTTTTTCCAGATTGGTCTGGCGACGGTCCAGTGAATTGAGCATGATCTGCGCCAG
>CAUZJQ010000114.1:0-11624 GCA_963580095.1 Lentisphaeria bacterium | reverse complement strand
AAAGATGGCGATGCGTAAGGTAAGCATATTAATTTCAGAGCCCCTGACGGTATAAAGTCAATATAAAATTATTTTTGTTAACGGCAAACCCGTTGCCGTCGAATTTCAAAGTTAATAGGCTACAGTCAAATCGACCCCGGACGAAGTTGAACGTTTTACTGAAGGAGCAACTATGAATTCTCTCTTACACGCACATTCTGGATGGCGCTACCTGGTGATTGCGGCATGTGCGATTGCGCTGGTCAATCTGCTGAGCGGCACGTTGAAACCGCGGGTGTGGCGTCGGGCGGATCGCGTGATGACTCTGGCGTTTGTCATTGCGGTCGACCTGCAGTTGTTGATGGGGCTGGTGCTGTGGATCTGGCAGCACCTGGCGGATGTGCCGCAGCGGGCGCCCTGGGAGCATTTGATCACGATGTTTGTCGTACTTGTACTTGCGCACTGGGCGGTCAGGCGGACGAAGCGTGCCGAGCTGGACAGGGACAAGTTCAAGCAGGCCTTCAGCCGGCTGCTGATTGCGTCGATCGTGATGGGCGTAGGTGTCTGGCGAATCACAACAGCCACGATGGACAGCAGTGCGGCTGGATAAGCGAAGATTTCTTTATGTTCTTGGCGGCATCACACTGGCCGGTTTACTGCTGCGCCTGTACATCGGCTGGCAGCTCATGCAGGTCGATCCACTGGTCAAGTCGCCGGCGACGACGACCGACATGGCGACGTACCTGGAGAACGCGCGGGCCGTGCTTGCAGGGGCCTACGATTACAGCGAGGGCTTCTACTATCAGCCGTTCTACTATGCCGTGTTCCTGCCTGCGATTTTCAAAGTGTTCGGCATTGGTGCGAGCGGCGTCATCATTGTCCAGAGTCTGCTTGGAGCGGCATGTATCTGGCTGGCGGGTCTGGCGGCGGCACGGCTGTTCGGCAAGCGCACCGGTATTTGCGCGGCGGTGATCCTGGCGCTGTCGCGCATGCACATCTTCTACACGCCGTACATGCTGATGGCGGTGGTGCAGAGTTTCTGGGTGATGCTGCTGTTCTACACTTCCGTTGCGGCTTGCCGTCGCCGAAAATGGTGGTACTGGGCAGTTGTCGGTGTGGTAGCGGGATTCTCGGTCATTACCCGCGGCAACATGATTTTTTTCGTACCACTGATTGGGTTTCTCGCACTGTGGGTTCATCGTCGACGCAAGAGGCTGGCGGTTGCTGCGGTCGCCGTGCTGGCGGCCGCAGCGTACTTGCCGCAACTGCCGTTTGCGATTGTCAATTATCAGGCGCACGGCAGCTGGGTCGGTGCCTCGTCCGCCGCGGCGTCGGTGCTGGCACTAGGCAACACACCGGAATCGCCTCCGGGCGGTCGCGAGCCGTGGATGCTGGCGGGGCCGATGGAGTACCCGCTGTCGTACGGTGAATGGAATCGTCAGGCCAAGCTGCCGGAAGGCGAGGGCGGCATCTCCCTGCTCGAAAACACCTGGCGCTGGTTCAGCCGCGAGCCTCTGGCGTATCTGGAACTGAAGGGGCGCATGGTTCTGCTGTTCTGGAATCGTGTCGAGGTGCCGAACAATGTGTCGATCATTTCCGGCCGGCCTTCGCCGGTGCATCGATTGCTGCAGTCGCCGGTATTTTTCGGCTTCGCAATTTTCGGGAGCCTGGCTGTGGCCGGCATGATCCTGGCATTGATGAACCGACGCCGGCGAATGCTGCTGTGGTATGGCGTCGGGTTCGTCACGCTCTATTGCGCCTCGATTGTTCTTTTCTATGTGTTGGCACGTTTCCGTTTGCCGCTGGTACCGGTGCTTTGTGTCTTTGCCGGCTATCCGGTCGGCCTGCTGTGGGGGCACTGGCGGCGCCCGCAACGGCAGAAGGTTGATCGGCGGCCGTTGGCGTACCGCCTCGGAGTGACGGCGCTGGCATTTCTTCTGGTCTGCGTTGGCTTCGACCTCTACTCGATCGGTTGGGAGTCGACGGTCCTGCGCATAGTCCGGCCAAACGGGGTCGAAGTGGTGCTGCCGGATCGGGTGATAGTGAAGGACCACGGTCCGTTGTCATTCGGCGGCTGGACATCGTACCCGATCCGCTCGGAGTTGACTGTCGAGAAGACGTTTGCGCTGTCCGCAATACCGGTGGACGCGGCGACCTGGCGGGTTCGTCTGGCGCTTGGACTGGCCAGCGCCTCCAGTGGGGAGTTGCCGTCGATCAAAGTCAATAGTCAGACACTGACAGCAGTGCCGGACGGGCAGGGAATCGGCTGGGTGACTTACCCATTGCGGGCTGCTGACTTCTTGATGCTGGACGAACGCACGTTGAGAGTCCGTCTGCTTTGCAGCCCGGCGACATCGCCTGGTGTGGCGCTGGTATTCGATACCAAGCGGAAGTACGGCCGAACGGAATGTGCATCGGAAGTGCCGGACGGTGAGCTGGTTATCGAACTTGTCGCTGACCAGTAGTCGGCCGATCCGCCGGATTCATCCAGCTAAACCATCATCCGATCGACCGTTCCAGAACCGCCGTGAGCTATACTGCCACAGGTTCCGCAACGACCGGCAGGTAGATATAGAATGTTGTGCCGTCGCCGGTGTTGCTTCGCACTTCGATGCCGCCGTTGTGACTTTCGACGATGCGATGTACGATATTGAGGCCGAGACCACTGCCGCTGCCTGTCTCCCGGTTCGTGAAAAACGGGTTGAACAAGTTCTCAATCATCGTCTCGTCCATGCCGCAGCCGCTGTCGGCGACCGCCAGCTGCAGGTAGTTGCCGGGCGCCACCTTCGGCGAGACGACGTTGGCTTTGGCAGCGTCGATTTCGATGTTGCTCACCGATATGGCGATGGTACCGCTGGCGTCCATGGCGTGTGAGGCGTTGATGCAGAGATTGAGGATGATCTGAAACAGTTGTGTCGGGTTGGCGGCGATGGGTGCCGCCTCGGTCGGCGGTTCCCAACACACGTCGACGCGTTTCTGTACGCACCGACGCACCAGCTTGAGACTGTTCGAGACGATCGTGGGCAGGTCGCAGATGTCGCGGGTTTCTGCGCTCTGCGGTCTCGAGAACGCCAGGATCTGTTGGATGAATTCGCTGGCAAGCTCGATCGAGTCGTCGATTTTTCCGACACAATCCTCCAGCGTGTCCGGTTGGAGCTGGGCGAGCTGTGTGTAGCTGCTGATGATTGCCAGGACGTTGTTGATATCGTGAAACGCACCGGCTGCCAGCACGCCGATCATTTCCATTTTTCGTGCCTGCAGCAATTGATCTTCCAGCAGGTAGTTTTTCTCGCGCAGTTCGTCCTGATAGGACTTTATCCTGAGGACGCTGCGAATCCGTGCCTCGAGATCTTCGGCCTGTACCGGTTTGTTCAAAAGGTCGACGGCGCCGAGTTCGAGGGCGCGGCGTTTCAGATCGGTCTGCTGCAGTCCGGTAAGGATAATGACGGGGATATCGCAGATGTCTGCCTCGCGCTGCATAATCTCTAGCAGGTCGAGGCCGGACTTGCCCGGCATCATTACGTCGGAAAGCACGAGGTCGTAGGCCTGCTGTTGCAGGCGAATGAGCGCCTCGTCGACACCTTCGGCGAAATCCATTTCCCACGTCTTTTGCTGATGACGCAGGATCCGGCGCAAGGCGTTCAGTACATTGACTTCGTCGTCAATGAACAGAATCCTTTTCCTGTTCATTCGTCCCCCACTGTTTGCTCTTCTTCGCCGACTGGAATGTCCATGATGAAGCTTGTGCCGACGCCCGGTTCGGTCTCAAAAGTGAGGCGCCCACCATGCTTGCTGACAATGACATCATGCACCAGTGACAACCCCATCCCGGTGCCTTTGCCAACGTCTTTGGTCGTGAAAAACGGTTCAAAAATACGGTCCTGGATTTCTTCCGGAATCCCCGGCCCGGTGTCGGTGATAGAAACCTCTACCGCCTCGTCGACAATCCGTGTTGATACCGTGATTGTGCCTTTCTCACCGGTTGCCGGGCAGACCTTGTCCGAAATCGCATGCGCGGCGTTGACCAGGACGTTGAGAAACACTTGATTGAGTTCGTCCGCGAAGCAGTAGGCCAGCGGCAAGTTGTCGCACAGATTGTATTCGATATCGGCGACGTACTTGATTTCGTGGCGTGCCAGGATTGCGGCGTTCTGTACACTCTTGTTGAGGTCGAAGGGGATCTTAGCCTTGTTCTGGTCGCCGGAATGCGAGAACTCTTTCATTGCCGTGACAATAGTCGATACACGGTTGATGCCGTCGATGTTCTCCCTGATTGCCTGCGGAATCTGCTCGACGTAATGAGCGGCGTCGAAGTCGCGAAGCACTGTGCGCAGCTCCTCGAGATCATCAGCCCTATTCGGGTCGTTGACATTGTTGACCAACGAGCGGCACCGGGTGAGGAGCGAAAGGATATCATTGACGGAGTCGGTGATGAAGTGCGTGTTATGGTCGATAAACTGAATCGGCGTGTTGATCTCGTGGGCGATGCCGGCGGCCAGCACACCGATTGCCTGCATCTTGTGCGACTGGTTGAGATCGCGTTCGAGCTGCAGGCGCTGGGTGATATCACGCGCCGACGCCTGAACCTCGATTGGTTGCCCGGTTTCGCCTGTTGTCATCACGTTGAAGGTCGTCTCGAACCACTTGTAGGTACCGTCAACGCTGCGGATGCGGTGGTTCTGCGTTGATGCCTGGCCAAGGTCCAGCGCCGTCAGAAAACTTTTGCGCACAATTTCGTTGTCATCCTTGTGGCACAGATCAAAAGCGTTCTCACCGATCAGGGCGTCGGGCTGGAAACCAAGCAGCGGCAGGCTGGCTGGGGAGACGTAGCGAAACACGCCCTCGTCGGAAAGCTTGGAGATGAGGTCCGATGAATTCTCGGCCAGCAGTCGGAAGCGTTCTTCACTTTTTCGCAGCGCCTCCGGATAGGCCGCGAGCCGTACCAACTCTTCTTCGGTCCGCTTGCGCTCGCCGATCTCCTCCTCGAGTTGCTGGTTCACAGATTGCAGCTCACGGGTGCGCTGGCGGACCCGGCGTTCCAGAGATTCGTTCAGATCCTTAAGGCGCTCCTCGGCCTCACTCAGTTGCAGGTGTGTGCGGATGCGCGCGATCGTGACCTGAATATCGATCGGCTTGGTGACGTAATCGTTGGCGCCGAGATTCAGCGTCTGTACGATGATGTGGCTCTCGTTGAGGCCAGTCATCATCACAACCGGCAACTCGGTGCGATCGCGCTTGCTGCGAATCTCGGTGAGCAGATCCATCCCGTCGATGTCGTGCATGACGATGTCGAGTAGGACCAAATCGCAGGCGGCGCGCCCGGCAAGGATATCGTCGAGTTGTGAACGCCAGTCGTTCGACGAGCCGTTCGGCACGATGTAATGGACGTTACAGCCTTCGTCCTGCAGAAACTCGCCGATAAACTCAGCGATGTGCGGCTCGTCCTCGATGATCAGGATATTCGCATCCTGCAGCGAACGGGAGCCCTCCGCAGTCGAGGCTGCAGAGGCGTCGGGGTCGCCGTAGCTAAACGCTGTACGAGGTGGTTGAGGCATTACAGCGGACAGGCTGGGTGAAGTGAATGGATTGACCCTGATGATATTTGCCGAAAAAAGTGTGCCGGATTGTACAAACTGCGAATAGCGGACATACGTCACCAATCAGATGGTGTGGCAGGTTATACCGGGCAACCTATCGCACAACTTACGTCGCCACGCCGTTTTTTTCAACCGCCGTATTCCCCGTCCCACGTGCTTGCCGGGTTGACATGGTACGGTCGCCGGATTGGCGGGAAACGGGACTGATATTATCGACGCGAAGGGTGCCTCCCTGTGGCACGATCCATGACTGCCGGCGCAATCGCAACCATAAAGTACAGTGGCGATAAGATAAGTACCAATAAGCCGCTTCTCTTTGCCCCGACGGTGCGTTGTATCCATAGCTCGAGGTTGGCCGCATGGCAGGTTACCTTGAAACGTTTCCCAATCTCACGTCGGTGAACATCGAGTTCATATGCATTGGATGCATTTGAAGCGCGGGCAGGAATGTGCACGTCGCTGCGTCCCCAGACTGCCTTGATTTAACCGGCGCCGAAGAGTACCGTTTTTGGTGAGCCCCGCACCTGCAAGACAGCCAAACCCAATCACCCCTGCGCCCCGTTCCGTTATACGGTACGCGTGCGTTCTGCTCATGGTTTCCGCCACCTGGCAATCTGGCGATGCTGCGTCCCTGCTCGAGACGCCATCGGAAAAGGTCACCGTCAATGGTCCCGGCCGCTTGTCGATCGAGACCGAGGATGGTTGCCAGATCGAGCTGCGCTTCACTCTGTGGCGCGACAACTGGGTTTTCCGCCAATTGACGTACGGCCGCGACGTCCGTACGCGTTTGAATGGCGGCGGCGTCGTCGTCGAGCAGACGGGCAAGTGGGGTGACTTCGCGGAGGCGCTGCCAATTGATTTTCACTTCGTTTTCAGTCGCCACGAAGATGGTGTCGACATCGAAGTAACCTTTACCCGCACTGAGGAGGTCGAGCTTACCAGCGGTGTTTGGATTCGCGCCGAAATGCTCGGAAAATTCGAGCGAGGCCGCCAGCAGGTCGCTGTCCATCCCGGCCCCAGCGGCCGGCTCGGCCGCACCTTCGCCGACTTTGGCAGCCGTATCGATATCGATACCGATGCCGGCCGCCGTCTGCACATGGCCTTCGACCGGCCGGGACTGGTCCGCAGCAAAATGGACGGCACGTCCCCCATCATTGCCGCCAAGCTTTTCGATGACCTGCCGCTCGGCGAACCTGTGCAGGCTACAGTGCGACTGCGCTTCGGGGAGCGTGACGGCGATTATCAGGATCACATTGTGCCTAAACGGACACCACTGAGGCTGCAGGACGTCGATCTCTATGTCAATGGAAATCCTGCCGCACCTGCCGCCGATGGCACCATCCGTGTCAGGCAATACGACACGCTCGAATACCGTATGGAGGTCGGGGGAAAATGGGAGAATCCCTATGACCCCGATCAAGTATCCCTGACCGCCAATGTCACCAGTGCCAGCCGTACCTACAGCTATCCCGGGTTTTACATGCTTGATTTCCAGCGGCAGTTCCACGACAGCGTCGAGACTTGGGCGCCTCAGCCCACCGCGAAGCCCTGGAGAATCCGGCTGACGGCCGACGAGCCTGGCCCGATGCGTTGTCAGTTACGGGTTGTCAATGGCAGAAAGAGGAAGACCGTGGCATTGCCGCGGATCGAAGTTGTGGCTGGTAACAAGCGTGGCTTTCTGCGCAGCAGCCAGACAGACCCGCACTATTTCCAGTACGACAACGGCGAGGGCTGTTTCCTGATCGGTCACAACCTGCCGATCTACAACAATATCGGCAAAGCGCCGGACACCATCCTGCAGCGCATGGCGGACAACGGCGAGAATTGCTGCCGCATCTGGATGTCCAGTGACAGCCTTGGCATCGAATGGGAGGATCGCCCGGGCCGGTATCGACAGGAGAGCGCGGCGCGTCTGGATCATTTCATGGCGACGACGGAGAGGCTTGGGATCAATGTGATGCTTTGTCTCGACACGCACCAGGATTTCGTCGGGCAGCGGTGGTTGGATAATCCGTACAACAAAGTGCACGGCGGTTTCTGCAAGAAGCCGCAGGACTGGTTCACGCGCAAGGCGGCGCAAAAGCAGTATCGCAAACGTCTGCGCTACCTGGTCGCACGCTGGGGATACGCAACCAATTTGCTGTGCTGGGAGTTCGGCAATGAATTCGAGGGTTGGCCGGAAGCTGACGAGTCGACCGTGATCGCCTGGCACCAGACGATGGCGCCCGCGCTCAAAGCGCTTGATCCATACAAGCATCTGGTGACGACCAGTTGGTGGACGCACATGGGACCGGAGGCCTGCTGGCGCATTCCGGAGATCGACATCGTACAGACACATGTCTATACAAACAACGATTCCAGCGTTGCTGACCCGGTCACGAACTACACCCAGGCGAAATGGCTATATTATGATAAGCCGCATATGTTCAGCGAGTTTGGCGTCGATAGTGAAGGTCCGCCGCGGACTACCGACCCGAAAGGCTGGTGTGTGCATAATTCCATGTGGGCGGCCGTCGCCGGTGGCGGTGCCAGCGCCGCGATGCCCTGGTGGCACTCAACCTACATCGATCCGCTCAACCTCTACTCTCACTTCGGCGCTTTGCGCCGGTTCGTAAACGACCTGCCGTTCGGCACTGCGACTTGGCAGCAGTTCAAAGGCTTTCGCGTCCAGTTCGAGGACGAGACCGTTCGCTTCGCAGACGTCGTGATTCTGCCATCGACCAAGTGGGCGCGTCCGGCACTGTCAGAGTTTATGGTTCACGACAGCGGTATGGTCACCAACGACACGGAAATTTCGGAGTACCTGCACGGCACCGACAACGAGACCTTACGAAATCCGCCGGTGTTCAAGGTCGACTGTGCCAGGCCTTTTCGCTTCGTCGTGAGTGTCGGACGGGTGTCGCGTTCCGGCAAACTGCATATCTGGATCGATGACGAGTTGAAGCTCGAGCGAGACCTGCCGGCTGGCGAGGGTCATGGCAAAGCGTGGAGTTTTCAAGGGAAATGGAATATTTGGCAGTCCCTGTACGACGAGGATTTCGTTCTCGAGATTCCGGCCGGGCGCCACAAGGTTCGCGTCGCCAACGGTGGTCTCGATTGGATCCGGGTGAAACGTTATGTCTTCGAGGACTATCGCATAGCGCAGCCGGAGCTGGCAGCCAGCGGCATGCGTACGGACGGGGTTGCCTTTGTGTGGTTGCGCAACCGCCGCAACACCTGGCGGCAGAACTGGGTGGGCGGCGTTGAACCCATCGCGCCGACCCAGGTCAGCGTCGCGTATCCGACCGGGACCTATATATTGGAGTGGTGGAACACCTGGGATGGAAAAATTCTGCGCACCGACACAGTCACAGCCACCGACAAGCTCGTCCTCAGACCCGGTGAGCTGGCCACCGACGTGGCCGTCAAAATCATTCCCCAAGAACCGCAGTAGGAGGGATTAACTTAATCGTTGAACGCGCCTTTCTCCGGCCACTCGAGGTGGCCGGGGTCGAAGAACCCTTGACCCCTGACCCCGCCAGTTGATTTGAACATCTTAGTCATCTACAAGAAGAGCCTGCACCAGATCTACTTCAACGAGCATCGTCAGCAGTTGATCGATGCTCACAATGTTTTTTCTGATGCCGATCGCGCCCGTCTGCTGGCCTCGCACGAGAGTCATGTGGACGCGCGCGAGCATGTCGAAGCCGCGCTGCAGTCGCGCGGCGTGCGCTACAAGGCATTCTACCGCGCGCGGCAGGTCGATTACACCCCGTACGATTTCGTCATCTCCGTCGGTGGCGACGGCACCTTCCTGGAAGCAGCGCGGCAGATCACGACCCAACCCATTCTCGGGGTCAACAGCGATCCCGAGCGCAGTGTCGGTGCTTTCTGTTCCGTCACCCGCGATAATTTCGAAGTAGCACTGGACCAGGTTCTGTCCGGCGCTTACCAGACGGTGCCGTTGAATCGCATGTTTTTGAGCCGGGACGACAAGCCTTTGCGTTTTCTGGCGTTGAACGATGTGCTCATCGCCCATGCCTCACCGTCGGCGATGAGCAAGTATCAGCTCACCGTCGGCGACGCGACCGAAGATCATCGCGGCTCGGGTTTATGGATTTGCACGGCGGCAGGGTCGACCGGTGGCATCCGTTCGGCCGGAGGCAAAGTCATGGCGCGCCGTTCGAAACGGTTGCAGTATAAATCGCGCGAGCTTTACAGTGCCGGTGCCAATCAGTACCAGCTGTGTGGCGCCATTATGCCTGTGGCCTGTCCGTTCATCATCGAGAGTCGTATGCGCGAAGGCTGCGCCTATATCGACGGCGCCCACATGCGCATAGCCCTGCCGTTCGCCTCGCGCCTGGAGATCCGCAACGCGGACTATCCGCTGCGCATGATGGTGAACTGATATAGCACCTATTTGGCGCTGCTCATGCCCGTGTGATTGGCATAGCGTGGTACGAACTATTTTTCTTTCCCTTCGCCTACAAAGGTCTTTTCCAGTCGCTGCTTTTGCGACTTGGCGACGTGGGCGAGGGTCTTGAGGAGGTCTTTGCGAAGGAAGGCGAAGCCGTCCGGGCGGGTGGGGCGGGGGGCGAAGATCTTGCCGAGCCGGTAGGTCAGACGCATGCGGCCGTTGATCGCCCAGCCGGAAGCCTCGAGGATGGCGCTGAGATTGCGGCGGTACAGCTTGTAGATGGCGATGACGATCACCGGAATCAACACGATGCCGAGACCGAACGCCATCACCGCCAGTGCCTGGTGCAGCTTGAGGCTGGCGATGGTCTTGGCGATGAAGGCGAAGGACGAACCGAGTGCGGCTATCGTCACGCCGCCGGCCAGCAACAGATCGCGGCTGGACTTGCCTTCGGGTGCTGCCGGTGCCACGGCCTGAGAACCCGCAGCCGCCTGGCGCTCGGTCACCGTGATGCCCTCTGCCACGCCCTTCTCCATCTTGGCACCGGTCGATGTAAGCTTGGTCTGAATCTGCTTCTCGGCACTACTCGTCAGCTTCTGCACGGTGCCTGACATCATCGCCCCGATCTTGAGGAAGGGCGCCATCATCGCCTCTACCAGACTGACAGGGTTGTCGACGACCTTGACAACGCGCGTATCCCATTCGCGACCGTCACGATCGAAGAGCACGCCGCGCTTGTTGACCCCGAGGCGGCCGAGCCGCCTGCTGGTCACTGGCGTGACCATGAAGAATTTCTCTTTCGGGTCACTACTGGTGACTTCCGAATACATTAGATACACACCGGAACTCTTGGCCACGGCGGCATGGCTGTTCGGATCGGTCACTTTGATGTTGAGCTGAAAAATGCGGCCATCAATGATCAGCCGCCCGACCTCGAACATGGCGCGTTCATTCGGGTCGTAGAGGTGGGGGAAGCTGATGAAGTTGTTGCAGATCGGCAGGAACCAGCGCTGCAGCAGAATCAGTTTCTCGAGATCATTGACGGCGGCAAGCTCGGCGCCGACAGCCAGGTCGGCATCGATACGCGCACCGAGCCGCTGCGGCAGATCGCCGGACAGGTAGGTTGCGAGCTGCTCGAGGCTGAGCTTTTCGACTTCACCACCCGATTTCGAGGTGAGCCAACTGCGGTAGGTGTTGAACGACGCGTCGATGGCCAGCCACTCCGCTTCGGTGAGCTCCTCCATGTTCGAGTCCATGTTGAGCTGCGGCAGAGGTGTCACCACATCGTCCATGAATCGACGGATGGTGTCGGCGTAATACGGGTTGAGATCGTCCTTGAGCGGCAGGACGCCGTTGGCATTGGGCCGGGCGATGGGGGCGTTCTTCAGATACCCGTCGGCGGCATCGGTCGTGTCGAAAATCTCGGGCGGTACCGGGATGACCGGGTCGTCGCGGCGGAGCAGTTTGTTGAGGCTCACGACCTTGCAGAGCCGGAAGAAATCCTCGATCACCGGTTTGAGTGATTCCAGCAGGTCGCAGGCGGCTGCGGTGTTTGCACCGAGCGGCTGGGTGTGCTCTGCAGAATGGGCGTGCTGCCATTTCACCAGGCCGTCGGCGCAGGCGATGAAGCGCTCGAGATGAGCCTTGTCGAC